>JBEKCH010000020.1:0-46114 GCA_050014975.1 Candidatus Limnocylindrales bacterium
AGGATCGCCAGGAGAGGCTGGACGGCTTGCACTTCCTCCCACCAGATGGCGCAGCCGGGCTTCGCGAATGCGTCGCCAGTCAATCCTAAGTGCCACTGCCCGCGCGGTCTCTGCCATCCGCCCGTCTGTGGTGCGTGCGCGCACCAGTCCAGCCGCGGCCCGCCGACCTCAGTCGCGCGCTAGCATTTGGGCGTGGGAGAGAGCCTGGACGTTGTTCGCGATAGCGGCTTCGAACGCCGGCGCCGTCTCGAGGTCGCGCTGCGCGAGAGGTTCCCCGACGACGCCGACGCGACCTCCAACGAGATCGGGTACGCGCGCGCTCCCGGCCGCGTCAACCTCATCGGTGATCACACCGAATACAACGACGGTCTGGTCCTGCCGATCGCGATCGAGCTGGACACCTGGATCGCCTTCCGCCGGCGCCGCGACGGGCTGGTGCGGATCGCCTCGCTCCAGACGAACGAGGCGGGCACGTTCTCGATCGACGATCTGTCGGCCGGCGAAGCTCGCGATGAACCCTGGACGGCCCGCTGGATCGACCATGTGGCCGGGATGGCGTGGTCGCTGCGCGAAGCCGCCCTCCCCACGGGGGGCTTCGACGGCGTCGTCGATTCCGCGGTCCCGCGGGGCGCCGGCCTGGCCTGGTCGGCGGCGCTGGAGCTGGCATCGGCCGTGGCCCTGCTCGTCGGAGACAGGGTGCTTGCCGCGCCGTTCCTGGCGGCCCTTGCGCAACGCGCCGAACGCGAGTACGTCGGCGCCGAATGCGGGCCGATGGACCATTTCGCCAGCGCCGCCGGCCGCGCGGGGCGGGCGATCCTGCTCGACTGCCGCTCTCTCGACAGCCGCTACGTGGCCATGCCGGCGGGCGTGAGCGTGGTGTTGTGCGACACCGGCGCGCCGCGGCTGCGCTCCTCGCTCCTCGCCGAGCGGCGCGCCGAGTGTGGCCGCGCCGTGGCCCTGCTGGCGGAGCGCGAGCCCGCCGTCGCCTCGCTGCGGGACATCGACCCGGCCACGTTGCGCAGGCATCGCCACGCGCTGCCCGAGACACTGGCGCGGCGCGCCGAGCACGTCGTCAACGAGAACGAGCGGGTCGCCGCCGCTGCCAACGCGATGACACATGGCGACCTCGACGTCCTGGGCCGTCTCTTCGCCGCATCCCATGAGTCGCTGCGCACGCTGTTCCAGGCCAGCGCGCCACCTCTCGACGTCATGGTCGAGATCGCCAGTTCGGTTCCGGGCGTCGTGGGGGCCCGGATGGCCGGGGCCGGGCTGGGCCGCTACACGGTGAACCTCGTCCGCGGCGAGGCGGTGCCCGCCCTGGAACGAGCCGTCGCCGCCCGGTATCCGCGTCGGATGGGTGCCATCCCGCGCGTCTATGCCGTCGCACCCTCCGAGGGGGCCGGCCCGATCTGAGCGTCCTTTGGTACCGCGGCTCTTGGAGCCGCGCCGATCGGAGCGCCCTCAGGCTACCCCGTCCTCCGGCGCCGGTCCCACGTGCCGTCGGTTCGCACCCGCGAAGCCGGCCAGGATCGACGACAGCCGCTCGTACTGGCCGAGGTAGTTGTAGACGTGGGCGGAGACCCGAACCAGCAGGTCGAATTCGGTCGCGGGCGGCAGGTCCCCGGAATCCACCAGCCATGGGCACGGCCACATCATCAGCGGTACCTCGAAGCGGCGGCCGCGCAACGCGGCTTCGATCACGTCCATTCGGCGGACCGCCTCGACCCGAGACCACGGACCGCCCGGCAGCCGGGTCGAGGCCATCGAGCCGATCATCTCGCCCGGAGCCTGGACGGCTGTGTGCAGGGCCACGGCCAGCATCTCGGCCGCGCCTACCGCGAGCCGGTGGTTGAACGCCATCACCGCGGTCCAGCCGCCGGGGAGGATCTCGGCCAGGCCGTCGATCGCCGCCGGCCAGGTCAGCCAGGCACTGGGGTCCATGGTGCCCTGCCAGTCGAACTCGAGGCGGAAGCGCGAGCGATCCAGGCGGGTGTCGTTCGCGCCGTGCGAGATGGACAGCGGCTTGATGAGGGCCTGGCGGTCGCGTCGAACGTGGAGGAATGCCGACCCCTTCGGCGCACACATCCACTTGTGGCCGTTGCCGGCGTAGTAGGCGGCGCCGAGCTCGTTCAGCCGCAGCTGGATCATGCCCGGGCCATGAGCGCCGTCAACCAGCACGTCCACGCCGCGTTCGGCCAGGGCGCGGACCAGCCGCTCCAGCGGCAGGATCAGCGCCGTGGCGCTGGTGACGTGGTCCAGCAGCGCCAGCCTGGTGCGGGGAGTGACCGCCGCCATGATCGCGTCGAAGGCCTCGTCCGGCGAGGAGATTGGGAATGGGATGCGCGCCAGCACGACCCTGGCCCCGTCTTTCGCCGCGCCGAAGCGGAGAGCGTTAAGGGTGGCGTTGTAGGCGTGGTCGGTGGTCAGCAGCTCGTCCCCCTTCTCGAAGCGCAGCGAGCGCAGGACCGTGTTGATGGCGGTCGTGGCGTTGGGAACGAGCGCCAGATCCTCGGCGTCGGCACCGACGAACGCCCCGATCTCCGAGCGGGCCCAGTCCAGCAGGTCTTCCACGTCGCGGCCCAGGAAGCGGACGGGATCGGACTCGAGCTTGTCGCGCCAGCCCCGCTGGACCTCGAGGATCGCGCGCGGGCACGCGCCGAAGGAGCCGTGATTGAGGTAGGTCACGGTCTCATCCAGCGCCCAGCTCGCCACCGGTGAGGGCGCTCTCGAGAGCGGCGATTCCTTCTCTGCCAATTGCGCAGCCAGCTCCTTGCTCGAAGTTCGATCGGGGCCGGGCGACACGAAAGGCGCGCCCGGCTCAACTGGCGAGATACGCTCAGTCTAGGGATCGGCTGCGGACGCGTTTCTCCCAGGGCCCATCCTATCGGGTCTTGAATCTGCGCCCGGGCAGGCGTAGGTTGGATGCATCGCCGGCGTGCCCAGGCGTGCAGGAAGGCGAGATGAAAACACAGTCAGCGGCCAGAGATGCGCGACTCAATCGCGAGAATAGCGGGGCCTCCCCGCTGACGGCCGACATGGTGTGCGATGCGTCGAACCTGCTGTTCAGACCCCGGGCCGGCAACGTAGGCGGCGACACTCGAGCGGGCCTCGCCGCGCGGTAGGGACAGCGGGCCCTGCCGCGAGCGATGTGCCAGGACCGGCGCAGGCTGCGCCGGTCTTGTGCTACCTGGGGCCGCGCGGGTTTCCATAGCGGGCATCCGTCACGCCTGTTGCCGTCCCGCCTCTGGCTGCCCCGCGTCTGGCCGCCCTTGCTCCGGCAGCTGCAGCCGGTTTGACCGCGAGATTTCGCCCAGGAAGCGGCCCGACGGCTTGACAGTTCGCTCCTGTGTCTCTCGGTCGACGGCGATCAGCCCAAACTTCATGGCGTAGCCGCTCGCCCACTCGAAGTTGTCGAAGGCGCTCCAGTGGATGTAGCCCAAAAGTGGGATGCCATCCTCGATCACGGCGTGGAGGGGGCGGAGCCCTTCGGTGATGAACTCGATCCGCTCTGCGTCCTCGGCGGTGGCGATGCCGTGCTCGGTCACGACAATCGGCTTGCCGGGCAGGAGCTGGGCCGCGCGACGGACGGTGGCGGCCACGGCCTGCGGGCGGAACTCGTAGCCCATCTGGGTGGTCCGAACGTGCGGATCGTGGCTTACCCCGGGACCGGACTCGCGCTGCCATGAGGTGACGCGCCCGACGATCAGCTTCTCTGCCGCGGGGATCGCCAGCGCGACGTGGGCGGCGATGCCGGCTACGCGGGGCAGGTCGAATCGGGCCCGGGTGTATGTCTGGACGCCGACGAAGTCGTCGTCGACGGCAGCCTCGAGGTATGCGTCTTCCATCAGCCCTCGGGCGTAGTTCATGATCGGCGCGCCGCCGGCGTTGGCCTCCCATTCCTGCATCGCGTTGGTCAGGCCGACCTTCGCGTCGGGGCGCCGCTTTTTGATGGCCGCGCGCGAGACCTTGTGAGCTTCGATGAGCCTGGCCGTCGCCGCCTTCCAGTTGTCGATCCCCTTCAGCCCGGGCGGGAACGGGAACCCCCCGCCGTAGCCTCCGAAGGCGACCATGCCTGGTTCGTTCAGCGTGCAGAACCACTCGACTTGGTCGCCCAGCGCCTCGACGACGCGCTGCGTGTAGCGCTCGAAAAGCCGCGCCATGGAAGGCGTCAGCCAGCCGCCCCGATCGGCCAACCACTTGGGCAGCGTGAAGTGGTTGAGGGTCACCATCGGCGTGAGCTTGCTCTTGCCGCAGAGCTCGACCATCTTGCGATAGTGGGCCAGCTGGGTCTCGTCGAACTCGTCTTCGGCCGGCTCGATGCGGGCCCACTCCACCGAGAACCGATAGGTGTTGAAGCCCAGGTCGGCCAGCATCGCTATATCGCGCGCATAACGCGTGTAGTGCTCGATCGCCGTTCCACTCGGCTCCTTGCACGGAGTGCCGCGCATGTGCTCGAAGGCCCACCAATCGCTGTTGGTGTTGTCGCCTTCGACCTGATGCGCGGCGGTGGCCGTCCCCCAGAGAAAACCGGCTGGAAAGGCAAGCTCAGTCATTTGTCGAGAATAACCCTTCGGGGCCCGACGCCGCACCGACCCTGGGTCGCTTTGGCTGAGGCGCGTCAGGCCTCGCCGGCCAGATCACGGAGCGCTCGCTCGAATGCCCGGAACGCTTCGTCGCCGAACAGGACGAAGACGACGCGCTCGACCGTGTGGGCTTGGGTGAGGCCGTTGCGAACGGACCGCAGCCCCACCGCTGCCGCGCGATCGAGCGGATAGCCGTATATGCCGGCGCTGATGGCCGGGAAGGCGACCGACTGCGCGCCCGCCCGATCGGCCAGGCTGAGAGACGTCGCGTAGGCGGACGCGAGCAGCGCCTCCTCGCCCTGCCCGCCGCCGCGCCAGACCGGCCCCACGGCATGCACGATCCACCGGACGCCGTGCTGGGCGAGCCTTCCGGACCCGGTGATCACCGCGCTCCCGGTGGGGCAACCGCGATATCTGGCGCGCAGCTCCGCCATGAGTTCCGGACCCGCGGCGCGATGGATCGCGCCGTCCACGCCGCCGCCTCCGGCCAGCGCCTGATTGGCGGCATTGACGATCAACTCGACCCGCACCGTGGTTATGTCGCCCACCAGCAACTCGATCCATGCCGGCGCGCCGCCCGGCCGGCTCACCTCGAGGCGCGCGTGACTGTCCACGGCCACAAGATTAGGCGACGCGGCTTCGTCTTGCGGCTCGCAGTGGCGGGGATGGTCGGGGCGGTGGGATTCGAACCCACGATCTCGTGCTCCCAAAGCACGTGCCTTAGCCGCTAGGCCACACCCCGAGCGGTCGCAATCATACGGCCTCGTCGGGCGGCGAGCGCCCCAGCGGCGACCGCCGCAGCGTCTCACTGGTAGCGGGGCGAAGACACGCGGTCCGAACCGTGGCCGCCGGGACTGCGTCGAGCCACTGGCGAACCCGACCCGCCTGTCGCGTCCCGAGGAGCCTGACATGGCGAGACGCGGTTTCGCCCCGGTATCGGTCAGCCGTCCGCCAGAGGCGGACGAGGTCGCCCCGCTCCCGCCGGGGCAGCCCAGCGCCGAGCCGAGCCCAATAGACGATACGATCGCGGGCCGGCTCGTCGAGCCCATGACCCGGCGGCAATTCGTCGCCCGTGCGGTCGTTCTCGGGGTCACCGCCTCAGCCCTGGGCTCGGTACTCCAGGCGTGCGCCCAGGCCGCCCGGCCGAGCGTGACTCCGAGCGCGACGCCGAGTCCTTCGCCCGTCATCACCCCGGGGCCCACGTTCGGCGGCACTCCGCCGGTCATCGACCCGACCCCGACGACCGCCACCTACGGCGCCATGCTGGAGACGAGTTCGCTCGCTCCCGTGGCCGTGCCATCGGCCGCGCTCCGATCACTCCTCGATGAGGTGGCGACCGATGCCCGGATCCCGGTCGCCGCCGCCTTCGCGGACGGCCGCCGGCAGGCCCGGCTCATCGTGACCGCCGACGACCCGTCGTTCGCCTCGCAGGCGTACCGGCTCGAGGTCACCCCAACGACCGACGGGCCCGCCGTGACGGTTCGGGCAGGCGACGAGGCCGGTGCCTACTACGGGCTCCTCTCGCTCGCCCGGCTCGTCGTGGCCGAGGGCTCGACCCGCTGGCTCCGGGCTGCGACCGTCGACGACGCTCCCGGCTTCACCCGGCGAGGGGCCATCCTCGACCCGTACGTGCTCCCTGACGTCGGCGTCACCGACGCCTCGCGGGCCCTTCTTCTGGAGCGTGTCCGGTTCGGGGTGCGCCACAAGCTCAACTTCCTCGATCTCCTCGACCGGACTCCGTGGCCCGAGATTGTCCGCCTGTGCGACGACCATCACGTGGAGCTGATGAACGGGATCGGCTACGAGGACCGGCTGACCGTGACGCCACGGGACCAGGTGAAACGTCAGCTCGACGAGTTGCTCGACGCCGGGACGCGGAGCTTCAGCTTCGACTGGGACGACATGCCGCTGACCGACCCGGTGGCGCAGGCCCACGAGCAGGCCGGCATCCTGCGCGACCTGTACGACTACGTGCGGGGACGCGATCCCGGCATCCGCGTCTCGGCCGTCTTCCCGCCCTACGCCCACGTCCCGGGCCTGAACCTCTCGGACAACGGGCAGCGCTACCTGGCCCAGATGCCTGGCGCGTTTCCCGCCGACGTGCGCGTCTTCTGGACCGGCGACGGTGGTGCCTTCTCGCCGACGGTCACGGCGGCCGGCGCGCGCGCCTATGCGACCGCCGTCGGCCACGAGATCGGCCTCTGGGACAACGACACCATCGACTTCTCGCGCGACCGAAAGCCCTGCAGCGGACGCGCGGCCGACCTCGCCACGGTCGCCCACACCTACATGGGTAACCTGGCCGGCGAAGCGGACTGGAGTGGCACGAACGGAGAGTTCGCCCTACTGACGTCGCTCTTCTACACCTGGAACCCCACGACCTACGACCCCGCCACCGCCGCCGCGGCAGCCGAGCGGATCCTTGCGCCTGGTTCGTAACGCTGGCCTGGATCTCGAGCGACTGGCTGCGGGTCGAGGTCCCCCGACCGTGACGATCGACGGCCCGGCAGGGTCGTTCGCCGAGGCGATGGATGTCTTGACTGGACGAGAGGACCCGAACCTCGGGCTCGGCACCACCGTGCCTCGTCGGCCGCGGGTCCAAGCGGGGCGGTCAACCTCACGTCTGCCCGGACTGCCCACCGAGGCATGGGTTGAATCGTCAAATCGAGACTCAACTCGGTCCATACCGGTGGTCGTCTCGTGCTCGCGAACCGCACAATAATCGGTGCCTTCGACGCTCAGCCGATTGTGCGCCGGGACCCCGACCCTAGGCCGCATACGCCCCTGCGGCTCCCAAAGCACGTGCGTTAGCCACTAGGCCACACCCCGACCGAGTGAATGATAGCCGTGGCCGAAGTCGACCTCGTGCCCGCCCGCATCGCCTCGACCACCCGCCACCGGCGAGCCCGGATGAACAATCGACACCAGCACTGGTGTGGGTCCGAGTTCACCGCGCACTCGAATAAGCCGGGTCCACAGATCCCTGCGCACAGTCAGCCGGGCGGCTCGGCGATCCTGCATCCGGCCCGACCGGGAGTGGCACGCCGGGTGGTCGGGTTCACACCTCGGGCCGGCAGGCAGGACGAGGCGACGCGCGGAGCAAGCTGACTGCCGGCGCCCGGCCCTTCGTCAGGTCAAGGGGCGCAGTCGCCCGGCGATCCCGATCCCGGCGCAGGCCAGATCGGCTCAGAAGTGCCCGTCCAGAGGTACAGCTGCCCGCACGAGAGCTCGGCCCCCGCCTCTTTGCCATAGCTCATCGCCCCGTTGCCCGGCTGTGTTTGGACGTCGCCCGGGCCCGCTGTCATGGTGAGCAACACGCGCCCCGATGCTGTGCGGGCCTCGACAACCCAGGGCAGCGACGGAAGGGCGCTCATGTGGATTGCGTCGTCGGCGCTGTGCGGCGCGAAGGTCTCGACCACTGTCCCGTTGACGACGAGGGACACTTCCAGGTTTGTCTGGTCGACAAAGCCAAGGCCGATTGGGTCCGGCGAAGGCGTCAGCGAGGACGCGGTTGCGCCGGCCGCAACGCAGCCAACGACCGCCCACGCGATCAGTAGGACAATTCCCAGCTTCGGGATCCGCACACCCGCGGCTCCTTTCGTGGCCGCCGCCGTCCGCAATCGATTTCTCCCCTCCGGTCCGCCTTAGAAATCCGTGATCCTGGCCGTCCGGTCCAGGTACTTGGCGCGGAACTGGGCGTTCAGGCGGAGGACCTCGCTCTCGGGTCCCACGAATGAACAGCGCAAGCAGTAGTACTCGCGCTTGTCGGCGTCGTAGAGCATGTCCATGTCGATCTCCCGCATCAGGCAACGCGGGCAGCGGTAATTCAGCTTGCCTTTTCGACCTTGAGCCACGTGCGCAACTCTCCAGTCCCCCTGACGGTCCTCTTGATACCGATCGTGTACATCGGCGAGAACGCGATTCCCTCGCGGAAGTAGCCCGCTGCGTCCTTCGTGTCCGGACGCATTGACAGCCTCGTATCGACCTGGGGAACGAGCGCCTCGGCCGATTCGACTCCCTCGACGACCGCCTCGCGGCACTTGTAGGCATATTCGATCGATTCCGTCCCGGACTCTCCGGTGAGCGTCAGGCGGACGCCCGTGAGATCCTCGGGATACTCGGTCGTGCCGTAGCAGGCGGTGATGTACTCGTCGATGGAGACCTCGGCATTGGGGTCGGTGGTGCCCACGATCCTCCGGATGATCTCGATCTCCCCACTGCCTTCCTCGAGGCGGAAGACGGACTGCACCGCGATCGTGAACTTCTCGAACTCGATATCAACGGCGTCGAGAGTCACGACGCGGGTGTCGCCCTCCTCGGAGAAAGAGGCGAGGGTTCGACAGGCGCACAGGTCAACCTCCTCTCCCGCGTGGCCGAGCTTGCAGCTCTTGACCGCTCCTTCGCCGGCGTAGTGAGTGAAGTACCCGGCTCGGAACAGCGATTGGACGATGAACGGGTAGGACGCGTCCTGGATGTGCTTCGTACCGACGCCGCAGGGGCGGATCAGCTTAGCCGCGTAAGGCCGAAGGTCGATCATGGCGCCGCCCTGGTTCATGTCCAGGCAGAAGCGCATCCACGGATCCGCGAACCAGAACTGCTGGCGGCTGGAGCCGTACAGGATGTCCTTCCAGAGCGTGCACTCGGGACGGGAGTAGGGGCGTCCCTCCCTGTACGCGTCGGCGAACTCGCTCATCGTCAGGTCTACGGCCTTTCCCTCTCTCTTCAGCTGGCCGTAGTAGGACATCCCGTCCTCATAGCTCTTCAGGAGAAAATCGTAGTCGGCTTCCCAGCGACCGCTCTTGCTCATCCAGCCGGGTCCGACGAACATCATGTTGTAGGCGTAGCCGCGGTTGTACTTCGCCATCGCCCGGTACTGGTCGACGATGTTCATGAAGTATGGTATCTCGCGGCCCTCGTACACCATCCCGCGCAGGATGTTCTGAGGATGCGTGCCGTAGTAGGAGCCTGGCCCGTCGAATACCGCCATCAGATCGCGCGACAGGTGCGGGATCGCCACGATGCCGATGTCGTCCGACTCGTCCGACGCTGGGCAGTGGATGTTGCGCTTGGAGGGAATCCAGGGATTCCATGGGCCGCCGTCGAGGAGCGTGTACCACGAGTTGTTGGCGTTGTGGTATGCCTTTGGTCCTTCTTCCCAGCATGTGGCCACCGCCGCCTTGACCATCGGGTACCGTTCTTTGATGTAGTTGACCAGCTCGGCGTCCATGTAGTACGAGCCGGTCGAAGTCGGCAGGAAGCCGAAGACCTCCCGGAACTTCCCGAAGACCTCGTCCACGATCCTGCGCTTATCTGCCATCGAGAAGAGCCAGATCGCAAGTTCCTTGGATGCGAACTTCTCCCTGAACTGGGCGCATTGCAGGCCCAGGAAGGTGGAGCCGATTTCGTCGCCGTATTTCGCGTGGTGTTCCCTGGCGAGGGACACGGTTTCGTCATTGAAGAGACTCGCATATGTCATCTGTATCGTAGTGCGGAGTCCGTTCTCGTGGGCGATGCGCTGCTGAGTACGGAAGATGTCCAGCGATTCGCTGATGACTTCGCTTCGTGCGAGATCTTCGGCCTTGCCCTCTGCAGCCTTTTTCTGAAGGTACTCCGGCACCATTTCTGGCCGATGGATCACGGTCAGGTAGAAGGTCGTCATGACAGATCCTTCGTGGGCGACCTGAGGATCGCCGGGGCTTGTGTGGTCAGGTGGCCGGAGGTGCGGGGTCAGCGCGGTCAGCGAATGATGATAGCGTCGCGGTGCCGGCACCTGGCCGCCCGGAGGCAGCCTTGAAACCAGCCCGGCCGGCTCGCCTGGCGCGACCGAGGAGGGGTCGCGGCGCTTCAGCCTGTTATCAGGAAACGGCTGTAGCCTAAATTACGGGAAAAGTCGGACAGCGTTGGAGCGCTGTCGGACCAGGCTCGACTACCGCGTCAACCGCCCAAAGAGCACGCCTGGTCGCCCTGCCGTAACATCCCTCTCGATTCGCGCCGCGCGATAGCCCAACTGTTTGCCGGTTCGCACGCAAGGAGAGGGAAGGAGCCGGCGCAGGAATGTCGCGTTGAGCGCGGCATCGAGCGTTGGCCGCGTCACTGGATGGTTGCTTGAACGACACCACGCAGCTTCGTGCGCCGCTCGGATTGGCGCCCTACCAGACTGGACTCTCGCTCGGCCGCATGATGGCGCTCGCCGTGCCGGGCGTCAGAACGTGGATCCGAGGAGCCGCCGCGGTCTCGGCATTCCTGGCCACACTGGCAATAGTTGCCTTGAACGAGCATGCCCCGCTCGACATCACACCGGGCCTGCCGGCCAGGATGCTGGCTTCGAGCGCGCCGATCGTTGCCGCCGTGGTCGCGGCGTGGGCAGTCAGCCGGCCGTGGCCCGCCTTGCTGGTCGTTCTGCTGTTCACTCCGTGGTGGGACGCCGCCCAGGTCTCCTGGCAGGTGGGCCCAGTACAGGTGGTCCTGCAAACGGTCTTCGTCGTCGCCCTCGCGCTTGGCTGCTTGCTGCAGCTTCTCGATGCCGCTGCGGTCGCTTCCCCAGATCGAGCCGCCGGACGTGCGGCGGGCGCTGACGAAGCTCGCCTGCAGCGCGCCGCCACGACCGCCGCCTCACATCCAATTCCCGCGACTGCCGCCGCGTCCGTGCGCTCCCGGATTTCGGGGCTCACCAGCTACCAGATCGGGGGGCTGGCCACGATCGGGCTGCTCGGAATGGCCACGCTCTCCACGCTCCACTCGCCGCACGTCGTGACGAGCATGACCGTCCTGATCCACGGCATCTTCGAGCCGATCGCGATGGGGATCCTGCTCGTCATCCTGGCTCGAGGGCGGCGCCGCCTGGCGCTGGTCCTGATCGTTCTGGGCCTCTCGGTTGCCCTCGGCGGCATGTTCAACGTGGTCCAGTCGCTCCCTGCCTTCGGCTCGCTCAGCGTCCTGCAGGCCAAACGGCTGCTGTTCTCGAGGCTGACCTACTTCAACGTCGGCCTCTTTGGCGAGCTACTGGCGATGGCTACCCCGCTGCTGCTGGGGGTGATCGCGGCCCGGCGACATCTCGGCCTGAACCGGAGGGCCATCGCCGTCGTCCTGGTCTGCCTGGCAATCTGCGGTGCCAGCCTCTTCTTGACCTTCTCCAAGAGCGCCTGGCTTGCCACCACGGGTGGCACGCTGGTCTTCTTCCTGCTGCTGGCTCGCACCTGGCGCAAGCGCGTCGGGATCGCCCTTGCCGCGGTCGTGCTCTCGGTAGCCGTCGTGCCGTGGCCGGCGTTCGTTCTGCAGTTCTCGCCCTCGATCGATGGCACGTATCGCACGACGATGGTTGCGCTGGTGGGCGAAAGCAGGTTCGACTCGTGGAACCCATCGGCGCTCTCCGGCAGGGGCTCGCTCGTGGAGCGGCTGCTGGCGACGGAGTCCGCGGTTCACATGGCGATCGATAACCCGATCCTCGGGATCGGGTTGGACCAGTTCGGGATCGAGTACCTCGAGGGTTACAAGTCGCCTCAGGCCCACCTCGACCTGGACTCCGCGCATACCTTCTGGGCGGAGGTCGCGGCCGAGCTCGGCTTCCCGGCCCTGGGCCTGGTCGTGCTGATATACGCCGCGGCGATGCTGGGCCTGTGGCGTGTCTACCGTGCCCCTCCCGATGAGTCGACCCGGCTGCTGGCCGTCACTCTGCTGGGCTCGCTGGTCGCCTGGCTGCTCGTCGCCACCGCGTTCGCCGGCGACATGTACCGGCCGTGGCGAGACATGTCCTCGGACTTCGTGATGATGGCGGTCTTGACCGCGGCGGCCTTCGTCCTGGCGCGCGCCGTGGCTGCGAAGCGCAAGGCGAGGGCGAGGGCAGCCCTGGCCGTCGAGCCGGCAGCCGGCTGAGATCTCTCTGGCGAGTGTCCGCCGGTGGCTGACCGGAATTCGTGTCCGGTCCGGCACTCCTGGTGGAAGGTGCGCAGGGGCAGATCGCGCTAGAACCCCAGGTCTGCCAGGATCGAGTGCATGCGGCGCGCCGCCCTGCCGCGGTGGGAGACGCCGTTCTTGGCCTCGGCTGTCCACTCTCCCAGCGTCCGGCCGCCGGGCTGCTCCACTGTCGGCTCGAAGATCGGGTCGTAGCCGAAACCGCCCTCGCCGCGCGGCGCGACGGCGATCCTACCGGTCAGCGTGCCGTGCGAGAAGCGCACGGGGATCCCGCCGCGTGGCCCCGTAGCTTCGGGGAGTGCCAGCGCCAGGGCGCAGCGGTAACGCGCCGTCCGTCGCCCGGGTGGAAGCCCCGCCAGCTCGCGCAGCAGCTTGACGTTGTTCTCTTCGTCCGTCGCGGTCTCGCCGGCATAGCGTCGCGTTCGAACACCGGGGCCGCCGCCGAGCGCGTCCACTTCGAGCCCGGAGTCGTCCGCCAGGGTCGGCAGGCCGGAGAGAGCGGCGAAGAAGCGCGCCTTCCTGGCGGCGTTGGAGGCGAACGTCTCGCCGTCTTCGATCGCGTCGCCGGGAATGCCGGCGTCATCGAGCGACACCAGCTGCGTGCGCAGCGGGCCCAGCAGCTCGCGCAGCTCGCGCAGCTTGTGCGCGGACCGAGTGGCGACCAGCAGTCGCGACCGGGCGGCCGCGCCCGCGAGGGGCCGCGAGAGCGCGCCCGCAGGCGGTCGTGGGCGTGCATCTGCGGGGACTCGAGCGGTCACCTGAGCGCTGGCGGGCTAGCGCTTGACCGAGGCCACGGCCCCGGCCTGCGCGGCGAAGAGGCGCTCCAGGCCGCCGGCCGCCAGATCGAGCATCCGGTCGACGTCGGACCGCTCGAACGGCTTGCCTTCCGCCGTGCCCTGCAGCTCCACGTACCGCCGGGCGTCCGTGGACACGACGTTGAAATCCACCTCCGCCTTGGAGTCCTCGGAGTAGTCCAGGTCGAGGCAGATCACGCCGCCCACTATTCCGACGCTGACGGCGGCCACGCGGCCGATCAGGCAGCGTTCCATGCCGTAGGTTGTCAGGGCCGCGGCCAGGGCGACCCAGCCGCCGGTGATGGAGGCGGTCCGCGTGCCGCCGTCGGCGTTGATCACGTCGCAGTCCACGGTGATCGTCCGCTCGCCGAGCTTCGCCATGTCCACGACCCCGCGCAGCGATCGACCCACCAGGCGCTGGATCTCGTAAGTCCGACCGCCTATCTGGCCCCTGGTCGCCTCGCGTACGCTCCGCTCGCTTGTGGCACGCGGCAACATGCTGTACTCGGCCGTGACCCAGCCGGTGCCCTTGCCGCGCAGATGCGGTGGAACCTTGTCCTCGATCGTCGCCGCGCAGATGACCTCCGTGCCGCCCAGCTTTATCAGGCACGAGCCCTCGGCCCATTTCTGGACTCCGAGGGTCAGCGAGATCGGACGGAGGTCGCCTGGCAGCCGCCCGTCGGCACGCTTGAGCGGTTGAGCCCCGATCGTCATCGTCCGGCCTCCTTGCCGTTGGCCGTGGGAGCGTCCGCCGTCGATCGATCGCCCGCGGCGGCCCGCTCCTCGACCTTGGCAGCATCCCACAGCGCGTCCAGCTCGGCCAGTCCCAGATCGCGCAGTTGGACGTTGCGCTCGCGGGCCATCCGCTCCACCCGGCGGAAGCGTGAGCGGAACTTCTCGGCCGCGGCGCGAAGCGCGTCCTCCGCATCCACGCCGTGCCGGCGCGCCAGGTTCGCGACCACCAGCAGCAGGTCGCCCACCTCCTCGCGCTTCTCTGCGGCTGTGGTGGCCGCTTCCAGCTCGGCCAGCTCCTCGTGCACCTTGTCGATGACGCCGACGATGTCGGGCCAGTCGTAGCCGAGGTGGGCCGCGCGTTCCTGCATCTCCTGCGCGGCGGCCAGGGCGGGCATGGAGCGGGCGATGCCGTCCAGGGCACCGGCGACCTCCGCATCGGTGGCGACCTCCTCGCGTTCGGCGCGCTTGATCTGCTCCCACTGGCGGTTGACGTCACTCGCGGTCTTCACCTTGGCCTCACCGAAGACGTGCGGATGGCGGCGCACGATCTTGCGCCCTATCTCGGCCTGGACATCGGTCATGTCGAAGACCCCGGCCTCGGCCGCGAGCTGAGCGTGGAGGACGATCTGCAGTAGCAGATCGCCGAGCTCTCCGGCCAGGTCAAAGGTGGGGCGGTCGCCCAGCGCGTCGTAGACCTCGTATGCCTCTTCGAGCAGATGCTTCTTCAGGGAGCCGTGGGTTTGGTCGCGGTCCCAGGGGCAGCCGTCCGGACGGCGCAGCCGGTCGGCGATCGCGGGCAGCGCCCATGGGCTGGCGGGGGCCAGCTCGGGCGCCGCGGGGCCCAGGTAGAGAGCGCCCGTCAGCATGGCAGGCGTCAGCTCGCCCACGGTGGTGGTTTCCGCGACGCCGATCCGGCCCACGACATGGTCGGCGGGGTAGAGCCTGGCCAGCACCGCCAGGGCGGTCTGGTCCGCGGGGGCGCTGCGTCCGGGGAGCGGAGTGGCGGCCCCGTCGGCGGGCTCGACCGCGCCCAGGATCCCCGGCGGCACCAGCAGCAGCGGGCGCGACGGCTCGACCGGGAACGCTGCCAGGCGCGCCGGCGCGATGACCTGCAGGCCGGCGGGAGCGTCGAGCCCCCAGCGAGCGCGGGCCTCAGCGACGAGCGCGTCGAGCACGTTTCCCTGCCCCGCGCTACGGCGTGGGCGAGGCCGGAGTGATCGCCGTCAGGCCTGCCGAATCCGTCCAGATGTTGGCGGAGTTGGCCAGGTCGGACAGCCACGAGCTGGGAACCACCGTCTTGAGCTTCTCCTGCTGGGCGGCGTCGGGAGTCATGGTCTCCTGGGCGGTGACCTTGAAGATGTAGTAGCCGCTGCCGTCGCTGACCATCCGGCTCAGCCCGCCCACAGGCGCCTGGAAGATGGCGTCCTGGATGTCCGACGCGAACTCATAGGGCGTGACCCAACCCATATCGCCGTTGCTAGTGGCATTGGGCGCTTCCGAATACTGCGCGACGACGCTGTCGAAGCTGGATCCAGTGGCCAGGGCAATCTGCGCGTCGGCGATGCGCTGGTCCGGAGCCGGCCGCAGGCCCTGGAAGTCCACGACGACATAGCCCAACGAAGGCTCGAGGATGGGGGCCATGATCCCGAACGCCGAGCCGGACCCGAAAATGGCGGCAGGAACGGTCGTCATCCCGAGCCCCGTTCCGCTGGATGGATCCCCGATGAAGAATGAGTCGGGCAGCCACGGATAGTCCCCGCCCGGGAGGTAGGAGGCGTTCGGGTCGTCGTTGTTCGTGGTATCCGAGGCCAGCGTGCCGAACTGCGACGGATCCTTCTCGAGGGTGGCGTAGGCGGCGTCGGCCCGCGCCTTGGCCGCTACCCAGGCCGGATCGCCCTGGGCCACGGTCGAGGCCGACGAGGCGTCGTGGTTGGGGGCGAAGATTATCATCTTGACCTTGGCCTCTTCCCCGTCCCCGGGCTGGCCGAAGCCGGCCGAGATGAAGATCTCCTGCACCTGCCGGCTGACCATGGGCCCGGACACGTACTGGCTTTCGACCGACTTCTCGACCGCGGCCTGGAGGGCCTCAGCCTGCGCGAGGCTGCGGTAGTCGCCTGCGCTCGAGGCCTGCCCTATGGCGTTCTGCCAGCCCTGGTCCACGTAGGGGGCGACGATCTGGGTGACCGTGGCGAAGCGGTAGATGCCATCGTCGCATTTCACCACCGGGGTCAGGTCGTTGACCTTCTGGAGGCTGAAGATGTCGTCGACGAGGGCCGGATCGAGTTTCAAGCCAGTGCGCGTCACCAGCCCGAGATCGCCCGTGTTCGACGATCCGAAGGTGAGGTTGGCGGCAGCCACCGTGCTTACATCCGCCCACTTCTTGGCCCCGGACTTGATGGAGCTGAGGTAGCTCTCGGCCGTGTCATAGGCGGTCACGACCTGCATGGGCATAGGGTGTGGCAGGGGCGGCGTGGTGACGGGCTCGACCCCGATCACCATGACATGGCGCATCTCCGGGATTGTGGCGTCCGTCGTGATCTGGGCCTCGACGTCGGCAGCGCTGACGGAGATACCGTGCTGGTCCGCGTATTGCCGGAGGGTCATCTCCTGGGTGAGCTCGTTCAGCGCGTTCTGGTACAGCGTGGTGGGATCTTCGTTGCTGACCATGTTGCTCGTGAGGTTGGAGTAGTCCGCCGACGAGATCTCGGCCTCGTTGCGGAGGATCCCGTAGTCATTGATCTGGCGTTGCAGCCGGGCGAGGTCCACTGAGGCACGGTTCCGCACCGCGTCCTTGCTGATGGCAACGCCGTTGACGGAGGCTACCGGCGCGCCATGGTCCGTGTACCAGTTGGCGAAGAGCACGCTTCCGAGCACCGCCACGGCCGCCACGCTGGCCAGACCGAAGGTGGCGGTGAAGATGACGGAGCGCCGAACGTCCGTCTGACGCGATCGTCGGCGCGTGGGCTTCTTGGGAGGGGGCCGAAAGGTCATCTGGGCGTCCTGGTGCGATCTGAGTCCCGGAGCGGTGCGCCCGGGTGACGAGGCCGTATGCTACCGCATTCCGCCGCCGCACCAGCGGACGGCGTCGATGCGCCCGGCTCTGCGAGAGGATGAGGACCCGAGCCCGGACGAGTCCTGAAAAGGCGCTGGCGGTTCATCCGGCCGCCGCGGGCCGCTTGCGCCTGCCCCTCGGCCGCGCGGCCAGCCTGTTCACGACGGCGTGATACGCCTCCGCTTGTTGGGCCCAGCCGAGTTCGGCGACGCGCAGCGCGGTCCGTTTGACGCGAGCTTCGCGGTCCGAGGGATCGTCCACGAGATGCAGGATGGCCTGCGCCAGCGACGCGGGATCTCCCGGGCCGTAGAGCGAAAGGGTGTCCTGGCCGAAGTAGAGCTCGATCGTGGGCAGCCGGGTGGCGACGACCGGCTTCTCCAGCGCCCCGTACTCGAGGATCTTGGTGGAGAGGCTCACCTCCGAGTACGAGTCGAGCCGGGTCGCGGCAATCCCGACGTCGGCAGCGGCGACCGCACCGGCCACGGCGCGGATCGGGATGCGGCCCGGCATCTCCACGTAGCCGGCGAGCCCCAGCTCGCGCGCCAGCGCCATGAGCGATTCCTCGGCGTCGCCGCGGCCGTAGAGCGTGGCCGCGACTTCGAGAGACGGCCTCTCGCGCCGCACCAGGGCCATCGCTCGCAGCACCACGTCCAGCTCGTACGTAGGCGTGATCGCGCCGGCATACACGAGGCGCAGAACGCCGTCGGCCATGAACTTACGGCGCGGATGGGCGGCCGGCGAGAAGAGCCGCAGGTCCGGGCTGTTCATCACCACGGTGAGGCGGGTCGGGTCCGCGCCGCGCCTGCGGAGCCGCTCGGCGAGGGGCTCGTTGACGGTCAGGAGCTCGTCTGCCAGGGCGATCGACAGGCGTTCCTGGAGCAGCAGGAGCCGGTACGAGATCGGGTTCGCGGCCCTGGGAAAGCGGCCCTTGAAGAATTCGGGCATGGCTTCGTGCAGGTCCAGCAGCACCGGTACGCCGGCTAGCTTGAGCGGCAACGCGGCGAAGACGAGGTAGTCCGGCAGGGTGTGAACCTGGACCAGCCCATAGTGGCGGCGGCGGTGGGCCCTCACGGCGGCGAACATGGATCTGGCCAGGAAGGTCCCGTACTCCCACAGGTACACGGGCAGCCCTGCTCCCTGGTGGCGGCGCACGGGCAGGCGGCGCAGGTTCACGCCATCGATGACCGCGGTCTTCGGCTCGCCGGGATGCCGAAGCCCGATGACGTCGACCGCCCAGCCGGCGGCCACGAGCGATTCGGCTTCGCGGCGGACCCGCGGGTCCTCCTCGTAGTAGGCGTGGACGATCATCAGGATCGGCCGCCGCGTCCCCTGCGGGCTCATGCCCGTGTCTCCGGGCGCGGCTTCACGCTCTTGAGGGCGAACGAGATGCGCTCGGCGGCGCCCGAGCCCACGAGCTTGAGGCCGGCTGCCCGTTCGGCCGCCTGGCGGGCCGAACGGTCCCGCGGCGCCCGAGCGTCCAGCTCGCGCGTCGCCACCGTTCGATCGAGGCTGATCAGGACGGCCGAGCTGCCGGGTCCGCCCACCGTCTCGAGCCATTCGGTCCTGTCGCGCAGGACGAGGCAGGGGACACCGAGCCAGGCTGACTCGCGCTGGACCCCGCCCGAATCGGTGATGACGGCCGCGGCGTGCAGCTGCAGCGCCAGTGATGTCCGATAGCTCTGCGGCTCGATGGCGATCACCCCGCGCGGCAGTTGGATCCCGGCCGCGGCGAGCGCGACGCGCGTGCCCGGGTGGAGCGCCAGGATGACCGGCCGGTTCGGCGTCGCCAGGGCGCCCAGGAGCGATGTCCAGGCCGTCAGCGCCTGGGTGCTGCGGTTCTCCGCCCGATGAACCGTGGCGAAGAGAAATCGCCCGGGGCCGAGCGGCAGGTCGAGGCGCGCGGCGATGCCGGCCAGAACGGCCGGATCGCGGACCTCGACCGAGACCCGGGCCGCCAGGTCCAGCATCAGGTCGCCGACCTCGAGCACGCCCTCGGTGATGCCTTCGGTCGCGAGGTTGGCGACGGCGGTCGGCGTCGGCGCGAAGAGCCACGAGGACAGGTGGTCCACCACCACGCGGTTGATCTCCTCGGGCATGTGGCGGTCGAAGCTGCGCAGGCCGGCCTCGATGTGGGCGACGGGAACACCGAGCTTTGAGGCGGCAAGGGATCCGGCCAGGGTCGAATTGGTGTCACCGTAGACCACGACGGCATCGGGGGCGGTCGCTGCCAGCAGCGGCTCCAGGGCGATCAGCATCCGGCCCGTCTGGTCGCCGTGGCCGCCGCCGCCGACCCCCAGGGCGTGGTCCGGCCGCGCCAGGCCCAGCTCGCCGAAGAAGTTGCCGGCCATGGCTTCATCGTAGTGCTGGCCCGTGTCCACGAAGATGTCCTCGTGCTCGCGGCGCAGCACGGGCTGGAGCGCGGCCGCCTTGATCAGCTGCGGTCGCGTTCCTACGACGCTGACGATCCGCACGGCCGGCGCCGGCTACCGGGAAGCGGCGGCCCGGCGCCGCGTAGCCGCCTGGACGCCGATCCCGAAGTAGCGCACCGCGGCCGGCAGTTCGACCTCTCGCAAGCTGTTGCGCCCGTCGAAGAGGACCTCGAGGCTGGGAAACAGCGAGAAATCGATGGCCCGCCAGAGCCGATCGCCGGTCTGCGTCACGATGGCCCGGAAGGGGGCCGGATCGCCCCAGTGGTAGGGCCTGGCGCAGTTGCGTCCGACCTCCTCGTCCGAGAGGAGCGGGTCGTAGGCCCAGACCTCGGCGCCATGGAACCCGAGCCGGTCTATGAGCGGCAGGGCGCGCGAATACGCGAGCTCTTTGACGTTCTCGCGATAGGTCAGGCCCAGCACCAGGATCGGCGCGTCATCCAGCCCGCCGAGCTGAGTCTCGATCGTCTTGATGACCGAGCTCAGGACGCCGTCGTTGGTCCGGCGCGAGGTGGCCACCACCTCCAGGTCCGGGGCGCGGCTGAGCAGCAGGTGCGGGTAGACCGGAATGCAGTGCCCGCCGACGCCGATGCCCGGCTGGTGGATATGCGAGTAGGGCTGGCTGTTGGCCGCGGCGATCACCTCCTGGACGTCCACGCCCACCCGGTCCGCTACGCGCGCGAACTCGTTGGCCAGGGCGATGTTGACGTCCCGGTAGGTCGTGTCGGCCAGCTTGCTGAATTCGGCGGCCTCGGCACAGCTCATGGCCACGATCTCGGCGTCGAGGACAGAGTCGTAGAAGACGGCGGCGCGACGCGTGGATTCGGGCCCGACGCCGCCGACGAGCTTGGGGTACGTGGCCAGGTTGGCGAACACGGCGCCGGAATAGAGCCGCTCCGGCGAGAAGGCCACGAACAGGTCGTCGTCCCCGGTCAGGCCGCCCGCGGCCTCGAGCCGCGGCAGGAACCGGCCCCGCGTGTCTCCGATGGGGAGAGTGGTCTCGAAGATGACCGTCAAGCCGCGGTGGACCCCGCCGGAAATCGAGGCCACGGCCGAATCCATGGAGCGGTAGTCCGGCTGGTGGGCGTCGTCGAGCATGACCGGCACGATCAGGACCGCCACGTCCGCCTGGCGGACTGCCGCGGCGGCGTCGGTGGTGGCGAGCAGACGGCCCGCGGCGTGGACCTCCGCCACTCCCTCGGCCAGGCCCGGCTCCTCGGTCACGTGGGAATGGCCGGCGTTGACAGCGGCGACGACGTCGGGATTGACGTCCACGGCGGTCACGTCCCAGCCGTGGCGGGCGAACTGGACCGCCAGTGGTAGGCCCATCTTGCCCGCGCCTACCACCACGGCCCGCCCGACCGTGCCCGCCTCGCCGGCCCAGGGCGAGGCCGTCCGCGGCTGGCCGTGCGTACAGGGGTTGACGGGGGCCGTGATTGTCCCGCCGAGGAAGCTGGGGACGCGCGAGGGAGTGGAGACGATCGTCATTGGGCGCTCAGCCTCGAAGGTAGCTCTGACAGGTCGATCGGGCGCCGTTCTGCCGCGGACGTCAGAAGAGCATTCGCTATTGCCACGGCCCACAGACCGTCCTCGCCGTCGACGTAGGGACGATCGCCGCTGTGCAGGACACGGACGAACTCGTCCAGCTCGGCCCTCAGGGGCTCCACGGTGACCACGGGAATCTCGGCCACGTCGCCGCTGAAGGTCGTGGCGTAACCGGCGATCAACTGCGGCCGCTCGACGTTGGAGCGGGTGAAGGTCAGCTTCTGCGTCAGGTAGTCCAGCTCGAACATACCCTCCTCGCCGACCGCCATCAGGCTGCGCCGTTTGGCCGGGGTGAGCCAGTCCACGTCCAGGAAGCCGGTGGCGCCCGATGGGAAATGCATCAGGCCGAAGGTGAGGTCTTCGTGCGCGGCGTGGATCCGCTGAGCGGTCTCCGCGTAGACGCGCGTCGGTCGCTCACCGGCGATCCAGCACAGCATGTCGACGTCATGGGTTCCCAGATCCACGGTCACTCCCACGTCCCGGATGCGTGCCGGGAAGGGGCCAGCGCGGCGGCTGGTGATGGCGTAGATCGTGGACAGCCAGCCCTGGCGCAGCAGGCGGCCCATCTCCAGGACCGCCGGGTTGTACCGCTCGACGTGGCCCACCTGGACCCGGACGCCGCGCCGGCGGGCCGCTGAGACGATCGCCAGGGCTTCGTCGACGGTGCCGGCGAGGGGCTTCTCGACCAGGACTGGCAGGCCCCGCTCGATTGCCGCCAGGGCCAGCGCGAGGTGGTTGGTGGTAGGCGAGGCGATGATCACGCCCTCGAGCTCGGCCCTCTGGATCATCGCCAGCGGATCGGCGTAGCCCTGGGCTCGGGTCTGCGAGATCGCCGCCTCGAGCGCCTCGGGCGCGGGATCGGCGACTGCCGCCAGGACCGCTTCCGGATGACTCGAGATCACCCGCAGGTGGTTGCGGCCCATCGAGCCCAGCCCGGCCAGGCCGAGCCGCAGTGGCGCGCTCACGAACGGGGCTCGGCCGCCGCGACCGCGTGGCGCCCGACCGATGCCCGCAGGGCGGCGATGACCTGATCCTGCTCGGCTTGGGTAAGACCTGGGTACATCGGCAGCGACATGCTCGTCGCCGCGGCGGTGTCCGTCACGGGCAGGTCGGCCTCGATCCCCAGCTCCAGCACGTAGGCTGCCTTGTGGCATGGGATCGGGTAGTAGACGCCGCAGATGATGCCGGCCGCTTTCATCTCGTCGACGATCTGGTCCCGGGCCGGGCCCACCATGACCGTGTACTGGTGGTAGACGTGGGTTCTGCCCTCGGGGCAGGTCGGCAGCTGGACCGGCAGGTCGGCGAAAGCCTCGTCGTAGCGCTTCGCGATCGCCTGGCGGCGGGCCGTGTTTCGCTCGAGCTTGTCGAGCTGGACGAGGCCGATGGCCGCGGCGATGTCCGTCATGCGGAAGTTGTAGCCGAGGATCTCGTGGTGGTAGCGCTGGCGCATGCCCTGGTTGCGGTACAGCCCGATCCAATCGGCCAGGCGATCATCGTTGGTGTTGACGAATCCGCCCTCGCCCGTGGTCATGTTCTTGGTGCCATAGAGGCTGAACGCCGCGTAGCCGAAGCTGCCGGCGCGCCGCCCCCTGTACAGCGCGCCATGAGCCTGGCACGCGTCTTCCACGACGAGGAGGCCGTGGCGGTCGGCGATAGCCTGGATAGCGTCCATGTCCGGCACCACCCCGAAGAGACTGACGGGGCAGATCGCCCGAGTGCGCGGAGTTATGGCAGCCTCGATCCGCCCGGCGTCCATCAGGAACGTGTCCGGCTCGATGTCGACGAAGACCGGCGAGGCGCCGGTGAAGAGGATCGAGCTGACGGTCGCGTTGAAGGTGTGGGACACGGTGATTACCTCGTCGCCGGGGCCCAGCCCCAGGCCGGCGAAGATCGACATCAGGGCGGTCGTGCCATTCGACATCGCCAGAGCATGCTTCACGCCGCAGAAGGCGGCCCACCGCTCCTCGAGCTCGGCGACCTTGCGGCCGCCGGCGATCATCCCGCTGGCGAGGACTTCGGCGACGGCGGCCGTCTCCTCGGGGCCGAGATCTGGGCGGGCGGGAGGGATCATGCTGTAGCACCTCGGTTTGAAGGCGGCCGCTCCTCCAGCGTGCCGTTGGGATTGAAAGCGTAGCCGCGGCCGCATCTTGCGCAGCCGAGAGACGCACCGATGGCGGGCCGAGGCCCGGCGTTGCTGCCGCTGGCGTCGGTGAGGCGGGTGCCGCAAGCGCACACCCAGCCGAGCCGGCGGGCGGGGTTGCCGGCGACCAGGGCGTGGTCGGGGACGGCTCGGGTGACGATCGCGCCGGCCCCGACGGTGGCGAAGCGGCCGATGCGCGTGCCCGCGACGATCACCGCGCCGGCCCCGATGGAGCAGCCGTCGGCCAGCTCGATCGGGCTGACGGTCCAGTCGTCGGCGCGCGCCAGCTCGCCGCTGGGCGTGATGGCCCGCGGATAGCGGTCGTTGGTGAGGATCGCTCCGGGGCCGATGAAGACACCGTTGCCGACCGATACGCCGTGGTATATGAGCGCCCCGTTTTGGACCTTGACTCGATCGCCCAGGCGTACGCCCTCGTCGATGAAAGCATCTCGGCCGATGACGCACTCCGCGCCGAGGCTGGCTCCGCTACGAAGCACCGCGCGGTGCCAGATGCTCGTCCTCGGTCCCACCGAAACGCCTGACTCGAGGTCCGCGGACGGATGCACACGAGCGGTGGGGTCGATCACGAACAGCTCCTGTGACAGGACGGAAACCGGCTGAGGGGTCCCGCGGGACGCCGCTCGACCGGACGATTGAGTATACCGGACGGCCTGCCTCCGAGCCGGAACGGCGGCCGCGCCGGGCGCCAGGGGGTGCCCCGGGCCCGGAGCCCGTCGGGGCTCTCAGCGGCGCTTGCGACGCGCCAGGAGCCCGATGCCGGCGGCCAGAACGGCTCCGAGGGCGAGAGCTCCGCGCCAGTCGAGCACGGTCCGGACGTCGCCTTCGACCTTGCGAGCCAGCACGATGAAGGCTCCGCTCTGCTTCTCGAAGACGACGTTCCCGGCGACGACCGACTGCGCGACGCTCTGCTTGATCCGGACCTCTCGAGCCAGGATGGACCGGGCGTAGCTCTGGGTCAGGGCGGCGTCGCCGCTTACGACAAGGCCGACGACTCCGAGCTCGACCGACAGGCGTTCCCCGTGGGCGACGGCGGCGCCCCCGAGACGGATTGCCACGTCGTCGGCGTGGGCCCGCCAGATGCCGCCCACGTTGATGGTGATGTCCTCGGCCGAGGCAGCTCCGATCCCGCCCTGGGTCACGTTGACCGTTTCGGCCTCGACCTCGGCCACCGCGGCGCGGCTGATGCGCACGGTTGTGGCCCGGATGGGCGCGCCGGGCTCGGCTGCGGGGGACGCCATCGGCGCGTGGACCGCGCCTCGCGCGGCTGGGCCGGTCGGGGCAGCTGGACTGGCCGGGGCGGACACGGCCGAAACCCGGCGAGCTGCCGGCCTGGCTTTGCCGAGCTCGGGAGCGGCGGCCTTCCGGCTTACGGCCGTGGCCCGTCCCCGGGGGGTCGCCTCTGGCGGAACCGAATCGGCTGCCGGCGCAGCGGCCGGCAACGCCCTGCGCCTCGGGCGGGGCGTGGCCTGGGACTTCTCGGTCGACTTATCGCCCGGCTGATCGTTCATTGGACCGTCCCTCCTCCGGGACTCGGGCGTGCGGCCGACTGATCCGGCGGCCGCTGGCGGCCTCAGCCTACAGCGACTTGGCGGCCCCGGCGAGAACGAGCCGGTTTGGCGGGCCTTGTCTGGCGGCCAGGGCGACCTGCGGCGGGCCGGTCCAGGTCCGACACGGTCGGCCGGGCGCCTTGCCGGACGTGGCGTCAGCGGTAGTAGCCGAGTATGTCCACGACGACCTGGGTCGTCGCTCCGCGAACGCTGCCGTATGTCACCGACAGCGTGCCGTTCGGCCCGAGCAGGCTGACGAATCCATTTGCCCGGTTGTCACCGACCGGGAAGTTGACGGTCGAGGTGGCGGTCACGGGTCCGGGCGCCGCCGCCAGCCAGCCCGCCGCGGTCTGGGCCGTGACGGTCAGATTGCCCACGACGGCGACGGCGATCGGGTGCACCGAAACCTGGCCGCTCACCGCGAACGATGCCGTGGCGCCCGACTTGAGCGGACCCTTGAAGCCAAGGGCAGATCGGCTGTCCACGACCCGACCCGGTGCCAGAGGCACGAAGGTCGCGCCGGAGAGGCCGGGCACGAAATAGCCGGTCACGTCGAATATGAACTGCGCGGTGGTCTTCGCCTTGCCGACGTATTCGACCTGCAGCTTCCCGCCGGAGAGCGGCACCGTCACGTTGTTGGCCCGGGCGTCGCCGAGAGGGAAATTGAGGGTCGAGGAGCCCGGCTGCCCCCTCGTGGCGATCGTCGGGGCGACGGTCACGTAGCCGGCACCCGTCTGCCCCGTCACCGTGGCGTTGCCAGTCACGGCGATCGCGTTGGAGGGCACGCCGGCCAACCCGACTACACCGAAGGTGGCGACCTTGTAGGCGCTGAGCGCCGTTGAGATGCCCTTCTTGATGCGGCTGTCGACGATGCGCGTGGGCGTGACCGGAATGAATGTGGCTCCGCCGGGATCCCTCATGAAGTAGCCGGTGATGTCGAAGATCAGCTGGACCGTGTCCTTGGCGGACGAGGCGTAGTAGACGCCGCTCAGGCTGCCGTTGGCGGCCAGGCCCAGCGTCACGCCGTTGGCCCGGTTGTCGCCTGCCTTGAAGTTGATCGTGGAGGCGGTGCCGCTCACCGAAGAACCGAATCGCACGTAGCCGGCGGCCGTGGCCCGCGTCACGGTGAGGTTGCCCGTGACGGCGATCGCGCCGGCCGGCACGCCGCCGACCGCGCCGGCGATCTTGAGTGACCGGACCTGGCCTTCCTTGAAGGGGCCCGTCAGACCGAACCCGTAGCGGGTGTCGAGCACACGGACGGGCGCAAGCGGGTAATAGGTGCCGCTCGGCGTGGTGTCGATCACGACGCCGAGCTGGTCGATCTGCCAGGTTCCGAACGGCGCAGCAGACGGTGCGTAGTAGGTCGTGCTGTCCGCCGTTCCGGCCACCTGGATCATGTACGTGCCGTCGGGAAGTGGACTCGTCCCGTCCAGCGTCCCATCCCACGTGTACGACTGTGGGCCCGCCCCCAGAGCCCCCAGATCGATCGTCCCGGCGACCGTCTCGTCCTCTCGGTAAATGGTCAGGGTGACGTCGTCGAAGGCCTTCGTATCGTTCCAGGAAACCGGCAGCGTGTCGTGAATTCCGTCGCCGTCGGGCGAGAAGACCTTGCCCCGGTCGATGCCGGTGCCCGAGGGCAGCATTCCCGGCACGCCCACCGAGTAGTCGGAGATCCCCGCCGAGACGGCCGTGGAGTTGGGCGGAGTGATGGGCACGACGTAGTTCGTGGACCCGCTCGAAACTTCGACCCAGGGGCCTGGGAAGAGAGGCACCACGGCGTTGACGGTGGCGAAGGGGCCGGTGACCTGGTACCAGATGCTGCCGTCGCTCGCCGTGGCCGGTCCGCCGATGATCTGCAGGACCGTGCCCCTGGTCGCAGTGGTCACCACGGTCGCGCTCGGGGACGCCGTTGCGCGCTCGCTCACAGATGCGGCCGTAACCGTGGCGAAGGCGCCGACGGCGAACGCCGGCGAGGCCGTGTACGTCGACGTCACGTCCCAGGCGCTGACGTTGCCGACCCCGTCGGTGGCCCTCACCCGGAACGAGTAGTTGTGGCCCGACGAGCCCTGGAAGTCGTCGCTCGTCTCGGTGGTGCCGGTGAGCCAGTCGGTGAAGGGGCCGCCGTCGGTGGAAACCTGGACGTCGTAGCTGGCGATGCCGTTCCAGTCGTCCTGGCCGGTCCAGCTGACCGGGAACCCTTCGCTGCTCTCACTGGCGGGGAGGTCGACGATGCCGACCTTGGGTGGAGTCCGGTCGGTCAGGAACTTGTTCGCGACCAGGGCGGCCATCTCCGGATGTCCGGCGTCGTACCCCAGCGCCCAGATGCCCATCCCGCGCAGGTTCCAGTAGTTGATCATGTCGTACTTCGCGCCGAGCGACTGGGCGTCGTCGTAGTACAGCTCGCGCCACGTGGCCACCCCGCCGCAGGTGAGCTGGTACGAGGTCCAGGCCGACTGCTCGATGGAGTCGTAGTTGCGGCCGTTGGTTGCCGCCAGCGAAGCTGCCTGGGCGAAGAAGACAGAAACCGGCGAGCATGCCGAACCACTGATGACGGTGGCGTTCGGAGCATTGGACGTGGTGGACCAGGCGATGCCGTAGTAGGGCAGGCCCAGGATTATCTTCGAGACCGACGTCCGTGCCTTCCAGAGGTTCACGACCTGGGTGAGGTCGTAGACAGGCTTGGGGCTGGTCAGCGGGTCGATCGAGCCGGCATAGCTCGAGCTGCCGGTTCGGAAGTCGTAGCCCATGATGAACACGGCGTCGGCGGCCCCGCTCGCGGTCAGGCCTGCGACGTCGTAGTAGCCGGTGGATCCAGTGGCGCAGAAGGTCAGCTCGTAGCCGGGATTGATAGCGTCGAGTTGGGCTCGGAGGGTTCGAACGAAGCTCGTGTAGTTGCCTTCCTGCGTGGACGCGATCGGCTCGAAGTCGAGATCCACCCCGTCCGCCCCGCGCTGGCTGACGGCCGCGGCGATCTGCTGCGCGGCGTTGAGGCGGTTGGCCGCGCTGGCCAGGAGATCGGCCTGCTCGTTGAGCTCGGACGTCGTCCAGGCGAACTCCTCGACGGTGAGCACGACGCGCGTCCCGTGCGCGTGGGCGGCGTTGATGACGTTCGTCATCCACGAGCTCGTCCAGCCGGCCCAACCGATGGTGGTGCCACTCGAGTCGCTCTTCTGGAGGTTGCCGTGTCCGTCCACGCCGACGCCGAAGTAGGCGACGGTGGAGAGGATGTCGTAGTTGAGCGTGGGGCCGGCGACCGACTCCCAGTAGGGCAGGAAGCCGAGGACCTCGCGGCGCAGGACGTTGGCCGCGGGCGCGGCCTGCGGCTGGGCCGTCGGAGAAGGGGTGGACTCGCTGAGCGTCGGCGTCGCTGAGGGGCTGACGACGTCCGGCGTGGCCCAGATCGAGCCCTGCGGGCTGGCCGCCATCGAGCGGCCGGAGGCGGTCCCCGCCGGGAGGGCGATGGGCAGGCGACCGTCGACGAGGGTCGTATCACCGGCCCTCGGGTGGTACGGAACGGTAACGGCGTCGCCCGGCACGAAGGTGTTGGGGTCGTTGGCGTGCTCGAGGGCCTGCTGGTACATGATCGAGGTCGCGTCCGGATCGGCCGCTCCATTGCCGTTATCGAAGGCACTAACCGGGCTCGCAGCCGGCCATGTCGGGCCGACCGTCAGGGCCGCGCCGAGTGCGATCGAGAGGGCGACGGGAGTCAATCGCCCGGGCCAGCCCTTGCGGGGCTTCGTCGCTCGGGACGTCGTCGAGTCGCTGATCATCCGGACCTCATCCACTGCGCTGCCGCGCGGTCGCCGCCGGTCGCGACCCCGAGCTCATGGTTTGTGGCGGCCGTTCCGACACAACCCACCTGAAATGGTACCCGGTGAGGTGGGCTGCGGTGCGGTTGGGGTTACGCCGCGCCCAGGTAGTAGCCGCTGACATCCAGGATCAGCTGCGCGGTGCGTCCGGGCGGGGCCACGTAGACCAGCTGGAGGCTGCCGTTCCCGGCGAGTGGCACCGTCACGCCATTGGCGCGGTTGTCACCCTTCGGGAAGTTGAGGGTGGAGAACGTGGTCGAGGAGCTGATGCTCGGACCGACGGCCGCGAAACCGGCGTAGGTCTGGGCCGTGACCGTCAGGTTGGCGGTGATGGCGAGCGCCCCGGACGGGACGCCGCCGTGCCCTGTGACCTGGAGGGTCTTGGGCGTGTTGGCACCGAAGGGGCCGGTGACGCCCGTGTCGTAGCGCGAATCCAGGATGCGGGCCGGCGCGAGGGTGTTGTAGAGAGCGCCGCCGGACGCGGTGAAGTAGCCCGAGATGTCCAAAACCAGGTCGACGGTCGCTCCGGCCGGGGCGATGTAGACCGCCGAGAGCGTGCCGTCGGAGTTGACCGGCACGACGACGTTGTTGGCCCTGATGTCTCCGGCCGGGAAGTTGATGGTGGACGAGCCGGGAGTATCGGTCGGATTGGGCCCGATGGTGACGTAGCCCTTCGCCGAGGGCTTCACTACTGTGAGGTTGCCCGTCACGGCCACGATCCCGGAGAGCGGCAGGCCGGCGACGCCGGCGATCTGGATCTTACGGTGCTGCCCTGCCGGGAACTGGCCCTGGAGGCCGATGTTGCCGGCGGGTCGTGTGTCCAGAACGCGGTTCGGGCCGAACTTGACGTAGCCCGCGCCCGCGGTGCCGGTCAGGAAGTAGCCCGTCACGTCGATGATCAGGTTCGTTGTCTTGCCGGACGGGGCTCCGTACCATACGCCGACGGTGCCCTGGGGCGACAGCGCGACGGTTACTCCGTTGGCACGGTTGTCACCCTTCGGGAAGTTGATCGTCGAGGTGCCGGGCGACGAATCGACCGAGGGCCCGATGTACACGAATCCCGCCGCGGTCTGGCTCGTAACCGTCACGTTGGCCGTGATGGCGATGGCATTCGAGGGGATCCCGTCAACTCCGGCGATCTGGTAGTAGTAGCCGCCGCCGGCCGTAATGGAGCCCACCGGACCTTCTTTCCCCGGGCGGGTATCCACTACGCGCGTCGGCGCGAGGGGGTAGTAGGAGCCGCTCCGGGCGACGAACGGCTTGATCTGGCCGCTGATCACGCTGTCCGTCGAGGTGGACGGGATGGAGACCATCGAGCGGTAGTAGACGTCGCCGTCCGAGTTCGGATGACCGAGGCTTGGGTCGCTCTCGGACGTGAAGCCGGGATTCTGGGTGCTCGTCCAGCTGACGACGTTGTCGTTGAAGGAGGGCGCCGACTTCCACATGGCGTCGACAGTGGTGTGGCCGGTGAAGACGGTGTCGATGTAGTAGCTGATGCTGTTGAGGGCCTCCGCGATCACGGCCCGGGCGCCGCCGCGAATGAAGCCGGACGCGTAGCCGTCGATCCGCGTATGGGCCACGCTGACAGAAGGCAGGCCCAGGCCTGGCTCGTTGTTACCCGACGCGTAGCACAGGTGGTTCAGGATCACCAGGGCGTTGGGCGCCAGGTCGAGCTGGGCCATGTAGTTCTCGCCGAAGTAGTAGGTCACGTTCGCGGTCGGGCCGTCGAGCCCCATCCCGTCGTCGGAGTTGGGCTGCAGGTAACCGACGTACGGATTCGGGTAGCCGCTGCCATGGCCCATGTAGACCAGTATGTTCGCGCCCTTGGCCGCGGCCTTGACGGCACTCCAGGTTGCGTGCGGCGAGTAGACCTCGACGATGTTGGTGGTGTAGTTGGCGAATTCGGCGGCAGCCTGATTGGCGTCGGAGATGTACCTGGCGGTGGCGCTTTGTGTCTGGCCGACGACGATGACGACCTTCGTCTGGTACGAGGACGCCGCGGCCTTGACCGGGCCGGCGGCCACTCCGGTGCCGACTACGAGCAGACCGATCGCGAGCGCGAGGGTGAGCTTTCGCATTCTGGGGTCTCCCTGAGAGCCCACCGCGGTGTCGCTGGACCTGCAACCCGCCGGAGCGGGCTCGATGGGCAGGTAACTGGTTGTGCTCCCAAGACTGTGACGCTGTCGAGGTGGCGACAATCATGCCTTGGTCCCAGGGGCGGGTGGTCCAATCGGTCAGGCGCCGGGAAAGAACCCGACCGGATCAGGCTGCCCTGGTACTGACCCAAGGCGGCCATGATAGGCGCACCTGCCCGGATTCGTCACCGAGCCGCTATTCGATAGCGCGGCAGCCCGCCCGATCGGATGGCCTCTCCCGTCCGAATCGGCAGGTCGGCGCTGGACTGGCGGATCCTGGCTCATCCGCCGCGCAGGCTCTCGACGAGCTCGTGGAGGGTGGGGTTGGCGCGATCTCGATCCGACAGAATGGGCTGTCCGTCGGGCGTACCGGGGATGGCCGGCCAGGGCACGCCGACGGCCGGGTCATCCCAGGCAAAGCCCAGCTCGTCGCTGCCGTCGTACTCGTTGGTCACCAGGTAGAGAAGCGAGAGCGGCTCCAGCGCGAGGAAACCGTGGCCCACGCCGGTCGGGATCGTGACCGTCTCGCCTTCACCCAGTTCCCTTGTCTCCACCACGGCGCGGGCGGCCGGATCGGCCGCCACGGGCCTCACGTCGACGAGGGCCACGAGCGCCCGACCGGCGACGACGGTCCAGTGGTCGAGCTGGCGGCGATGGTAGTGCAGCCCGCGCAGCACGCCGGGGGCGGAGGTCGACAGGTTCGCCTGCACGAAATGGGCGTCCGGCAGGCCGGCCGCTTCCGGCCCCAGATCGCCAAAGGTGGAAGCGCGCCACAGCTCGGTAAAGGAACCGCGCCGGTCGACGATGCGACTCAACCGCCCGTATCGAACGCCCGCCAGGCGCGAGCGGGCCACCTCGGAACTCATCTCGATGGCTCCTGCATGGGCACTTCGGTCGTGAAGTATTCGGCCAGGGCCACCTGCCAGTCGCGCAGCGGCCCGCCGGGAAGTGGCGTGGCTTCCAGCACTCCCCAGCGGGGCGGCGTGGAGGGACGCGGCCACTCGCTCAGCGGCACCTCCCTGGTCGGTACCGTCACTCCGGCCAGGCGCAGGACCTCGCGTCCCCAGTCGGCCCGCGAGGCCCGGCCGCGGTTCACCACGTGGTGGATGCCACTGAGGCCGCGCGGCCCCAGCTTCGCGGCCAGGCCGAGGAGGCTCGCGATCGCCGCCGCCAGATCCACTGCGTACGTCGGTGTGCCGATCTCATCGGAGACCATCGCGAGCGTCCGGCCGTCGGCCCGAGCGGATCCGGCCGCCGCCAGGATCTTGTGGGGGAAGTCGTTTCCGGGAGGCCCGAAGAGCCACGCCGTCCTGACGATCGCCAGCGGCGGGATCGTGGCGGCGCGGGGGCCGGACGTGTCGAGCGCCGCCGCGGCGAAATCGTCGCCGCTGGCCCATAGGGCCGCCCTGGCAGCCCGCTCCCCGGCCAGCTTCGCCGCGCCATAGGAGTTGGCGGGGGCGGGCGAATCGGTCGGGCGGTAGGGCAGCCCGTCGGTGCGAAGCCCGTCGAACACCTCATTGCTGGAGATCAGCACGAGCGCGGTCTCATGCCTGGCGCAGGCCTGCGCCATCTCGCCGGCCGCCGTGCCGTTCCGGCGCAGCGCCAGGGCGGGATCGCGGGCGCAGCCGTCGACGTCGGTCCAGGCCGCCGCGTGAACGACGACATCCGGCCGGTTCCAGGCGACGAGCCGTTCGGCGGAATCGGGGTCGTCCAGGTCGTGCTCGGGGAGATCCCAGGCCAGGACGCCGGACACCGACGGCGTTCGCGACAGGACCTCGCGCAGGGCGCTGCCCAGCCTGCCGCCCGCTCCCGTGATCGCGACGCGCATCAGGGCAACTCCGTCCCGGCGGTCAACCGGCGTCTCGCGAGCCGGCCAGCCTGGTGGCGTACTGGCGCCGGTAGTAGTCCTCCCACTCGCCGGACTTGATCGGCCGCCACCACGCCTCGTGGGCACGGTACCAGTCGACCGTCGCAGCCAGCCCGATCTCGAACGGCATCCCGTTGCGCCAGCCCAGGGCGGCCAGCTTGTCGCCGTTCATGGCGTAGCGCCAGTCGTGGCCGGGCCGGTCCTCCACGCTGCGCACCAGCGACCAAGGCTTGCCGAGAAGCTGGAGGAGCGTGGCCACGACCTCGCGGTTGGCTCGCTCGTTGCCGCCGGGGATGTTGTAGACCTCGCCCGCCCGGCCGTGCTCCAGGACGTGGTCGATGGCCCCGGCATGGTCGGCCACGTACAGCCAGTCGCGGCGCTGCCGGCCGTCGCCATAGAGGGGCAGTCGCTGGTCGTCGATGGCATTGGTGACGAAGAGCGGGATCAGCTTCTCCGGATAGTGATAGGGCCCGTAGGTGTTGGAGCCGCGGGTTACGACCACGTCCAGCCCATACGTGCTGAAGTAGGAACGGGCGAGCAGCTCTCCCGCTGCCTTCGCGGCCGAGTACGGCGAGCGCGGCGCGAGGCGGTCCTCCTCCCTGCTCTCGCCGGTTTCGACGGAGCCGTAGACCTCGTCCGTGGACACCTGGAGCAGCCGCGGCGGCACCGCTCGCTCTCCCGCGCCGGCGCGGGCTTGCTCTCGACGGCACGCTTCGAGGAGTACGTGGACGCCCAGCACATCGGTCCGCAGGAAGTCGACGGGCTCCAGGATGGAGCGGTCCACGTGCGACTCGGCAGCGAAGTTGACGATGGCGTCCGCCTCGGCCGCCAGCGGTTCCACGACCGCGGCATCGGCGATGTCGCCGGCGACGAAGCGCAGTCGGGCGGCCTGCTCCGGGTCGGCCTCGACCGGGGCGAGGTTGGCCCGGTTTCCGGCGTAGGTCAGTTTGTCGAGGACTGTGATTCGCCTACCGTCGCGGCGGGCGAGAAGGTCGCGCACGAAGCACGAGCCGATGAAGCCCGCCCCGCCGGTGACGAGCAGGCGTCCGTAGCGGGGCGCGCGCTGGTCGGTCACGTCGTCGGCCGGGCCGGCGGTCCCGACAGCCGGCTGGCGCGGGATTCCTGCTCGGCCAGCTCGGCCGCCCGGATCAACGAGGTCACCGTTCCCGCGTCCGTCCACAGGCCCTCGAAGCGGCGAGCGAACAGCCTGTCGGGGAGGTAGTGGTTCAGGAGGTCGGTGATCTCGAGCTCCCCGCGGCGCGAAGGAACGAGCCGGTCCACGACGGCGAAAGCGTCGGGTCGCAAGAAGTAGACACCGATCGGTATGAGGTTGCTCTTCGGCTCGGCCGGCTTCTCTTCGAACCCTACGACGTTGCCCTGCGGGTCGAGCTCGGCCACGCCGAAGCGCTCCGGGTCGGCGACCTCGTACAGCAGCGTGCCGGCGCCCCACGGCCCGGTCTCGAACTCCCGGGCGATATCCGCCAGCGGAGGACCGAGCAGGACGTTGTCGCCGAGGACGCAGCAGAAGGAGTCGTCGCCGACGAAGTCGCGGGCCAAACCGATGGCCTGGGCGATCCCGCGCGCGCCGCGCTGATAGCGGTACGTGAGATCCAGGCCGAAGTGCTCGCCGTCCGCCAGCAGCTCGACCACGTCGCCGACGCTCTTGCCGCCGACCACGACCATGACCTCTCGGATTCCCATGCCGGCCAGCGTGGCGATCGGGTAGTAGATCATCGGCCGGTCGTAGATCGGCAGCAAATGCTTGTTCGTGACGATGGTGAGCGGAAACAGGCGGGTGGCCGTGCCTCCCGCCAGCACGAGACCCTTCACCGTGGCTCCCTGGGCATCCTGCGCGAGAGGGTAGCAGGTTCGGGCGTGACCTCGCCCGCGTCAATCAGTGGGGTGGCGGCGTGATCAGCCCCGCGGTCGGCGAGGGCGTGGGCGTGTTCGGCGTGGCCACCGGCGTCGGCTGGGCCGTGGGGCGGGAGCTGGAGGAGGGGCTCGGGCTCGGGCTGGAGCTGGGGCTGGCGCTCGGGCCCGGGCTGGCGAAGCCGCCCTGGTAGTTGGTGATGATCAGCACGAACTCGATGTTGGCCAGGTCCGCTGCCGGCTGCACGACGGCCGATTGGACGACCTGGTTGGGGTCCTTGGAGATACCGATGATCGTCCCGATCAGCAGGCCCGGTGGATACGGAGAACGGACGTCGCCGCCGGGCAGGACCATGCCCGCCGTGACCACGGCGGCGCCCTTGGTCAGCTTGTCGGTCGCGTTCACGTAGGACATCGCCAGCAACCCCCCGACTTGACCGGTGATCGTGCCCGTCGCGCCGGTATCGGCCTCGCGACCGATCACGACCGCCGAGCTGTCGTTGACCAGCAGGATGCCGGCGTCGTACTGCTCGACCCACTCGACGCGGCCGACCAGAGCCCCGCCGTCGTCCATCACCACCTGTCCCAGCGCCACACCGGCGGCTAGGCCCCTGTCGACCACCAGCGTTCGGGGGCGGACGTCGGAGATGTCGCGCACGACTACCCCGGCGATGATCGTGCTGTAGGGGGACAGGGCGGCCTCCTGGCTGACCCTGGTCCAATCGTCGTTCAGCAGGGAGATGGCCGGCATCCGTGCCAGCTCTTCCTTGAGCCTCTCGTTTTCCTGGCTCAGCTTCTCGTTTTGCTGGCGCAGGCTGTCGAGTTGGGTGATCGTGGACCAGTACGATGCGACCGTGTCCGCGGCGGAGTTGATCGCCAGCTCGACCGGGTTGAGCATGAAGTTGACGTCGGACTGGACGGTTCGCGCGAAGCGGGTCCCGGACGCGCCCATCATCCCGACGCTCATGGTCAGCAGCAGGCCGAAGACGAGCCACTGCCCGCGGGGAAGGCGATAACCCGAGCGGGTGTTCATCGGACCTGGGGGCCCGCGCGACCGATCAGCGAGGCGGCCGGGCGTACGTGTCCGCGACGAGAACCTCTTCCATGATGTCGAGCTCCTCGAGGACCACGCCCGTGCCCCTGACGACGCAGGTCAGCGGATCGTTGGCCACGTGGACGGGCATCTGCGTAGCTTCCGCGACGCGATGGTCCAGGCCGTTCAGCAGGGCGCCGCCGCCTGCCAGAACGATGCCCTGGTCCATGATGTCGGCGATCAGTTCCGGCGGCGTCTCTTCGATCGTGTCCTTGATGATGTCGATGATGAGCGCCATCGACGGCTCGATGGCCTCACGGATCTGCTCGCCTCCCACCTCGACGCTCCGTGGCAGGCCGGTCAGGAGGTCGCGGCCGCGGAGAGTGACCCGCTGGGCGTCCCACTCGCCCGGGCTGCAGGACCCGATCGAGATCTTGATGTCCTCGGCCGAGCGCTCGCCGAGGAAGAGGTTGTACTCGCGCCGCGCGTAGGCGACGATGTCGGTGTCCATCTCGTCGCCGCCGACGCGGATGCTGCGGCTGATGACGATGCCGCCCAGGCTGATGACGGCCACCTCGGTCGTGCCGCCGCCGATGTCGATGATCATGCTGCCCGTGGGCTCGTTGATCGGCAGGCCGGCGCCGATCGCGGCCGCCATCGGCTCTTCGATCAGGCCCGCCCAACGGGCCCCCGCGTTCATGGCCGCGTCGCGCACGGCGCGCTTCTCGACTTCGGTGACGCCCGACGGGATGCCGAGCAGCATCCGAGGCCGCGGCACCATGCCGATCCGGTCGTGGACCTTGTGCACGAAGTACTCGATCATCTGCTGCGTCACGTCGAAGTCGCTGATGACGCCATCGCGCAGCGGCCGGACGGCGATGATGGTGGCCGGCGTGCGGCCCACCATGCGCTTGGCCTCCGCGCCGACCGCGAGGACCTTCTTGGTCTTGGCCTCCATCGCGACGACGCTCGGCTCGCTGATGACGATGCCTCGATCTCGCACGTGCACCAGCGTGTTGGCCGTGCCCAGGTCGATTCCGATGTCGCGCGAGAAGAGGCCCAGCAGACTGTGGACGCCAAACATGATTCGAGGCGGTTCCTTCCTCGTAGTGCGGGTCCCCGCGATGGCGGGGAGCGGAGCTACCAGCTTGAGCGATCCAGGCGCCCGAGGGGGTCGCGTCGTCTCGGACTCTGGCGGCCCCCGTCATGGTGCGGGGACGTAGATCCGCCCGCTTTCACCCCGGGAAGCCCGTGCAGTATACCCGCATGGCCGTCGCAACGGCTGCGAGCGGCTAGATAGCTCACTCCCGCCTGCCGGGGTCGGCCGGGTCGCCTCGCCGCGGGGCAGGCCTACGACGGGCGATCGAAGGCGACGCCACGGTCGCGCAGCGAGACGAAGCCATCTCCGGCGACGATTAGGTGGTCCAGCAGCTGGATGTCCAGGAGGCGGCCCGCGGCCAGCGCCTCGGCCGTAAGACGGAGGTCGTCGGGGCTCGGCGTAGGGTCGCCCGACGGGTGGTTGTGGACGAGGATGAGACCCGCGGCGTTGAGGCGCACGGCGTCCCGAAACAGCTCTCCGATTCGAACCAGGCTGGACGAGACGTTGCCCTGGTAGACGGTGACTAGCCGCAGAACGGCGTTCCGCGTGTTCAACAGGACGACGCGCAACTCCTCCCGCTCGAGGAAGCCCATCTGCGGCACCAGCCGCTCGCCTACGTCGCGCGGCGCGCGCACGAGCCAGCGCCCCTGCGGCCAGTCCGCGACGAGACGCCGCCCCAGCTCGAATGCCGCGGCAAGCTGAGCCGCGCGCACCGGGCCGACGCCCGGCACCGCCTCCAGCTCGAAGTCGGTGGCTCGCGCCAGGCCCACCAGGCCTTCGTGGCGTCGGAGCGCATCCGAGGCGGCATCGACAGCCGTCGCTCCCCGAGTGCCCGATCCCCACAGCACCCCGATGAGCTCCGCCGCGCTCAGGGCCGCGGGGCCATGCATCGCCAGGCGCTCGCGCGGGCGTTCTCGCGGAACTACCTGGCCCAGGCCGCCGATTGGCCGCTCCGCTGGGCGGGTCCGGCGGCCGGCGCACCGTGGCGCACGGCCGGGCGGCGTTGACTCTCGGGGCTCCACGGATGGCGTCCTGCCGATGCGGGGCGGATGGGGCGGTCGGCGCGGGGCCCCCGGAGCCGTCTGACGGGAGCCCGCCGATTCCCCCCGCCATCGAGCTCCGGGAACGAGGCGCAGCCTAGACCGCGCCGCTTATCTGGGGCCCAACCGCGCCTTTACGCCGGCTTATTGCCCGGGAACGTAGTGGCTGGCCCACCAGACGAGCAGTATCAGGGCACCGTTGTAGGTCATGTGCAGGGCCGCAGAGGCGTAGATGGAGCGCCTTCTCGCATAGATCCAGGCCAGCCCCCAGGCGACCGGGATCCTCACGGCCACGGCGAGAAAGGCGGCTCGGATGAGGATGCTCAGGTCGAACTGACCGGGTATGTCGACATTGATGACATGGATGGCGGCGAAAAAGATGGCGGCGCGCATCACCGCGGACTGGCGCGTCAGCGACCTCGCCCAAACGTTCGTGGTGAAGCCTCGGAAGAAGATCTCCTCTCCGATGGGAGCCAGGATCGCGACGGACAGCAGGTTGATCCACAGATCCCAGTCGGTGGTGATGGGAATGGGGCTCTCGTAGCTCACGTTGTTCATGCCGAGCAGGGTTGTCAGCACTCCCGCGAGGATGAGCGTCACGATGAGGGCCGGGATCGCCAGGCCGAACCCAAGGGCGGCGTCGGCGATCAGGCGGCCCGCTTTCTGCCCACCCGTCTGCAGCGCTCCCACACCCCAGGCGGAGGGCTCGAACCAGTCGCTGGGGTCGAGCGCCAGGTGCCGGGGCCGCGCGATGTCCGACCAGGACAGCGCGCCCGGACGGACAGCGAGGAGGTGAACGACGCCGATATAGCCGGCCACGTTCACGAGCAGGACCAGCAGGGTAGAAGCCGAGGTTGGCGGCGTGAGCGCCAGGGCGTCGAGGGCAACGAGGAGCAGGAGGGCGGCCGCGTTGGACAGCGCCAGCCACGCCACCAGCCCAAGGAACGGCGACGCTCCAAAGTAGTCCTGCCAGCCATCCGCGCGACGCTGCGAGCCCTGGGCCAGGCCGGCGGCGACAGACCCGGCGCCTGTGGCCAGGAGAGAGATCTCGAGCAGCGCGACCGTAGCCAGGGGCCCGGCCCCTGCGGTCAGCCCGGCAAAGGCAGCCGCGAGGAGCGTTACCAGCAGGGCCAGGCCGCCGACGGTGAGAAGCCAGCCCGCAGCGTAGAGGCGTGGCGCCGCTCGGCCCGCGAGCGACGCGATCGGCCTCGCGGGCCTCACGGGATGGAATCGCCCGGGCGGCTCGAGAGTGCCCGGCTGGGCGGAGCCCCAGGGGGGTGCGTAGCCCGCTGCGCCGTATGACGTCGGGTACGGCCAGACAGGCGCCTGGCCGTATGCCGGTGGCCAGCCGTAGGCCGGAGGGGGCCAGCCGGGATTGGGTGGCCAGCCCGCGGCCGGAGGAGGCCAGCCGTGGGCCGGAGGGGGCCAGCCGGGATTGGGTGGCCAGCCCGCGGCCGGAGGTGGCCAGCCGTAGGCCGGAGGGGGCCAGCCGGGATTGGGTGGCCATCCCGCGGCCGGCGGTGCCCCGGAGGCCTGGGGCCAGCCCTGGCCCGGTGCCGAACCGTAGCCCCAGTTCACGAATCCCGGTTGCGGGTAGGACCAGGTTCCCGGGCCGGGAGGCGTCATCGGCATTTGCGCCGACTGTGTGACATCGGTTGGAAATGGCATCGCAGCCGGGCTCCGGCCGCTGTCCGGATTCGCTCCCAGGCTCGGCTCCTGGTTCCCCGCGGGTTCCGGCAGGATCGCGGCGGTCGGAGGCTGCGGGAGCCGCGACTCGCCTGCTTCGCTATTGGCCTGGTCGGGCGACCGCGCGAGCGGAGGCAAGCTCCCCGGCGCCTCGCCCGTGACGCCGTCGCGGAGCCGATCGTCTGACATCGGCTGCCGGCTCGGGTTGCTTTGCTCGGCCTTCAGTGGCCGGCGATCTGCTTGCCCGGAGTGATGCTACCCGCCGGGGTCATGGCTCCACGCAGGGAACCGGGCGCGGCTGTCGCTGCCGGAGCGGGTGCAGCCGCAGGCGAGCTCGCCGGCACCCTCTCTGCGACGGGCTCGGTGGCGGGACGCTCGAAGTCCTTTCCGCACCATGCGCACAGCGACCAGTCGAGACCGACCAGTCGCTCGCAGTTGGGACAGACCCTGTTCAGTCGCTGGCGGCACCAGGGACAGATGATCCATTCGGGGTCGACCCGCCGGTCGCAGCCGCGGCAGGTCCTGACCGCCTCGACCTCCGCCAGCAGAGCCTCCTCGGCAAGGTTCCGCTCGTATACGTCGCCGAGCCGCTCGGGAGGCCGAACGACCCGGTAGACGACGATTCCCAGGGGGAAGAAGAAGGGCAGGAACATGATGATGAGGCCCGTGGCCAGGAATGGGAGCACCGGGTTCTCGGTGCGGTCCCGCATGTCCCGGAACGCCCAGTAGGCCGCCACGATCCAGAGCAGGATCATGTAGCCGAAGGTGGCGTACAGAATCCCCTGGACGATCGCGTTCGCGAAGAACGCGCCCATCGCTCCGCTCAGTGCGCCCATGGGGTCAGTCATCGCCGCGTTCCGCTTTCTCCGATCCGCCCTTCAGGTGTCCGATCGCACAGCGAAGAGGTGATTAGAAGTTTATCAGGCCAGCCTTCGCCAACCGCCGCACGTGCGCCCTGTGACGGCCGATCGGATCGCTGGGTGACGCTCGGTCCGCGCTGGACCGGATCAGGTCCGTGGCTCGCCGGCGGGGAAGAAGAGCCCGACAATCGAGCCTGCCATCAGCAGGCCCGCAGCCAGCGCGAGCAGGCTGATACCGGACCCTGTCTCCCATGGCACCGTCCAGTACACGATCGTCACGCCGCCGTAGATGCCTGCCAGCATCATCGGCGCTACCACCTCGGTCAGCCGCCTGATGGTGCGAGCAAGACCGGGCATCAACTCCTCCACCTTGTCGCTTGCCAGGACCGACCCCATGAGGATCGCGGTGACGAGAAGGAGCGGCCAGCCGGCGGGCGTGTCGAGGGCCCAGGCGCCGGGTCTCGGGTTGCTGCCCATGACCCCGACTGCCATGCCGTTGCTGCCAGCCCAGGGGAGGAAGAAGCTCACTGCCCCAAGAGCTCCGCCGAGCGCGACCAGGGCAGTGGCAGCCAGCTGGGCCTTTGGCTCCGCTGAGATAGACGCAAGCCTGGCCGAAATCCGGGCCCAGGTCGTCACGGGCACATCGGATGGTGGCGACGTCGAGACCAGGACCAGGCCGCCAGAGGAGGCGGAGGCAGCTGCTGGGGCTTCAGCTGCGGGCGCGGTGATGGGGCGCGAGACGCCGGAGAGGGTCGGGGCCAGCGATGGCGCGCGCATCAGCACAGTCGGGGGCCGGTAGCCGCCGATCGAGCCGAGCGTCCGGTGCGCGGAGGAGGGGGTGAGATAGAGTGCCTCCTGGGGCTGGGGCTGGGGCTGGGGCTGGGGCTGGGGCTGGGCCGGTGCCGGCTCGGGAGCGAGAGCTGAATCGGCTCGAAGTGCTTCCACGCGGTAGGACCCGAACGCGCCCTCGGGTGGAAGATCGGCGTCGGCGAGGGAGTCGGCCTGAGCTGCGGCGAGCTTGACCGCAGCCGCCCTGGCGGCCGCCTTGCGAGCGGCCTCCGCGCCCGCCGCTGCCCTCGCCGCGGCGTCGCGAGCTGCCTGAGTATGGAGCGTTTCCAGGTCGACGGGCCCGCTCCCTGGAACGCGTACCAGCCCGGTCGCATGGAGCTCGATCGGAGGGGTCGCCTCGGGCTCGGCTCCGGCCGCGCCGCAATGCGGACAGCGGCCGTCGCCCTGCGAAACCGGCCACGAACAGCTGTTGCAGACGATAACCTCGGCCATACGGATCCTCGCTTCGAGGCCGCGGATCGGTTCGACCCCGCACGTCCGAGGTTCCCGCTCCATCGAGGGTCGGGTCAATCCCCCGTTCTCTCTTCGGTCGCGCCCGATAGTCCCAACCCGTCCCGATCGTCGGCAGCCGGGATCGCCGGGTATCGAGCCGCCAGGGCATCGGCAACCTCGTGGCTGAAAGCGGCGCTGCGCCACGCTGAGGTCACGGCCGATAGGCCGAGCGCAACTGCCCAGGCCAGCGCCAGCGCGATCGTGGCGAACACCAAGATGGCCGGCCGCAGGTCGAGCGCGGTGCCGAGGTCGCCGACGCCGAGCCTGACCGCGATCGGGCTGGCGTTGCGGGCCGCGATCCGGCACCAGTCGAAGGCCGTCGCGGTTGCGAACAGCGCCGCGACAGTCGCCGCGACGCCGGCGCCGTACGAGAGGACGGTCGTGAGCAGCGTCGAGAGCGGCCGGCGCACGACCTGCAGCGCTGCGCCCGCCAGCGACCGCCAGATGCCGCCGCCCGCGAGTATCTGGCGTCGGACAGCGATCGCGGCAATGGTCTCCGTTGCGAGCCAGACGACGGTCACGACCGCGACGGCGTCGGCGGCGGCGAGCGCTACGCGCAGCGGCAGCGGCTGAGCCAGGTCGGTCGGCGTGACCAGCTCGTTGTAGGTCGCCTGGAAGAAGCGTTCCGCGGCCCATGCCAGGGCGACCGCAAGCGGGACCGCGCACGCCGCCCGGATCGCCACCAGTCGGAGGATGAGCGGCCGGCCGGGCACGGCAAGCCGCCCGCGAGTCGAGCCGGTCGTGTCGAGTGCCATCTCCACCAGCCAGACGTCGACGAGCGCTCCGACCACACCGGCGGCTACCAGCCAGGCCGCGACGCCTAGCACTGCCAGCAGGGCCACTTCGATCAGCCACGGCGTGGGCTGGCCGGCGATCGAGATGGCTCGCACCCCGGTAATCTGGGCCAGGCCGATGACCGACGGCAGGACGACCGCCGGCAACGCCAGCACGACGATCCCGCCGCGCACGAGGAATCCCGTCACGGCGACGAGCGGCACCTGACGGCCTGACAGACCGAAGGCGACCGCCCCTGACAGGCGCTGGGCCGACAGGCGCTGGGCCCGATCGGCCCTCCGTGTTCGGGCCTGCTCCCCGACCGGCAGGTTCACCGAGTTATTGTCCGGATGGCGCCGGCGTGCCTAGCATGGTCTGGAGCTGCGCGAGGATCTGGCCGACGATGTTCATCTCTTGCTGGTAGGTGGCCAGATCGCCGTTACGAAGGGCCTGCTGGGCCGCCTCGTAGTGCTGGTTGGCCTCGGCGATCAACTGTTGGGCCGTGCCGCTCAGAGTGAAGCTCGGGCCCGCAGTCGGTGTGCTGCCCGGCGTCGAAATGACGCTCGGGCTGGGCGAGGCTCCGGATGTGGTCCCGGGCGATGGCGAGGCGCCCGGCGACTGGCCGCCGCCGCTGACGAGCGAGGTCAGCGCCGCCTGCAGCGTATCGCCCCAGACGATCTGGCTGGGCGTGGCCACGATCACTTTCTGCAGCACCGGCAGCGGGTTGGTGTTGGACGACATGTACACTGGCTGCACGTACAGGATCGATGTCTGGAGCGGCACGACGAGCAGGTTGCCCATGATCACCGTGCTGCCCTGTTGCGACCACAGCGTGACCTGCTGGCTTATGACCGGGTTCTGGAGAATCAGGGCGCTCATCTGAGCCGGCCCGTAGATCGTTGAGTTGCTCGGGAAGTCGTAGACGGTGACCTGGCCGTACGTTGCCGGGTCGTTGTGCGCGGCCACCCAGGAGATCATGTTGGGACGGCCGTTTGGCACCATGGGCTGCAGCAGCAGGAACTCCGAGTTGCTTACGCCCGTCTGGCCTGGGTCCTGCATCTCGACGTAGTAGGCCTCCAGCCCCAGCTGCTGCGGGCCGTTGCTGCCGCTCGAGCCGGAGTTGCGCGCCGCTTGCCAGACGTTGTTGCCCTGGTAGAAGACGCCTGGATCGGTGACGTGGTACTTCTGGAACTGGCTGGTCTGGGCATCGAACATGTCTTCGGGGTAGCGGAGGTGCGCTCGAAGGTCTGACGACATGTCCGAGAGCGGGTGGTAGACGGTCGGGAAGACGCCCTCCCAGGCTCGGATGATGGGGTCGTTCGGATCCGCGACGTAGAAGGTCATGGAGCCGTCGTAGGCGTTCATGACGACCTTGACGCTGTTGCGGATGTAGTTGAACGGGTCGCCCGCCAGGCCGGTGACCGTCGGGTCGCTGCCCGGGTCGAAGGTGTTGGCGTCGGGGAGATCGGCCGTGGTCGTGTAGGCGTCGAGAATGTAGTCGAGCTGGCCGGTCGAGGTCACCACCAGGTACGGGTCCATGTCGTAGCGCAGGTACGGCGCGATCTCTTGGACGCGATCCTCGATCGAGCGATTCATGAGCAGCTGGCTGTTGCCGTTCACCTGGTTGCTGATGAGCAGGTTGAGGTCGCCGAATCGGATGGCGAACAGCAGCTTGGTTAGCGGGGTGTCCAGCTTGATGCCGGTTGTACCGGTCCAAGTGGTGTACGCGTCGCCCGAGGCCGACGCCGACGGGTAGTCGAATTCCTGGGTCCCGCCGCCGACGATCACGTACTCGCTGGCCTGCGTGCCGAAGTAGATGCGCGGCTGTGTGATGACGGGGGCGCCGGGCGAGGAGACCGGTGGCACGTTCTGGATCACCAGTTCAGGGTTCGCGCTCTGGTTGGCGGAGCTACGTACGACCTCGTTGACCGGCAGCATGGCCAGTCCGATGCCGTGGGTGTAGACGAGGTGCAAGTTGACCCAGCTCGAGTTGCCGTTGTTGAGGTCGGCGACCTTGGACGGGTCGAGCTCGCGGCCGGCGAGCATCACCTGGCGCACGCACGGGGCCGGGTTGGGTGCGCAGGCCGCAGCGGACGTGAAGGTGTACCTGTCCGTGTCGACGTCGGCGAAGCTGTAGTAATTGCGCAGCAGCTGCATGTTGTCGAGCGTTGGCCCGAGCGGCCGGTAGTCCCAGAGTCGCAGGTTCTGGATCGTGGATTGCTCGTTGGCGAGCGAGGCCTGGGTGATCGACGTGCCGCCTTGATATGGGACGCTCGTCCAGCCGGTCAGGTTGAAGCCGAACCGGGTCATGTCGATGTTGTTCTGGATGTACGGCGTCTCCTGGGTCTGCTGGTTTGGATCCACTGCCAGCCGCTGGGTGATGAGCGGGTAGGCGAAGTCCAGCGCCACGTAGGCGCCCAGCCAGACGACGATCGTGAGGGTGAGCGGTACCCACCAGCGCGTCAGGCAGAAGACCAGGAAGAGGGTCCCGGCGAAGGCGGCCAGGATGGTCATGATGTTGATGGCCAGGAACTTGGCGTTGGCGTCGGTGTAGCTGACGCCCTGGAAGATGCCGCTCTGGTTGCTGTAGACGAGCGAATAGCGGTCCAGCTGGAAGCCGATGGCGATGGTGAACAGGAAGAGCACGACCAGGACGCCCACGTGGGCGCGTGCCGAGGTAGGCATGGAGGCCCCGGAGATGACGGCCACCAGGTAGCGAATCCCGACCAGCACGATCGCCACCAGGAAGAGCGTGTTCGCGAACGACTGGATCAGGCGGTAGAACGGCAGAGCGAAGACGTAGAAGCTCAGGTCCAGGTGGAACGACGGGTCGGTCTGGCCGAATGGCACCTGGTGGGCGAACAGCTGCACCGTCGTCCAGCTGCTGGCCATGAGCCCGCCGAGCCCCAGCGCGATCAGCGCTGCCACGCCCAGCAGGGTCCAGAAGACCGGGCGGGCGATGTTGGGGATCTCGATCGTCTCGTTGTGGCGAACGACGGGCCTGCGCGGCGGGCCGAACGGGCCGCCGCCGCCGTAACCGCTGTAGCGATCGATGTTGAAGCGGTCGAGGAAGTCGTCAAGGGAGAAGCGCCGCATCTCGCCCTTGGGGATGAACCTGCCGGACAGCCACACGTTCAGCCACAGGAAGAGGAACGTGGCCAGGGCGCCCAGGACGAACAGGCCCACCTGCGAGCCGACGCGGGTCCAGAAGACGTTGGCGTAGCCGATGCTCTGGAACCAGATGGCATCGGTCCACAGGCCAACGCCGACGGATAGGAAGACAGGGAGCGCCAGCAGGACAACCAGGGTGACGATACCCGCGACGACCCAGCCGCGGCTGATGTGGATCTGCGGCATGTCGCCGTCAGAACCCCCGGATCGGAATCCGCGCGGCCTGCGGTAGTCGCCGCCTCGGAAGCCGCCCTGGCCTTCGTCGTCTCGCTCGGCTCCGTTGTCGGAATTGGCTCCGTTTGACGTCACGGGCGTGTCCTCCCTTGGGCCCTCGCCAGATCGGCGATCGGCCGGCCCGGAGCCCGACTCGGGAGTGGGCTGCTCCTCACCCTCGGGCTGGGGTTCGCCGGTCCGGGCCCGCTGCTCGGCCTGGCGCCGGCGCAGTTCGTCCAGGAAGTCATCGAACATGTTGCGCATACGCCGAGTCTAGCGAACCAGGGGAATACCACCAGGCTCGAAGGCCGGGCGATCGGGAGATTTCAGCCTGCCAGACGCAGGATCGCCTCGCGGAAAGCTCGGAGAACGGTCCCGGCAAGCTCGCTGTCACGCATGGTTGCGGCCCGAGCAGGCTCGAACCGGAAACCGGCGAGCACCGTGAGGGGTGCCGCCCACGGCC
>JBEKCH010000021.1:0-44439 GCA_050014975.1 Candidatus Limnocylindrales bacterium
GGCAGGCTCGGGAGGCCGGGGATGCTGGGCAGTCCGCCGCCCAGGCCCGGGATGCTGGGCAGGCTCGGGAGGCCGGGGATGCTGGGCAGTCCGCCGCCCAGGCCCGGGATGCTGCCCATCGCCGAATCAGCCGCAGATTCGGCCATCTGTTCAAAGTCGTCGCTCGGATCGCTGATCGAGAACCGCGCCACATGAGCGCTCCCGACCGGAGTACCGCTGACGGGCCCGTTGCGCTGCTGGACGACGTGGGCGAGCTCGTGGGCCATCGTTCGGTCGTCGCTCGAGCCCTCGCCCTGGACGATGTCGCTGCCGATGGTGTAGGCCCGGGCCTCGAAGGCGGTGGCGGACGCCGCGGCCTCAGGCCCGCTGTGGACCCGAACGTCGGAGAAATCGGTCCCAAACGCCTGGGCCATCCTGGCGGCAAACGCCGGATCGAGCGGCCGACCGTCGCCCGGGACGGGGTCGATCCCGTCGAGGTCGCCCATGAGCGACGCGACGGCGGAGTTGCCGGCGGCCCGCTGGAGATGGCGCAGCGCCGCCGGCCCAAGGCTGGCCGGGCGCCCGAGATCGACGGCATGCAGCGCCCCGACCTCCACCGCGTCCTCTCGAGCCGGCTGAGGCCGCCGCGTCGCCGGCGCAACTTCGGCCTGTGCGTGCGCTTGGAGTCGTGTGCGATCTCGGATGGTCATGCCTCCGCCTCCGTCACGATGCCAGGGGATGGAAATACGGTCCGAACTCGGCCTCCGTGCTGAGGTGTCCGAGCTTGCGATATTCACGTTCGGTGCCTCTGATGAGGTCGGCCATCGCCACCGGCCGGTCTCCGGCCGCCGCGTTGTAGGCGGCCGTGGCCACGATGTTGCGAATGCTTCCGCCCGACACCCGGAAACTGCGGGCCAGGAAATCGAGGTCCACGTCGTCCGAAAGAGGCAGGCTGGGTGGCAGATGGCGGGCCCAGAGCCGGCGGCGCTGGGCCTCGTCCGGCATCGGGAAATCGACCAGCACGTCGAGCCGACGCAGGAAGGCCTCGTCGAGATTGGCGCGCAGGTTGGTGGTCAGGATCGCCATGCCGTCGAACCGCTCCATCCTCTGGAGCAAGTAGGCTATCTCGACGTTGGCGTAGCGATCGCGGGCGTCGCGAACCTCGGAACGCTTGCCGAAGATGGCGTCGGCCTCGTCGAATAGGAGGATGCCGTTTACGCCGTCGGCCTGACTGAAGACGCGATCGAGGTTCTTCTCGGTCTCGCCGATGTACTTGTCCACGATCGACGACAGGTCGATCAGGTATATCTCCAGGCCGAGAGAACCGGCCACGACCTCGGCCGAGAGCGTCTTGCCCGTCCCCGAGTCGCCGGTGAACAGGACGGTCAGCCCCCGGCCCCGGTTCTGATCGCCGAGGCCCCAGCCGTCCAGCACCTGGTCGCGATGGCGGGCGCGGTTCGACAGGTCGTGGAGGTGCTCGACGATGTCGGGCGGCAGGATCAGGTCAGACCAACCGGCACGGGGCTCGATCCGTCGGGCCAGCTTCTGCAGGCCCGTCGCGTTTCCGGCCCGGACGCCTGCCGCCAGGTCGGACGCGACCACCGGTCGATCCGCGGCGGCAGCGGCGAGCCGGGCCAGGCCTGCGGCCCGAGCGATGTCGGGCGGCGCGAGGCGGAACGGGTACGCCGCCACGGCGGCTGCAACGTCGTCGGCCTCGCGCAGCCCCTCGAGCGAGGCTCGCCAGACCCGCCACCGTTCACCGGCGGTGGCCTGGGGCGCCTCCAGCATCAGCGGAAGACGTTTCGACCAGCCCGGATCCCAGGAGCGCGTGCCGTGGAGCACGACCGGGCACGCAAGGTCCGCGAAGGCTGCGACGGCCCAGGGACCCAGGTCGACCAAGCCGTCGAGCGGTCCCGCCACCACGCCGCCGCCACGAAGGCGCGCCTCCAGTTCAGCAGCTGCGGCCACGGCCCGAATCTCCGTCCCCGGCGGCAGCGAAGCTAGATCCAGCGCCACGACCTGGGCTCCAGTGCGAGCCAGTCCCGCCAGGGCCATTCGGCGCCCGTCCGATCCCATGCCGTCGCGGACGTAGGCCAATCCGGCGCCGGCGAGAAGGCCGCGCTGGAGCATTGCCTCGGGCTCCGATGGAACCGAGCCGGGAGCGCCGGCGTCCGGCGTCACCGGGGCATCAACCGGCGAGAGGAGTCCCTCGAGCTGCGCGTCCGGCGTGGGGTCGCCGAGCAGGAACCCTACGACGCGGTCCCGGACCCGGAGGGCACGCGTCAGGAATGGCCGGCCCGCGTCCTCGACGTTCAGCAGGCGTCCGGCGACGAGCGGGCCGGAGCTGCCCAGGCGGCCTCGCCCGATCCCCGATGTCATGGACGCGCCGCACAGGGTCAGAGCCAGACCGACCGACGCCCGCCGCCGCGACACGTCGTCGTTCAGGTAGCCGTACAGCCTCTCGTAACGAGGATCGAGATCGGGCGCTAGGGCAACCAGGAGCAGCTCTTCGTCTACCGGCGTCAGCCCGAAGGATCGGGTCAGGGTTCGCAGGCGGAGCTGCAGGCCGCGCCCCTCGGCCCGATCGGCATCGGCCTCGACCCCGGCCAGGGCGGCCGTGATGCCACCGTCCGTCGGCGCCAGGTCGGGCGGCGCAGGGCCCGTATCGGTCAACGCGGCGGCGAGAGGGCCGGCCGAAGCGCCCGGCCGGCCGCCGCCGGACCGTGCGCCTCCCGCTCGAGCCAGCATCGCCGCCTCCGAATCGGAGACGTACAGGCCCCGAAACCGGTCCTCGGGGTTGGCGTCCACCGCCCGCCTCGCCGCCACGAGGATCGCCACCCGAGCCTCGACGATGGCCATCCGAGCGGCCAGGTGCCGCAGGGACGGATCCGCCTCGGATCCGGCGCGCGCCTCGCCGGTGCCGGGTTCTCGGGCCGCGGCCGCGTCCCGGACGCCGGTCCCGGTCATGGCCTTCGGACCGATCGAACGCGGACGATCCGGCCGGGCTGCTCCTCGCTCCCGCCCGTGACCGTCTCCTGGGCCAGACCCGTGTCGGCGCCGCCGCTACCGTCGCCGCCGGAGCCGGCTCCGCGACTCGCGCGGGCCGCCTTTTCCGAAGGCGGGCGGCGCGTCGCCAGAGTGACCCGGGGCGCCTCGAGGACCGGCGGCCCGGCCTCCTGGTGGCGGTCGACGACGAACGGGACGATGGCCACCAGATCTATCGACGGCTTGAGCTCGCCGCCCAGGGCCGTCCAGACGTCGGCGATCGAGCGATCTTCGGTGGGCGGCAGAGCCACGTTCAGTTCGACCGGGTGAGGCTGGGCCGCGAGTGAACCGGAGAGCTCGCGGGGGGCCAGCGTCTCGTGTCGCAGGAAGCTGGCCAGGCAAGCGGACAGGAGACGATGCTCGTCCTCGGGCCGCTGGGTCCAGGCCGTCACGATGTAGGAAAGGCGGAAGCGGTGGACCGGTGGGCGCCTCTCCGTGATTCTGCCGGTCGGATCGCGGACCTCGTCGTACTGGACCTCCCGGCGCGTGAGATCGTCGCGGATGTCGTACAGGTAGAGGTTCACGACCGGGGCGTTTCGCCGGGACGCCCAATCCTTGGTGGGCGCGTCGAAGGCGATCTCGACCTGGCTGCCGTTCAGGACCTCGCGCCGCACGAGCTCACGCAGAGTCTCGTCGAAAACCTCGATCATGCGGCCATCCGGTCGGCCCGACCCATTAGCTCCTCCGTCCCGACCCTGACGTCGACGGCAGGCGGCCACGCGCCGCCCGGTGGCAGCGCACGCCAGCCCACAGGTTCGGGACCGCACGACGCGGCCGCAAGCGGCTGTCGGGCAGCCGTTCGGGCAACGCCGCTGCCCTGATGAGCATCGGTTTCTTCCCTCTGGACCGCCCGCCAGACCATTGTCGCGACCGTGGCCGGAGCGGACCCTCTTCTTCGTCCTACACCTCCGCAGTGTTGGAGACGAAACGCATGCCGAATTACCTGTCGCCCGGCGTCTACGTCGAGGAGGTCGAGGCCGGCTCCCGCCCGATCGAGGGCGTCGGGACCGCCGTCGCGGCCTTCGTCGGCCTTGCTCAGCGAGGTCCCGCCAACGCGCCCGTGCTGGTCACGAACTGGACCCAATTCACATCCACGTTCGGTGACTTCATGGAGGGTTCGTACCTCGCCCATTCCGTTTACGGCTACTTCCTGAACGGCGGTGGATCGGCGTACATCGTCCGCATCGGAGCCGATGGCGTCGCTCCGGCCGCCCGGCTCGAGCTGCCCAGCTCCACCGACAAGTCGGTACCGGCGTTCCGAGTCATCGCTCTCGAGCCCGGCGTGTCCGGCGACCAGATCTCGGTCGAGGTGGCCGAGCCGTCAGAACCCGGCGAAGGAGTCTTCAAGCTCGTCGTGTCGGTCGGCGGAAAAGAAGAAGAGGTCTACGACAACGCAACCCTCAAGAGAGGCCGCCAGAACGTCTTCACCCAGACCAGGACCTCCCACCGGATCCGGCTCGAAGAGGTCACCAAGTCAGAGCTGACGCCCGCCATCGGCAAGATGACGCTCAGCGGCGGCACGACCACGGGCGCGATCCGAGTTACCCCGGACGAATACGCCGGCAACCCGGCGGAGCGCACCGGCTTCGGGGGCCTGGAGGCGGTGGACGAGGTGACGATGGTCGCCGCCCCCGACCTAATGGCCCTGTACCAGAAGGGCGCCATCGACATGGAGGGTGTGAAAGCCGTCCAGCTGGCGATGATCGCCCACTGCGAGCTGATGGGCGATCGCGTTGCGATCCTGGACGCGCCGCCCGATTTCGGCGCCCAGCAGGTCCACGAATGGCGGACCGATCGGGCCGGCTACGACTCCAAGTACGCGGCTCTGTACTGGCCGTGGGTGAAGGTCTTCGATCCGCTGGTCGGCCGGGCGGTCTTCGTGCCCCCGTCGGGCCACATGGCGGGGATCTGGGCCCGCAGCGACGGCGAGCGCGGCGTCCACAAGGCACCCGCCAACGAGGTGGTCCGAGGCGCCATCGCCCTGGAGGTGCAGATCACCAAGGGCGAGCACGACCTCCTCAACCCGATCGGGGTCAACTGCATCCGCACCTTCCCCGGCCGCGGCATCCGCGTCTGGGGCGCACGGACTCTGTCCTCCGATCCGGCCTGGCGGTACCTCAACGTTCGGCGCCTCTTCAACTACGTGGAGGAGTCGATCCTCGAAGGCACCCAGTGGGTCGTCTTCGAGCCCAACGACATGGCGCTCTGGGAGCGCGTCAAGAGAACGATCAACTCGTTCCTGGTCCGCGTCTGGCGCGACGGCGCCCTGTTCGGCGCGACGCCCGGCGAAGCCTTCTTCGTCAAGTGCGACGGCGAGAACAACACGGCCGAGACCATCGACGCCGGCCAGCTGATCATCGACATAGGCATCGCGCCCGTGAAGCCGGCCGAGTTCGTGATCTTCCGGATTGCCCAGTTCTCCGGCGGCGCGTCGCTGACGGAATAGGCGCCAACCGGTAGGAGCGCAAGGAGATTCCGAAATGCCAGGTGGTGTGCCAAACCTCCCCCAGGATGCCCTCAGCTCTCAACGCTTCTCGATCGAGATCGACAGCGTCAGTCTCGCCCAGTTCCAGGAGGTAAGCGGGGCTTCGTCTGAGATTGACGTCATCGAGGTCAAGGAGGTCGACAAGACGGGTCGGCCAACGATCAAGAAGCAAATCGGAGCGATCAAAGCGCCGACGATCACCCTCAAGCGCGCCGCCAACCAGTCCATGGACCTCTGGAACTGGCACCAGGCGGCGCTCGACGGGAAGCTCAAGGACGCCAGGCGCAACGGCTCGATCGTCCAGTACGACTTCGAGCACCAGGAAGTCGCCCGCTACAACTTCACCAACGCCTGGGTCTCGAAGCTGACCGTGAGCGGCTTCAAGGCGGGGGAGAACCAGCCCTCGGTCGAAGAGGTCACGATCGTCTGCGAGACCTTCGTTCGGGTACATAAGTGATGGTCGCCGAGGCGAAGCCGCTGCCAACGACGGCGGATCGGCCCGGACCGCTGCGTACCGAGTTCGCGTTCGTCCTGCCGCGCGGTTACGTAGACGATGCGGGGGTCGTCCACCGCGACGGCGTGATGCGCCTGGCGACGGCCCGCGACGAGATCCAGCCGATCCGCGATCCGCGGGTGCGGGAGAACGAGGCCTATCTGACGGTGATCCTGCTCAGCCGGGTCATCACCCGGCTGGGCACGCTGCCCCAGATCAACCCGGGGATCGTCGAAGGGATGTTCGCCTCCGATCTGGCCTTCCTGCAGGATCTGTACCGCCGCATCAACCAGGACGGGACCACGCAGGCCGCGGTGACCTGCCCGGCCTGCCTCCACGAGTTCACCGTCGAGATCGGCGGTGGTCCCTCGGGGGGATCGTGACGTACGCGACCGACCGCCTCTTCGAGGAGATCGCGTACGTGGGCTATCACCTGCACTGGTCGTTCGAGGAGATCCTGGATCTTGAGCACCCGGACAGGCGGCGCTTTGTCGACGAGATCGCCGGCATCAACCGCCGACTGACCGGAGAGGAGTGAGGTCGCCGTGCGCTGGCCGTTTAGCCTGCCTCGCCGATCCCAGGGGCCGACCCTGTCGGCGGACGGGTCCCACGCCCCGGCCGCTCCGGCGGAGGAACCGCCGGAGCCGAGGGGCACGGGTCTCGAAGCGCTGCCCAGGACACTTGGGTCGGCGCCCCTGACCCAGCGAGCGGGCGAGTTCATCTCGAGCCTGGCCTTGTCTCACGGCCTGACGCCCACTCTCCGCCCCCTGGGGCACGCGACGGCGGCGGGCGGGCCAACGGGCCTGATTCGAGACCTGGCCATGCCGGTGGCGGCGCCGGCGGCTGGCGGCCCGGCGGCGCGCTCCACACTCGCGCGGTCCACACCCTCGCCGGCCGGCCAGACGGGCGGCGACACCGAGCCGGCCGCGGCGCGAGGCCAGAGTCCCGGCGCCACAGCGGAGAGCTCGGTCGCGGGGACGGCCGCGGCTGGGACTTTGCCGGGGCCCGTCGGCGGTCTGGCGGTGGGCAAGGACCTGGTTCCCACGCGGCGGCTGCCAGCCGTTGACCCGGCCGCCGCGGAACAACGCCGCTCCTACGCCCGGGTCGACCCGGCGTCCGATCCTGGTGGGGGCGCTGGCCGCATGCCATGGAGCAGCGCCGGGCAGGGCGAGGCCCTTGCGACTCAGGCCGTCCACGGCCAGGTCGGCCTGCCGGCCTCTGCGGGGTCCACCGCAACCGACGCTGCGCGCGCCGACGCGGGCCTCTCACCGGGAGGGGGTCAGGCCCAGCTTTCACCGGGTCGAATCCGCCGGGTCGGCCTCGGCGCGCCCCTGGCCGGGCTGCCCGGATCCGCGCAACATCGTGGCCTCGGCCCGATCCAGCCGTTTCCAGGGGCCGCGCCGGAAGGGACCTGGGGATCGGTCCCGCCCGGTGCCGCGGCCGAACAGGCAGGCCGGCGCCCGCCGATCAGGGGCGGGGCGCCGCAGGCGCTGCCGGTCCTGCCGGTCCTGCCGGTCGCGTCGTCGCCGGCGAGCTTGGCTTCGTCCGGGCTGGATCGCGGATCGGACGCCGCCCGCGAGAGCCGGACCACGCCGTTCGCCCCGCCCGGGCCTGCGCTCGGATCGCCCAACGGCGCGCGGCCGGGCACGGCGAGAACCGCGCCGGCGGCCACGGGAAACCCTGGCGGCCCACGTTCGATGTCGGTACAACGTGCCGTGGCGGGGCGGGGCCCCGATGCTCTCGGACACCCGGTCGCCGGTTCCGATGCGCCCTCGGCAGGTTACCCGCCGGTCCAGGCCCGGCCGGTCTGGAGCCAGGGCCCCGCCCGGGCGGGGGCGAGCCATGCGCAGTCGGTCGACGCTGGACAATCGGAGCTGCCCCTGGCCGGGCCGCCCAGCTCGCCGGCCGCGTCGCCGACGTCCACCGTTTCGGCCGTTTCCCCAGCCCAGCCCGTCATTCAACGCATTCACTCCCCGCACGCCGACGAGCCCGACACGGCCGGCGGTGGCGACGTCGTCGTCGCCCGGGCTGCGGGCTCTAGCGGCGCCGGTGGCGGATCGCAGGGCCCGGGCGCGGCGGCAGGGGCCCAGACGATGCCGGACGACCAGGTCGAGCAGCTGGCCGGACGCGTCTACTGGCGGATCAGGGACCGTCTCGGCGCCGAGCTGCTGCGCGATCGGGAGCGGGTCGGCCTGCTCCCGGACCGATGACGGGGCGAGGTGACGACAGATGGCTGAGATGACCGAGATGAAGCCGACATCGGGCGGTGCCTGCGATGGCTGAGTCCGGGCTCGCCCTGAACTTCGTCGTGACTATCGACGGCCACGACCTCGGCGCCTGGACCAGGTGTGAAGGGCTGGGCGTCACCTACGACGTCTTCGAATACAAGGAGGGGGGCAACAACGGCTTCGTCCATCGGCTTCCGGGACGGGCCAAGTACGAGAACGTCAAGCTGACGCGCGTGGTCAACGAATCGACCGCCGCGGTCATGAAGTGGCTCGCCTCCGTGCAGGGTTCGATCTCGTACGCGACGGCCAAGATTGCCGTCATGGACTCGTCCGGCACGGAGATCGCGAGCTGGAATCTGACCGGCGTCTACCCCTCCCACTGGAGCGGCCCGACCCTCAACGCTGGCGGTAAAGAGCCGGCGACCGAAACGCTCGAGCTGGTCCACAACGGGTTCCTGGGAGCATAGCCGTGGCCCTGGGCAGCTCCTCTCTCGAACGCGCCTCGCTCGTCGCATACGCCGACAAGAGCCTGAGCGCGCCTTTCGCGACGCTCGTCTTCAGCTACAACCCGAGCGAGGTCAAGACGTCCAGATCGGCCACCTGGAAGAAGCCGGACGGCGCCATGACGGACCGGCCCGAGTACATAACCTCCGGGCCTCAGAAGGCTCAGCTGTCGATCTTCTTCGACGAGTGGAGCAACCCGGACGGCGACGTTTCGAAGCAGGTCAACAAGCTCCTGAGCTGGACCAAGCCGAGTCAGGCGTCGGTGGCCCAGCACGACCGGCCCAGGCCCCCGGTCGTCGCCTTCCAGTGGGGCCAGAGCGGGGCGCTGGCGGACCACAAGTGGTGCATCGAGAGCGTGAGCGCCGAGTACACGATGTTCCGGTCCAACGGGACGCCCATCCGGGCGACCTGCGACCTGAGCCTGAGCGAGTACGCGGACGATCGCCCGCTAGCTCAGAACCCGACCTCCGGAGCGCGCGAGAGCCGTCGGAGCCGCATCCTCGCGGATGGCGATTCGCTCGCCTCGGTCGCGTTCGGCGAGTTCGGCGACGCCACGTTGTGGCGCGCCCTGGCTCGTCTCAACGGCATCGACGACCCGATGGCGATCCCCCCCGGGACGCGCATCCTCGTCCCTTCCGCGGCCGAGGCCCGGCAGCTCGACGCGGCGGAGGAGTGACCCGATGCCCGCCGCGACTGCCACCGGCGCGACCATCGAGATCGATGGGCAAGCCCTGAGCCCCGCCGTCGCCGGTCGCGTGGCGGAGGTCGTCGTCGATCAGGACGTGCACCTGCCGGCCAGCTTCGAGATCAGGTTCAGCGACCCCGACCGGACCGCAACCGCCGACATCCCGGTGAAGATCGCCTCCAAGGTCAAGGTCACCGGCGCGTCGGTCGATGGCACGCCTTCGCCGGTGCTATCGGGCGAGGTCACCGCCCTCGAAGCGGATTACTCGGAGACCGGCTCGTTCCTGGTCGTCCGCGGCTACGACATGGCCCACCGGCTGCACCGTGGCCGCCACACCAGGGTCTTCACCCAGATGATGTACTCGGACGTCGCCCAGCAGATCGCCTCCGACGCCGGCCTGGACGCAGGCACGATCGACCCCACCGGCCAGGTCAAGGACCACGTCCCGCAGGTGGACCAGTCCGATTGGAGCTTCCTGCGCGAGCTGGCCGACGAGATCGACTACGAGTTGAGCGTCGTCGACGGCGCCCTCAACTTCCACGCTCCCACCGACGCCTCCCAAGCTCCCAGCACAGGGACCTACGGCTCAAGGGTGACCCTCCAGCTCGTGTTCGGCGAGGACCTGCTGGAGTTCCGGCCGCGAGTGACGGCCGCGGGTCAGGTCGACACCATCGAGGTTCGGTCCTGGGACGGCCTCAACAAGCAGGTCCTGGTGGGCACCGCCCAGACAGCCTCGTCCACGGCCTCGCTCGACCAGGACCCACAGGCTCTCAGCGGGCTCTTCGGCGATGCCAAGCTCGTGGCGATCGAGCCGCGGGCGACCGACCAGGATTCCGCCGACAAGAGGGCCGCCCGGATAGCCCAGCAGGTCGGGACGACCTTCGCGGAGGCGACCGGGACCGCCCGCGGCAACGCGCAGATCCAGGCCGGCCGGGCCATCAGCGTGTCGGTCGTCGGGGAACCCTTCGTCGGCAGCTACACCCTGACCCACTCTCGGCACGTCTTCGACCACCGTGGATACCGGACCTACTTCGTGGCCAGTGGACGCCAGGACAGGTCGCTGCTGGGGCTGGTCCGCGGCGCGACCGCGGGACCGACCGGTGCCCCGATCGCGGGAGTGGTGTCGGGCGTGGTCACCGACACCGGCGACCCGCAGAACGCGGGCCGCGTCAAGGTGCAGTTCCAGTGGCTGGCGGACGACTACGTGAGCGACTGGGCCCGGGTCGCGCTGCCCGGCGCGGGGCCGAGCCGAGGGGTGGTCTGGCTGCCGGAGGTCAACGACGAGGTCCTCGTGGCCTTCGAGCACGGCGACGTCCGGCGGCCCATCGTGCTCGGCGGGCTGTGGAACTCGCGCGACACCGCGCCGCCTTACGGGGTGCCCAACGGCCAGCCCAATGCCCGGGCCCTCGTCTCGCTCAAGGGCCACAAGATCGTCCTCCATGACGAGAACGACGGGTCGATCGAAGTGGCGACCCCGAAGGGCCTCTCCGTCCTGCTCGACGACGACAACGGCCAGATCTCGATCAAGGCGGGAGGCGGAGCCAAGCTCGTGATAGACGCCGAGGGCGACATCTCGATCTCGGGTCAGGGCAACGTCGAGATCAAGAGCGGCGCCAGTCTCAGCCTCTCCGGCGCGACCGGCCTCGAGCTCAAGAGCGACGCCACGACGACGGTCAAGGGCCAGATGCTCCAGCTGAACCCGCCGGGATGAGAGGAGGAGCGGTAGATGGGCCAGCCGATCGTCCAGGGAGACCAGGTCCAGGCGGTGTGCTCGATTCACATGATTCCGAACCCGGCCACGGGGGCGCCCCAGCCTTCGCCGCCGCTGCCGTTTGCCGCGCCGCTGACGACCGGTCTCTCGACGACCGTGACCATCGGAGGCAAGGCCGCGGCCGTGCTCGGCTCGGGCGGCCTGAACACGCCACCGCACGTAGGCCTCCATCCGAGCGATCCGTTCTTGGCGCCACCGAGCCAGCAGGCTCAGATCCTGAGCGGCTCGGCGAACGTGTTCATCGAGGGCAAACCGGCCGCAACGACCGAATCGCAGGCAACCTGCTGCGGCTTGCCGGGCGGCAGCTGCATACCAACAACCACCAACGTGATGATCGGTTGAGGAAACGGGCATGACGGACGAGTTCATCGGCGCAGGCTGGGCCTTCCCGCTGCGGACCGATTCGAGCGGAGGTATCGCCCTGGTCTCGAAGGGCCGCGAGATCGAGGAGGCCATCCGGCTGATCCTGGGCACCGCGCCCGGCGAGCGGCCGATGCGGCCCGAGTTCGGCTGCCGGATCCACGACGAGGTCTTCTCGGGCGCGGGCGCCGGCGTGGCCGGTCGAATTGCCCAGCACGTACGGGACGCCCTCGTGCGCTGGGAGCCCCGGATCGAAGTGAACGACGTCGACGTGAGCGTGGACGGAGCCGATCGATCCGTCCTCTACATCGAGATCACCTACACCGTCAACGCGACAAACGATCGCAGGAACCTGGTGTTCCCCTTCTACACGATCCCCGAGGAGGCTGAGTGATGGCCCTCCCCACCCCCAATCTCGACGATCGACGGTTCCAGGATCTGGTCGACGATGCCAAACGCCTCGTCCAGCAGCGCTGCCCGGAATGGACGGACCACAACGTCTCCGACCCGGGCGTGACGCTCATCGAAGCGTTCGCCTACATGACCGACCAGCTCATCTACCGGCTCAACCGCGTGCCCGACCGGCACTACGTCCGCTTCCTCGACCTGATCGGCGTGCGCCTGTTCCCGCCGATGGCCGCTCGGGCCCCGCTCACCTTCTACCTCAGCGCGCCTCAGCCGGACACGGTTCGGATCGCCGCAGGTACCAGGGCCGCGACCGTTCGCACGGAGACCGACGAGGCCATCGTCTTCAGCACGCTCGAAGACCTGGCCGTGGTCGCCTGCTCACTCAGTCGCGTCGCCACGTCCGCGGAGGGGGCGCCGGTGCTGGACCGCTCGGAGCTCCTCGAAAAGGGCACGCCGTTCGAAGCGTTCTCGCCGGTCCCCCAGCCTGGCGATGCCCTGCTCATCGGCCTCAGCGATGCCGTGCCATCGTGCGCGGTCGCCCTGTCGATGCGGTGCTCGATAGAAGGCGTGGGCGTGGACCCGACCCGACCCCCGATCGTGTGGGAGGCCTGGACCGGGGACGGATGGACCGGCTGCGACCTCGAGTCGGACTCGACCGGGGGGCTCAACCGCGATGGGCGGGTGGTCCTCCACGTTCCGGCCGGCCACGTCGCCTCGCTCGTCAACAGGGCGCGCGCGGGCTGGTTGCGGGCGCGGGTCATCAGCTCGGAAGCCGACGTGCCGGCCTACTCCGCCTCGCCGCGGATCCACGGCGTGGCGGCTGAGACGATCGGTGGCACGGCTGCGGCGGTCAACGCCCAACCGGTGGGCGGCGAGCACGGCGGTGAAGGCGGCCTGGCGGGCGAGATCCTCGGTGTCAGCGCCGGCGTCCCGGGCCAACGTTTCGCGCTCCTCCACCGGCCGGTGGTTCCGGGGGAGCATCCGCCGGTCCTGCGCGTCAGCGAGACCGATGAATGGGTCGACTGGGAGCAGGTCCCGGACTTCTCCTCGAGCGGCCCCGCCGATCGCCACTTCGTTCTCGATGCCGTGGCCGGGGCGGTCCTGCTGGGGCCGGGCGTGCGTCAGCCGGACGGCACGTTCCGCGAGTACGGCCGCGTCCCGCCCAAGGGCGCGCGCCTGCGGCTGGACGCATACATGACCGGCGGCGGCCGGCACGGCAACGTTGCCGCGGGCGCCATCAGCGTGCTGAAGTCGACCATCCCGTTCGTGGCCCGAGTCTCGAACCGCCGGCCCGCGTCGGGCGGGGTCGACGGCGAGGAGATCGAGAACGCCAAGCTACGAGGCCCGATCTCGCTGCGAACGCGCGGCCGGGCGGTCACGACCGAGGACTACGAGCAGATCGTCCTGGAGGCCGCGCCCGAGATAGCGCGGGTCCGAGCGGTCGCGGCGACGGCCAAGGCCGACCAGGGTGGCGTTCGCGTTCTCGTCGTGCCGCACGCCGCCGACCAGGACGGCCGGCTCCTCTTCGAGCGGCTCGTTCCGGCCGAGGAGACGCTGGCTCGGATCACCACCCGGCTCGATGAGTGCCGGGTGATCGGAGCTCGCGTCGTGGTCGAGCCGCCGGATTATCGAGGCATCACCGTGGTCGCGAAGATCCAGCCCAAGCCCAGGACCAACCCGGCCAGGCTCCAGGCCGCCGCCACTCGGGCGCTGTATGAGTACTTCAACCCGATCACCGGCGGTCCGGACGGAGGCGGCTGGCCGTTCGGCCGGCCGGTCCAGGTGGGCGAGGTCTACGCGGTGCTTCAGGCCGTCCCGGGGACGGCGCTGGTCGAGGACGTCCGCCTCTTCGGTGCCGACCCAATCACCGGGCAGCGCGGCAGCGCCACTCAACGGCTGGACCTGGAGCCAAACTCGCTGGTGTTCTCGTACGAGCACCAGCTCATGGTGGAGGGGGCCTGATGCGCGGACTGGTCGACGGGCTCGAGACGCCCCACCCGATCGGCGAGACGCTGCCGGCCCTCTACCGGGACGACGATCTGGCCCAGCGCCTGGTCTCGGCCATGGATGCGGCGCTGGCTCCCATCTTCGCCTCGCTCGACGGCTTCGACGCATACCTCGATCCGGCCTACGCCCCGGAAGACTTCCTGGAGTGGCTGAGCGGCTGGGTTGGTGCCACGTTGGACCACACCTGGCCGCTCGAGCGGCGCAGAATGATGGTCGCCTCCGCCGTCGATCTCTTCAGGCTTCGCGGGACGGCCAGTGGCCTGGCTTCGCAGGTCGCAATCTATACGGGCGGGCAGGTGGAGATAATCGAGTCCGGCGCAGCCGGCTGGTCGAGCTTGCCGAACGCGGCGATCCCGGGAGATTCCACCCCGTCGCTCGTCGTGCGGGTCACGGTGCGCGACTCGAAGGCGCTCTCGGCCGCTCGACTTGACGCGCTGGTCGCGGCAGCGAAACCTGCTCACATACCTCACGCGGTGGAGGTCGTCGAAGGCTGACGAAGGGGACGAAACCGTGATCATCTGCACCAAGTGCGGTTTCCAGAACTCCGACGACGCGGGCTTCTGCGGATCCTGCGGCAGCTTCCTGGAATGGACCGGGGAGAAGGTCCAGCCGCAGACCGCGCCGCCGCCCGAACCGGAGCCGACCGAGACCGAGCCGGAGCGCGGCGGCCTTCTGGTGCAGGCTCGCCGAGCGCTCGGCCTGGAAGAGAAGCCCGGCGGCGAGGCTGCCGGCGCGACCGGCGGCCGGGCGGAAGGCGCGGCCCTCGACGCGGCGACAGGCCCCAACGCCGGGGTCGTGGCAGGTTCGAGTGCTGCCGTCTCGCCGCCTTCGGTTGCGCCGACACCGGTCGTGGTGAGCACCAGACGGGTTGCCCCGGCGGTCGAGTTCGACACGATCGACACGTCGGCGACGGCCACGGTAGAGGCCGCCCCGTCGGTCCCGGCGCCGACGGGCGCCGCGCCGGAGATCCCTGCGGCCGGCGCCCAGCCTGCGGCCGTACAGCCTGCGGCCGTCCAGCCCGCAGCAGTCCGGCCCGCAGCAGTCCGGCCTGCGGCCGGCCAGCCAGAGGCCGCCCAGCCTGCGGCCGCCCAGCCTGGAGCCCTTAAGCCCGGCATGGCCCGCCCCCGCCCGACCCCCGCTCCCGTCGCGCCGCTCGAGGAAGGACCGCGACCGGGCGAGCTCGTGTGTGGCAGCTGCGGAACCGGCAACGAGCCCACGCGGCGGTTCTGCCACCGCTGCGGGGCCTACCTGGCGGTGGTCCCGGTCGCCCGCCGAGTGCCCTGGTGGCGGTCGCTCTTCACCCGCCGGGCCACGGCCATGCCCGCCGGTGCTCGACCGCTCAGCGTTCAGCGGCAAGCGGCACAGGCCGCCGGTGGGGGCGGTGGCACGCTCAGGAAGCTTCTCGCCGTGATCTTGATCGGAGCCATCGTCGTCGGCGCCGCCGGCTTCGTCCTGGTGCCGGGGGTCCGCGACGCGGTCGAGGGCGCGGTGAACCAGGTCCGGGTCGCCGTGGCTCCCAACTACGTGCCCGTTCACGTCGCGGGTCAGGCGACGGGACCGTCGATCGCCGGCCACGGGCCGAACCTGGCCTTCGACAGCTTCAGCAACACTTACTGGGCCGCGCCCGCGAGCGAGAGCCAGCCCTGGATCAGCGCCACCTTCTCGCCTCCGGCGGATATCGCCAAGGTGCTCATAACTTCGGGCGACCCGGACAACTTCGAGGCACAGCCTCGGCCGCACACGATCCGGCTGGACTTCATGAACGCCAAAGGCGCAGTGGTCTTCACCCGGCAGTTCGACCTCCAGGACGCCAAGGACTTCCAGACCCTCGACGTCGACGCCAGGGGCGCGGCGTCGATCAAGCTCACGGTACTCAGCGTTTATCAGTCGACCGCCGGCCAGAACGTCTCCGTGGCCGACATTGAGTTCCGGTCTCGCCAGTAGTCGCCCTGGCGGCTGCTCCGGCCGGATCTCGTCCTCACGCAAGCCGGGCGAGACGGAGTTCAGGGTTCGTCAATCCGCCGCCGGACGCGAGCCCGCCCGTCGTCCCCGGCTGCCGTCAGCCCCAGCTGGCCCAGCATTCTCTCGTAGCCCTTACGCGCCGTCGCCGCTGCGGCGTGGTCCCCGGCCCTCTCGCGCGCGGCGATGAGGAGTCGCCACAGCCCATCGTGGTGCGGGTCGAGCCGCAGCCCGGCCGCGCACGCCTCCGCGGCGCCGTTGGGGTCCTCGTCCAGGATCATCTCCCCCAGTGCACGTGCCGCGCCGGATAGCTCGATCCTCGTCTCCTCCCTGCGGTAGACGACCCAGTCGGCAGGACCGTCCTCCGGCAACAGCTCGCCGCGCGCCAGTTCGATCGCGCACCGGTACGCTGCTGCCTCGGCGGCAGCATCCTTCCGTCCGTGGGCGGCCCGCGCCGAACTCAGCGCCTTCTCCGCTTCTTGCAGGTCGACCCGGCCGCCCGGCGGCACGACCAGTCGGTACGCCTCGCCTTCTCGGACGAGCACGTCGCAGCCAGTGTCATTGTCCGAACACAGCTGCTTGCGCAGCCCCGAGAGGGCGACGTGGACGTTTCGGGCGGATGTCGTCGGGTCCGCGTCGGGCCAGAACGTCGCGGCCAGGACCTCGCGGTGAACCGGTCGTCCGGCGTTCAGGGCCAGGAGTCGCAAGACTGCGCGCGGCCGAGGCTTGATGGCGGCGAGGTTCACGGAGCGACCGGCGATCTGCATCGCGAATCCGCCGAGAAGCCTGACGTACATCGGAGTCGCCTCTGCCGACGGCGGCTGATCGCGGTCCTGGGGCACCTCCTTGGCGGGCCGGCCCCCTGCCTCGGACGGGCCCTCCCTGTCGCCGCCGGACGGGTCGTCTGCGCCGGCCGCGTCGGCTGGCTGGTCCCAGACGGCGGCCAGGCCAGTCTCCCGGGCGATCGCTTCTGCCAGGGCCCGGTGCTCGGCCGATCGATCCGGATCGCAGGCTGCCATGGCCGCGTAGATCGGAACGCTCGCTCCAACCACCCCCGTCACCCGAGCCTGGCTCTCGGCGTGGAGGGCCGAATCGCGCGCCTCGGGCAGGCCGGCCCTCGCGGCGGCGAGCGCCCCCAGCCCCCTGGCCCAGGCCTCCAGCGTCCCCGAATTCAGGCGTCGTGCCCCAGCCACGGCAAGCTCGAGGGGCCGAAGGGCCGCTTCCCGGCGCCGAAGCAGGACCCAGCCCTCTGCCAGCGCCTCCAGGACCTCGCCCCACGCGTCTCCCTCACGGGCCGATTTCTCGCGGAGCATCCTCAGCTCGGCAAGTTGCTCTTCATTCGACGGCCCGGCCAGCGAGACGGCGGCCCTGCCGAGACGAGACAGCCAGCCCTGTCCCGCTCGCTCGGCCATCGCAGCGCCCCTTTCGAGGTCCGCACGCGCGGCCCGGTCGCCGGCGAGGGCGCCGGCCGTGCCGGCCCCGATGGTGGCCGCGGCGGCTATTGCCGGGTCGACGTCGGGATCGAGGGCAACGTCCAGCAGCCTGGTCCTCGCATCGACCACGTATCCGGCGGCGAGGGTTGCGAGCCCCAGCGCAAGTCGATCCGGCGCGGTGTCGGTCGCCGGTGGACGGGGCTGCCCCGACCTCGTCGCCCGTCTTCCCAGGGGATCGCGGCGCAGAGCCGCGCGAAGCGCGCCCGTCCAATCCAGGGGCGGCCGCGCGGTCGGATCGAAGAAGGCCGCCAGGGTCTGGCGCTCGGCCCTGCAGGCGGCGGCCATCTCCGCCGCTCCGAACGCCGCCTCAGCTTCGGCGAATGCCCCGAGCGCTCTGGCCCAGTGGCCTTCGGCTCGAAGCCGGCGGGCGCTGCCCAGGCGGAGCCAGGGATCGTTGCGGATCACGGCCGGGGCGACTTCGGCCAGCCAGTCGGCCGAGCTGTCGCTCTTCAGCCATTCGGCGCCGGTCCCGAGCACCCGGGCCGCGTCCTCCCACTGATCGGCGCGACAGTAGGCGGCAAGCGCCTCGGCCGCGAAGCCGCGCTCCTCCAGCAGCTCCCCTGCCCGGGCGGATCCGGCGCGGGCGGCCGTCTCGCCGCGCGTCTCCGTGAGAACCTGTTCCAGGTGGGACTGCAGCACCTCGTGGTAACGGTAGGTGCCATCGTCCAGCGAGACGGTGAAGACCTGGCGACGCTCGAGCTCCTCCAGCAGCGCGGCGCTGCCAGTGCGATGCAGGTACACGTCGCACAGCGGGCCCGACAGGCGCCGAAGTGGGCTCGTATCGACCAGAAACGCCCGTAGCTCTTCGGGCAGCTCATCCAGGACGTTCCGGGCCAGGTACTCGCGAATCAGCCGCGTGCTCCCGCCGAGGGCCGCCAGCAGGCGCGTTCGCTCCGCCGGCGACTTGCCTTGCGTGGCCAGGTGGAAGAACTGGAGCCCGGCGGCCCATCCTTCCGTGCGTCGGGCAAGACGACCCAGCTCGTCACCCCTGAGCACCTCCCCGTAGTACTCGCGAAAGAGCCTTTCCACCTCCCAGGAGCGAAAGCGCAGGTCATCGCCGGTGATCTCCAGCAGATCGCCCGACAGTCGCAGCCGGGAGAGGTCGAAGGAAGGCAAGCTGCGGCTTCCGACGATGATCCGTATGCCCGGGCCGGCGAGGTCGACGAACCGCCCCAGCGCCGCCTCGGCGGCCGAGCACGCGAGCGCATGCAAGTCGTCGATCACGAGGAGCAGCCCCTCGGCGCTGTGACCCTCCAGCCACGCGGCCGCCTCCTCGATGGTCCGCCAGGGCCTGCCGCCGACCTGGGCCGAGGCATCCCCCTCGCCGCGTCGCCCGAGCGCCTCGCCGATGGCGAGCTGGAGGTAGCCCAGGAAGGTCGCCGCCGTCGAGTCCGTGCTCTCGGCTCGATACCAGGCGACTCGGGTGCCGGCCGCCTCCGCGGAGCCTGCCCAGCAGGACATCAGCGTCGTCTTGCCAGAGCCCGCCGGAGCAACCACGAGGGTCAGGCGGTGGCGCCGGGTCTCCTCGGCGAGGCGCTCGAGCCGCTCGCGCGACATCGAGGCGGCACGAGGCACGCGCACCTTGGAGCGTACGAACTGAGCCGCGACCGGAGGTTTTCGGGCTCTGGCTCGTGACGACTCCGCGGAGTCCGATCCGCGGTCGACGTTCAGCAGCCCAGGCGGCGCGACCACGAGGGCCATCAGCCTCCCCCAATGTGGACCCGGGTGATCCTGCAGCGCTCGTTCGGGGCACGGCAATCCCGGCGAATCCCGACGGCGCCGGACCGAGTCATGCTAGATCGGTTGCCTGCCCGCGGACAACACCGATAATCGCACCGCGCAACGAAGCCCTCCGGTCGTTCCCGGCACGAGGCCTGCCCCGGCTTTCGCGCCGGGCCATGGCAACCATGGCGCTACGGCTTTGCGTGACCCCGGCTAGGATCGGACCGTGAGACCGATCGATCGAATCCCCCCGCAGCGGCCGTGCGCACCCGCCGGTCGCCGCCTCGGCCATGAGAACGCTCGGCCGCAGGGATGACGCCATTCGAAGCGGGGACAATCACCGCGGCCGGGCTTGCCGCCGGCACCATCAACACCATCGTCGGCTCGGGCTCGCTGATCACCTTCCCTACCCTGCTGGCCTTCGGCTATGCGCCAATCGACGCCAACGTCTCGAACACCGTCGGGCTCGTGCCGGGCTCGATCAGCGGCTCGCTTGGCTATCGCCGCGAGCTCGCCGGGCAGCGCGGGCGCGCCCTTCGGCTCGGCGTCGTCGCCGGCGCCGGCGGGCTGACCGGGGCACTGCTGCTGTGGGCCTTTCCCGGGGCGTTCGCGGCGATCGTGCCGATCCTCATCGGAGTGGCCCTGGTCTTGGTGGCGATCGGACCAAGCCTCTCCCGCGCCCTGGCCGAGCATCGCCACCCGGAGGCCCATCGAGCCTGGCCCCTATCGGTGACGCTCTTCGGGTCGGCCGTCTACGGCGGCTACTTCGGGGCCGGCCAGGGGATCATCATGATCGCCCTGCTGACGATCTTCCTGCCCGACGACATACAGCGCCTCAACGGTCTCAAGAACGTCCTGGCGGCGGTCGTCAACGGCGTCGCGGCCGTCCTCTTCGCCCTGATCGCTCCGGTTCACTGGGACGTGGCGCTGTTGATCGCGATCGGCTCTATCATGGGCGGTCAGATCGGGGCGCGGGTCGGCCGTCGCCTGCCGGCGCCACTGCTGCGGGCCGCGATCATCTGCGTCGGCCTGATCGCCGAGGCGAGGCTGCTCTTCGGCTGAAGCCCGGTCGCCGCGCCCCAGCGCCCCAGCGCCCCAGCGCCGTGAAGTCTCCCGGCGCGAGACTAGGGAAGCCGTTCGTGCGAGTCGCCGGCCGCCCAGCGGGCTATGCCCGGCTGCGGGGCTTCGACCTCCGGGCGGACCTCGTCTCCGGTCGCCTGGATGCCCTCGGAGGACGCCGCCCCTGCGGTGGCCGCCCTCCGCTCGGGCAGTCGCACCCAGAACCTGGCTCCCCCCTCTGTCCGGTTGGTGGCCTCGATCGTCCCGCCGTGCTGATCGACGATCCACTTCGCGATCGAGAGTCCGAGGCCGGTACCCCCGGGTGGCGCGTTGTCGGCCCGCCAGAACCGCTCCCAGAGCCTGGGCAGGTCCTCCGGCTTGATGCCGGGCCCCTGGTCCTCGACATACAGCAAGGCTGCCGCGGCATCCGGCCGAACGCCGACGGTGACAGTCGAGCCTTTCGGGCTGTGGCGAATGGCGTTGTCGACCAGTATCGTGACCAGCTGCCGCAGTCGCAGCGGGTCGCCGGTGAGCGGGGCCGGCAGCGGATCGAGCATGACCTGGACGCCCCGCTCCTGGCCCAACGCCGCCAGAGACGAAGTCGCCTCGGCGGCAACGTCGGCAAGATCGAGGGGCACCCGATCGACCTGGACCGCGCCGGAGTCCGTCCTGGCCAGCAGCAGCATGTCCTCTACAAGGGCGGTCATATGCCGGACTTCGGCGTCGATGTCGCCGATCGCCTCGCCGACGTCTTCGACCCGGCTGCGCCGGTTGCGTCTCAGGTCCTCGACGCTCGCCCTGATGACGGTGAGCGGCGTTCTCAGCTCATGGCTGGCGTTGGCCGCAAACTCGCGCTGACGCTGCAGGGCCACCTGTCGCCTTGCAACCGACTCACGTATCGGGACGAGCGCACGGCCGGCATACAGATAGCCGGCCAGCAGGGAAGCAAGCAGGGCGGCCGCCCCTCCGCCTACGAGCACCACCAGCAGCAGGTTGAGGAGGTTCACCTCCTGGGTCCGATCGGCCGCGGTCTGGATCGTGTAGACGTCGCCGTCGGCATCCTGGGCCGACTCGGTGAAAACCCTGAGCGGGACACCGGCGCTGGTGACCTCTCTGACGTCGGTGCCGCCGCCGGAGACGGCTTTGACGGCGACCTGCACGGGCACGCCCGGGGGGAGTGTGCTGGTCCGAAGAACCATGTTGCCAGAAGAATCGAGTACGACGATGAAGATGCCGGCGTATCGCGTCCCAAACTCGGGATCGAGCTGGCGAGGCCTCACCGCAGGCGGGTTGCCACCGATGGCTCTGGCGTAAACGTTCGCGAAATCCTCGAGGCGGCTGACGCTATCGTTGCTCACGAGATTGGAGACGGCCGAGTAGATCGCCACGCCCATCACCAGCAGGATCACCAGGGTGATGCCGCCGCTCCACGCCATCAGGCGCAGCCGCGTCCGCCGCAGGATGTGAACGTCCTCGTCCGCGGGCGGAGGAAGGAGCGACGGGCTCGCCTCGATCGGGGCGGTTCGGCGCGGCCGCCATCGCCACGGCCTAGGCAGGCTCGGTCGCCTCATCGATCAGCCCTCTCGAAGGCGATAGCCCACGCCGCGGACGGTCTCGATGTGAGATGCCGCGCTGTTGCCGACCTTCTCGCGAAGCAGGTGGATGTAGGCCTCGACCGTGTTCGGCGTCAGGGCGACGCCGTACGGCCAGGCATAGTCCAGCAGCTGGTCGCGAGACAGGACCTGGCCGGGCCGCCGCAGCAGGCATTCGAGGATCGAGAACTCGCGCTGGCTGAGGTCGACCGGCTTGCCCGCGACCGTGACCCGTCGGGTGGCTTCGTCCAGCTCGAACGGACCGGAGCGCAGGGCAATGGACTTGCGAGTGGGCGGCCGGCGGCCGAGCGCGCGCAGCCGGGCCAGCAGCTCCTCGTAGGCGAACGGCTTGACCAGGTAATCGTCCGCGCCGGCGTCGAGGCCTTCGACCCGATCGCTCACCGCGTCGCGCGCCGTGAGCATGAGGATGGGGACCTGCGAGCCTTGCCGCCGGAGTATGCGCGCGACCTCAAAGCCGGAGCGATCCGGCAGGCCGACGTCGAGGACGATGGCATCGAGCTCGGCGCTCGACGTAGCGATTTCGAGGCCGTCCTCCGCAGTGAGGGCGGCCTCGACCACGTGACGATCCTGCGTGAGCAGGCGCCGCAGCAGCCTGCTCAGGCGGGCGTCGTCTTCAACGACGAGCACGTGCAAGGAAGTCTCCTATGTCGTCTGTGGCGTCTCTATGGCGTTGTGATCAGGACGTCCTTGGCCGTGAGCGTCTGACCGCCCGAGGCTGCCGGGTTGGGAGAGGCGCTGGCCAGGGCGCTGGTGTCGATCTGAACCGTCACCGAGCTGCCGACCTGGACATCGCTCGAGCTTGCAGCCGTCTCATTGTGGTAGGTGGTGCTGCCCGTCAGGTCGACCGTAACCGTGCTCCCATTGGCGAGAGTTATCGTCATCGTAGAGCCTGAGATCGACGCGACCGTGCCCGAGACACCGCCGGCGAGTCCGCCGCGGGCAAAGGCGCCGCTGCCGCCGCCGAACTGGCCGACATTGAAGGTCTGGCCCGGCGCCAGAGATGGCCGGACGAAGCCAGAACGGGTGCCGCCGTTTGCTGCCGCCGCCGTCGAACCGCCTGTGAGATGGCCGATGGCGAAGCCGATCCCGCCGACCGCGACGAACGCAGCCACCAGAAGCAAGACCAGCGTCGTTCGATCCTGTCGCTTGGCCGGCTGGGCCGTTGCTGTCATGAGTTTTCCCCTTTCCTTTCCGCGATTTGCGATTTGCGATTTGCGATTGCGAACTGTCTACTCGTAGCGAAGGGCGACCACGGGATCGAGCCGGGCGGCCTGGCTGGCCGGCCAGACCCCGAACACGATCCCGACCATCAGGCTGAAGCCGAGAGCGACGACAACCGTGATCGGATTGAAGACGAAGCCCCAGCCGGCGTAGATGCCGATGCCGAGCGAGGCCACGACCCCGAGCCCGATGCCGATCGCGCCACCGGCCAGCGAGAGCGAGAGGGCTTCCACGAGGAACTGCGACAGGATGTCGCGGCCGCGGGCCCCGATTGCCTTGCGGATGCCGATCTCGCGCGTCCGTTCACGGACCGAGACGAGCATGATGTTCATGATCCCGATGCCGCCCACCAGAAGCGAGATCGAGGCGATGCCGGCCAGCAGCAGGGTCAGCACGTCGCTGACCGAGCTGACGGTTCCGAGCAGCTGGGCCTGGGTGGTGATCGAGAAGTCGGCCGAGGCACCGGCCGCGATGCCGTGGCGCTGATCGAGCAGCGCGGTGATCTCGCCCGAGACGGTGCTGATGTCATCCTGGCTGGTGGCGCTCAGGCCGATCGTCGAGACGCTGGCGCTGCCCACGAACAGCTCTCGCATGGTCGAGAGCGGCACGATGACCTCGTCGTCCTGGGTGCCGGTCCCGCCCTTGGACTGCATGATCCCGATCAGATCGAACGGCAGGCCGCCGATGTAGATGGTCGAGCCGATCGAGCTCTGGGTCAGGTTCAGGTTGTCGGCGGTCGTGCCGCCGATGACCGCCACCCGCAGGTTGTTGTCGACCGAGGCCTGGTTGAGAAAGGCGCCGGTCCACATGTCATAGGCGAAGACCGTCAGGTAGCCCGGCGTCGTGCCGATGATGCGGGCGGTCTCGTTCTGGGTGCCCGCGATCACGAGCTCCGAGGTGGTCAGCTCCGGGGCGACGGCCGCTACGCCGTCAAGACCGGCGATCGCGGACGCGTCGTCGATGGTCAGGGTGGTCGCCGAGCCGAAGGAGCCGCGCGTGACCGTGCCGCGGCTGAAGCCCGGGGTCACCGTCAGCAGGTTCGTGCCCAGGGCGTTGAGCTGTTCGCTGATGCCCTTGGTGGCGCCCTGGGCGACGCTGACCAGGGCCACGACCGAGGCCACGCCGATGATGATGCCCAGCATCGTGAGGGCCGTCCGCAGCTTGCCGGTGCCCAGGCGGCCGAGGGCCAGGCGCAGCAGGTCGATGAGCCTCATGCCAGCACCGCTTCCTGGATCTGGCCGTCGCGGATGTGGACGCCGCGATCCGCGGCGGTGGCGACGTCGATGTCGTGGGTGATGAGCACGATCGTTCGGCCGAGGGCGTGCAGGTCCTTGAAGATGGCGAGCACCTCGGCACCTGAATGGCTATCGAGGTTGCCGGTCGGCTCGTCGGCCAGGATCAGCGCCGGCTCGGTCACCAGGGCGCGGGCGATCCCGACGCGCTGCTGCTGGCCGCCCGAGAGCTCGGACGGCTCGTGGCTGAGCCGGTCGCCCAGGCCCAGGCGCTCGAGCGCCTCGCGGGCTCGCTTCAGGCGCTCCCTGCGGCCGATGCCCTGGTACATCAGAGGCGCGGCCACGTTCTCCAGGGCGCTGGTGCGCGGCAGCAGGTTGTAGCTCTGGAAGACGAAGCCGATGGAGCGGCTGCGGACGAAGGCCAGGCCGTCGTCGCTGAGCTCGTCGACCGGCTGGCCGTCGAGAACGTAGCGCCCCGAGGTGGGCCGGTCCAGGCAGCCGAGGATGTTCATCATCGTCGACTTGCCCGAGCCCGACGGGCCGATGATGGCCATGAACTCACCCTTGGCGACCGTCAGGTTGACGTCGACCAGGGCCGGCACCTGGACCCGGCCAGTGTCGTATATGCGGCTAACGCCTTCGAGCTCGATGATCGGTTCGACTGCGTGCCCGTTCATCGCCCACCGAACCCACCGGCGCCGCTGAACCCGCCGCCGCCAGTCAGCCCACCGAGGTTGACCCCGCCCGTGGTGGTAGTAGTGCTGTTGCGCGTGGTCGTCGTGCCGACGACCACCGACTGGCCCTCGCTGAGGCCGCTCGTGATCTGAACGTAGGAGGTGGTCACCAGGCCGACCTGCACCGACACGGTCTGGACGCTTCCGTCACTGCTCTCGACCTGGACGGTGTAGGCGCCGGACGATCTCCCCAGGGCCGTGGCGGGAACGCGCACCACGTTGGCGACCGAGGCCGTGGTCACCGTCACCGTGGCGCTCATGCCCGAGAGCACCGTGGCGGGCGGGTCGCTGAGGGTCACGTTCACGGCGTAGGTCACGACGCTGCTCGCGCCTCCGGTGGTGGATGCCACCGGGACGATCTGGGTAACGGTCCCTTGGACGGTCACGTCGGGCGCCGTCACGTTGACCGAGGCTGTCTGCCCGACCTTGATGTTGGAGATGTCGGACTCGGTGAAGCTGGCCGTGGCCACCATCGGGTCGACCGATTCCTCGATCGCGTAGCCGGTTGATGGGGCGTCAACCTCGGGCAGGATGTTGACCGCGACGATCAGCCCGTCCGCCGGAGCGACGAGCGTGGCGTCGGTCACCGCCATCTGCGCGGCATCGACAGCCGCCTGGGCCGAGGCCACCTGGGCCTGGTCGCTCAGGACGGTGGCACTGGAGGCGGGAGCGAGCTGGCTCTGGTACTGCAGCTTGGCCGAAGTCAGGCTGAGAGAGGCGTTCGTGACCTGCTGGGCGGCCTGCTGGTTCGACTGGTTGACCTTGAGCTGCGTCGAGGCCAGGTTCGACTGCGCCTGCGCCAGCGCGGCCTGGTCGGCATCGATGGTCGGCGCCGGCGCGCTGTCGGCCGTGTCCGTGTCGAGCTTGTCCTGCGCTGCCGTCACCGCTTGCTTGGCCTGGCTCAGGGTCAGGGCGTTCTGCTGGTTGGTGATCTTCTTATTCGAAACGGCCTGGCTATAGCTGTTCTCCGACTGGTCAAGCTGATTCTTGGCCTGGGCCTTGGTCAAGGCGGTGGGGCCGGCCGTGTCCGTTGTCAGCTTCGACTGGGCGGAATCCAGGGTCGCCTGCGCCGATGCCAGCTGCACCAGGGCCGCCGAGTCGTCCGCCACGGCCAGGACGTCGCCCTTGCTGACCGTCTGGCCCACCGTGGCCGTGACCGAATAGACCGGCCAGGTCAGCGAGCCGCCGGAGCTGCTGGAGCTGCTGGACCCGCTGGTGGAGCCGCCCGTGCCCGAGGTCGTGGCCGAGGTGCTGACGATATCCGGCGTGGCGCCGAACCTCAGGCCATACACGGTGCTGGCCGAGATCGTCCCGGTGGCCACCGAACTGGCAGTCACCGTGCCCACGGTGGCCGCCTGGACTATGTACTGGGAATTCGACGACCCGGCGAAGCTGGGACCGACAATGGCAAGCGCCACCGCCCCAACTCCGACCAGGATCAAGGCGATCGCCGCCAACCTTGTTTTCATATCGGGTCTACCTCAAGTCCTGTGGATAGCTGCAGCCAGCAAGTAACTACGAATCGGGGGACGCCGAGCCGAGGTATGGAGTCTGACCCTGAAACCTTCCTGAAACGATCGTCCGTTCCGGGTGGGTAGCACCGACACTACCGGGCAGGTCGGCCGGGTGCCCATCGAGGTAGTGATCACTTCGCGGCAGCGATCATCTGCTTGGCCTGGTTAATCGGGATGGCGAAGCCGATGTCCTGGGCGTTGCTGGAGGCCGCCGTCACGATCCCGATCACGTTGCCGCTGGCATCGAGGAGCGGGCCTCCGCTGTTGCCGGGGTTGATCGCGGCATCGGTCTGGATCAGCCCGCTGAGGTTCTCGGTGAAGTTGGATGTGGTGTCCCCGACGGAGATGCTCCGGTCGAGCCCGGAGACGATGCCCTGCGTCACGGAGTCGGTGAAAGTCCCGAGCGGGCTGCCGATGGCAATCGCCAGCTGGCCGACCTCGACGGTACTGGAGTCGCCGAGCGTCAGGGGCGTAAGCCCGGTGGCGCCAACCTTGACCAGCGCCAGGTCGTGCGTGGCATCGGTGCTGACGATCGTGGCCGGGAGCTCACGCCCGTCGCTGAGAGTCACGCTCAGCGTCGACGCATCCATGACCACGTGGTTGTTGGTCAGGATCAGCCCATCCGAGTTGACGATGAATCCGGATCCTGAGCCGCTGAAGGTCGCGGAACGCCGGCCGACGCTCTCGGAGCCGGTCGTCGAAATCGTGACGACCGACGGCCCGGCGATGTCCGCGACCCGAACGATCGCCTGGGACTCGGTCAGGCTGACTACCTGCGCCTGGGGCGCCGCGCTCCCCGACGCCGACTGAGTCACGGTTGCCGCGCGCGGCGCGAGCGTGAACGCGACGTAAGTGCCGCCGGCCGAAAGACCGGCCGACAGGAGCGCCGTGGCGAGGATGAGCGGGAGGATCCTGCGCCCTCTCCCATCGGCCCGGCCGGCCTGGCTGGGGGCGGCGATAGCCTCGTACATGGGCGGGGCGGTGAACGGCTGGGGCGTCCAGCCGGCCCACTGGCCCGAGGGCGGCATGGCGGGCGGCGGTGGCGGCGGAACAGCCGGCTGCACAGCCAGAGGCTGGTACCCGGCATCCTGGCCGGAACCGAACTGGGCGGCGGGCGGGCCGGACGAGGCGGCGGGCGCGCCAAGGTCCGGGCTCTGCTCCGGAGCCCATCGGATTTCCCGGTTCAACTCGAGCTCGCGCCCGCGGTCGTTGAGTGTCTCGCGGGCCTGGTCGTTCGTGTGGTCGTTCATTGATGACTCACTATGCGCCCGGTCTTCCCGTTCGGCGCAATCTCTCGGGACGCTCTGGTCTTGATGTCTGAGGTGGCCTCGTTCTATTCCGCAGCCCTGAATTGATCCTGAAGGTAGTTCCAACCCGCCCAGGCCCCGCTGACCCCTGATGGCGGGCTCCAGTCGCGGCAAGTGGGACGCCGCGCCCCCGACGCCAGCCCACCGCAGGTCGGATTCACCTAAATATTTAGGCCCATCCTGGCCCCCGGGATTGCGACCATTCGGGATCGCCTGCTAGGATCGCCCGACATCAGAAGCAGGTATGGAGCACACCCCAAATGGCTACAGTCACCTTTGAGAACGTAACCAAGCGCTTCGGCGACGTCGTTGCCGTGGACGACCTCAACCTCGACATCCGCGACGCAGAGTTCATGGTTCTCGTCGGGCCTTCCGGCTGTGGCAAGACGACCAGCCTGCGCATGGTCGCCGGCCTCGAGGAGATCACCTCAGGGACGCTGCGTATCGGCGAAAAGATCATCAACGACGTTCCGCCGAAGGATCGCGACATCGCGATGGTGTTCCAGAGCTACGCCCTCTATCCGCACATGAGCATCCGCGACAACCTCGCGTTCGGCCTCAAGCTGCGGCACGTGCCCAAGGTTCAGATCGAGGCCCGCGTCAAGGAAGCGGCCGCGATCCTCGACCTGACCCGGTATCTCGATCGCAAACCGCGCGAGCTCTCCGGCGGCCAGCGCCAGCGCGTCGCCCTCGGCCGGGCCATCGTGCGCGAGCCGGCGGTCTTCCTCATGGACGAGCCGCTCTCCAACCTCGATGCCAAGCTGCGCGTCGAGACCCGGGCCAACATCCTGCGGCTGCATCAGCGCCTGAACACCACTTTCGTTTACGTTACCCACGACCAGATCGAGGCCATGACGATGGGCTCGCGGATCGCGGTCATGAACGAGGGTCGCCTGCAGCAGGTCGGTACACCCCAGGAGCTGTACGACCGGCCGATCAACAGGTTCGTGGCCGGCTTCATCGGCAGCCCGGCGATGAACTTCACGCAGGTCGAGATCACCGGCAGCGGCGAGAACGCCCAGCTCACAGGCCCGAACATCACCATCCCGCTGCCGCCGCAGTTCGGCGAGTCCCTCGGCGGCTCCGGCCGCTCGCTTATCGCGGGCTACCGGCCCGAGCACCTCATGCTCGGCGCCGTCGGCGGCATCACCGCGGTCGTCAACGCCAAGGCCGAAGTGGTCGAGTACCTCGGCAACGAGGAGCTGATCCACGCCAGCGGCGCCGGCCGGGATATCGTCGCCATCGTCGACTCGGCGTTCCGGGTTCGCCCGGGCGACATGCTCGAGCTGCGCGTCCCGCTCGAGAAGGTCCAGCTCTTCGACCCCGACACCAACTTCTCCCTCCCCTTCGGACCCGTCACCGCCTGACACTCAGGTTCAAGGAGCCAGCGCCCCGGCATCTTCGGCCGGGGCGCTGTTCGTTGACGAGCCATGACCGACTCTCCCGCCCGCCGCAAGCCCCGCCGCGGCCTCACCGGCCGGCCCGCCCTCGACTCGATCCTGGCCGAACTGGCCAGGGCCGATCGCGAGCTCGAGGAGCGCATCGTCCGGCGCGAGCCCGTCTATCGGGGTCACTACATGACCCTGGAGAAGGACGCGATCGTGCGGCCGGACGGCTCGGACTCGTCGCGCGACATCGTGGTCCACCCGGGAGCGGTGGTCGTCGCCCCGCTCGACCCGCAGGGGCGACTGCTCCTGGTCGTCCAGTACCGCCTGGCCGCGGGCGGCGCCCTGCTGGAGCTGCCGGCCGGCACGCTGGATATCCACGACGGTATCCCGGAAGACCCCGAGGCCGCGGCCCATCGCGAGCTGGAGGAGGAGACCGGGTATCGAGCCGGCAGGATGGAGCTCCTGGGCGGCTACTACAGTGCCCCCGGCTTTGTGACTGAGTACCTGTCGCTCTTCCTGGCGACGGAGCTGCGGCCGGCCGGCGCCGACCGACTGAGACCGGACGAGGATGAACGCATTCGGACCGTCGCCCTGGACTGGCGCGAGGCCGTGACGGCCGTGCAGACCGGCGTCATCGAGGACGCCAAGTCGGTTGCCGCGATCCTGCTTCTGGCGAGACGCCTGGAGGCATCGGGGCACTGACGAGGACGGGCGTGGGGCCGCGCGCCTCAGCCCACCCTGGACTCGACTCGCTCCAGGGCTCGCCGGTACGTGGCGCTGGCTGGATTCATCGCGACCGCGAGCCGAAGGTGAGTTCGGGCCTCGCTCATGCGACCGAGTCGTTCCAGGCTCAGGCCCAGCCCCAGGTGACCGTAGTGAGCGGAGGGATCGACCTCCAGCAGCGCGGCGAACGTCTCGGCGGCGCGGGCGTGCTGGCCGCTGTTGTAGTAGGCCCGGGCGAGAGCCTCGAGGATCGAGCCCTTGCCGGGCTCCGCCAGCGCGGCGCGCTCCAGGACCACCGCGGCCTGGGCGTTGTGCCGCCCGTTCAACAGCTCGTGGCCCCGCCGCAGCAGCTCGTAGGCGGTCTCTCGCTGCTCGGCCGCATCGCCCGGTCCGACCGGGTCCGCTGGCTCAGGCATCCGGTCGCGCCTCGGTCGAGGCCGGCGGCTGGGTCCGGTCGTCCTCACGGCGGCGCCCCGACCTCGTCCACACGAACAGCGCCAGCAGGAGCAGCACTCCGGCGGTTCCAGCGGCAGTGCCCACGATCCGGATCTGTCCCACCCCGGTGGCACCGGCCCAGGCGGCCCTGGCGGATTCGGCAAGGTAGGTGGCCTGGTCGGGATCGCCACTGGCGAAGGCTTGCCTGGCGGCCGCCAGCGCGGCGCTGGGGTCGGTGCCGAGGAGGCCAACCGCGCCGGCGGCGCTATGGTTGTTGGCCTGGGCGCGTCGCGCCGATGCCAACGCACTCAGGGCCGAGAGTTCGCGCGTTGCCTCGGTCAGCGCGGCAGCGGTTCCCTCCGTTTCGAAGGCCGTCTCGAGCGTCGTCGGGGGGGAGGTCTTCTCCACCGGCGCGGCCGCCGCTATCTGCTGGCGGTCGGTGACGATCGCCGGGACCTGGCCCAGGAGCGCCTCGGCGGAGCCAAAGTTCCAGCCGCCCATTGCCGCCCGGATGTCGGGGGGCATGTCCCAGCCCGCCAGCGTCTGCATGGCCTGGTACTTGGCGCGAGCAACGTCACGTTCGTCCAGCGAGAGGGCCTGAGACGGGGTGACGACCCAACGCCGCCAGACCGCGGTGAACGACTGGCCGGTCGTCTGTTCGAGGTAGTCGAGGAGGCGCTGCCAGTCGGCCGGACCGGAAACCGAAACGACCGAGTCCTGACCGGCAGATCCGCCGTACGCGGGCTCGTGTGCCGCCGCGAGAGCCCATACCTCACGCAGCCCGTCATTGCCGGCGATGGCCGCCACGTCGCGGGCGGCCTGCAGGCTGGCGCCGTAGAGGTAGGCCTCGGTCGCCGAGCCGGGCACTCCAGCGCTGGTCCAGTCGTTGAGGGGCACGGCGTCGCTCAACAGCTGCGGGCTCAGCACCGGCGAGTGATCCGGCAGACCCAATGCCACAACGACCTGCTCGGCGTAGTAGGAGGCGAAGCCCTCGTCGATCCAGCGATCGGAGGCCAGATCGCTGTTGAACCACATGTGGGCCGCCTCGTGCAGAACCACGACCGGGTCGGCGAAGTACGAAACCTTGACCGTTCCCGAGGCCGGGTCGAATTCACCGCTGAAGCCGCCGATGCCCTGGGTCGTGACCTCTTCGACGGTGAGCGAGCGGAGGGATGGATCGCCCAGGCCGATGAGCTGGCGCAGCATCGGATAGCCGGACGACAGGATTGCGCCGACCTGGCTGGCCCAGCCCGGGTCGTCCGCCCAGTAGCGCAGCTCGACCGAGATCGGGCCCATGGTCAGGTCGGTGGTCAGGTAGCCGGCGCTGGGAACGGCTCGCGAGGCCGTGAACCAGGCGTCGAGGGCCGTGGCGTCGGGGACGACGCCCGACGAGAAGACCGTTTCCCCAGAGGCATCGGTCGAGCTGACGAGGGCTCCGAACTGCTCCTGGACGGTGAAGCCCTCGGGGAAGATGACCGAGACCGAGCTACCGGGCGTGCCGGGGCTGCCGAAGGCCAAGACCGGGAACGAGACGACATCCTGACCGATGCGCAGGTCCCTGTCGGTCGAGCCGCCGCTGTCCACGACGTCGAACGTGAGCCCGAACGAGATGGTCTGGCCCGAGTAGAGCCGCTGTCGGAAACCGACGTCGACCACGACTCCGGACGGGGTCGTGGCCTCGACCGTGACCGGCATGGACTGGCCTTTGCCATCCGCCGCGGCGAACGAGGCCGTCGAGAGCGGCAGCGTCATCACCAGCCCCGAGAAGTAGTAGCGCCGGCCTCCGCTGTCCACCGTCCGCGAGGTGGCCGTGACCTGCAACGCCACCTGGATGCGGGCCTTGGCCGGGTCGACCGTCCACGTGCCGGTCGAGACGTAAGTGATCCCCGATTGCCCGGCGTCCGCGGGCGCCGGCGCCGCGACCCGCAAGAAAGTGGCCGCGGTTGCGATCAGGACGGCTGCCCCCAGCCCCCGCGCGGAGCGGCCGACACCACCGAACATCGCCTTACCTCAGACCGAAATGGATGCCATGGGCGCGCCGGCCGGCACCCCGCGTTCGCGCCTCGTTCAGTCGTTCGCCTCTCCGACGGCGCGCCGGGCGTCGCCGGCGCCGGTTCCGCCGGCTTCGGCGGCTAGCTGGGGCGAATTGTCGGACCCGGGGCCGCCCGCCGCCCCGTGCCCTGTCGCCGGCTCGCCGACCGCCGCCCTGACGGTGGCGCGCACCACTCGTTCGCGGGGCCGCTCCACGGTGGAGCCGCTGCGAACCACCCGCGATGGGAAATCCGTGGCGCGCACGCCCTCTCCGATCAGCACGTTGCGGCCGATCCGGACTCCACGGGGGATGACGGCACGCTTTCCGACGACGGTGATGCCCGTGTTGAGACGGCCCGGCTCGCGGCGGTTGACCTCGTCGTAGTTCGTGCCCTCGCCGATGATCGCCCCCGGCCCAACGGCAACTTCCTTGTCGAGGATCGCCCGGTCGATCACGGCGCCGGGGCGGATGATCGAGTCGAACAGGATGATCGAGTCGCGCACGACGGCGCCAACGTCCACGACCACGCCGGGCGAGAGCACGGAATTGACCACCGAACCGTTTATCACGCAGCCGTGGCTGATGAGGCTGCGGTGGACCTGAGCGGTGGCACCCACCTTGGCCGGGGGCCGCTCCTCCGACCTGGTGTGAATGACCCATTCGCGATCGTACAGATCGAGCTCGGGAGCGTCCGAGAGAAGGGCGAGGTTGGCCTCCCAGTAGGACTGGACGGTCCCTACGTCCTGCCAGTAGCCGTCGAAGCGATAGCCGTACACCCGAGCGCCGTTCTCGATCATGGCCGGGATGACGTCGTGTCCGAAGTCCACTCGAGTGTCGGACAGCCACTGGCGCAATGCCCGCCTGGAGAAGACGTAGACGCCCATGCTGGCCAGGTCGCTCTTGGGCTGGCGGGGCTTCTCGTGCCACTCGACGATCCGGTCGGTTTCGTCGAGAGCGAGGATCCCCATCCGGGACGCATCGGCCAGCGGCACTCTTCGAACCGCGATCGTGACGTCGGCCCGGTGGCGGCGGTGCGCCGCCACGAAAGGCTGGTAGTCCATCTTGTAGATGTGGTCGCCGGCCAGGACCAGGACAGCGTCGCCGGGCGCCTGCTCGATCACGTTCAGGTTCTGCAGGACGGCGTCGGCGGTCCCGCGATACCACTCCGCGACGCGGCCGCGGGCGATATACGGCTGGAGCATCCGGACCCCGCCGTAGTTGCGGTCCAGGTCCCAGGGCCGGCCCATGCCGATGTGGTCGTTGAGGGAGCGCGGGTTGTACTGCGTCAGGACAACGACGTTGTCGATGTCCGAGTTCACGCAATTGGAGAGCGAGAAATCGATGATCCGGTACTTGCCGCCGAACGGGACGGCCGGCTTGGCCCGCAGCGAGGACAGAATCGAGAGCCGCTCGCCTTCGCCGCCAGCGAGTATCACCGCCAGAGTGCGCTTCATGGGGCGTCCTCTAGTTCCAGCGCGATCGATACCGGTCAGGGGCGATGCTATCACCACGACCCGTAGCGCGAGGGGACCGGCTCCCCGGTTCCGCCCTGGTAGCGCAGCCGCGCGCGACTGCCTGGCCTCCGCCCGACTAGACGAAGAGGCGCGGATTCTTGAAGACGCCGTCCACGAGCACGGCCCAGTGTAGGTGGCAGCCGGTCGAGTGGCCGGTGGTGTTCTCCGTGCCGATGACCTGACCGGCCGACACCTGCGCTCCAACGTAGATGCCGGGCGGGGCCTTGCCGGTCATGTGGGCGTACCACGTGACCAGGTGGCTCGAGTGGGCGATGATCACCAGCCAGGCTCGCGGCGGCGAATCGTAGGGGTTGTAGCCGACGAAGACGATCTCTCCGGAGCCGGCGGCGTGAACCGGCGTCAGGCACGGCGCGACGATGTCGATGCCCTGGTGGAAGTGAGCGCAATTGCCCACTCGCGGCTCAGTGGGGAAACCGGTGCAGCCGAATTCCTGGCTGATCTTGCCGCCCATCGGCCACTGCAGGAGGCCGTTGTACTGGGACGGGATGCGGCCCTTGCCGCCCTCCTTGAGCGCCAACTCGTCGATCTTGGCGGCCAGCTGCGCCGAGGCCACGCCGTTCTCCTTGATCGCGGCAGCCAGCGCGGCCTTGTTCTTGGCCAGCTTGGCGTCGGCCGCCTGCTGCTTCGCCAGCTGCGCGTCCAGCGCACTCTGCACCGCGGCCAGTTTCGCCGAGGCGGCGGTGAGCTGACTCATCTCCCCGTCGAGCTCGGCTTTCTGTAGCTCCACCTGCCTGGCCAGGTCGTCGACCGACTGTCGGGCTACCTTGACGTTCGCCATCATCTGCGCCAGGGCCGCCTGGTCTTGCTGGATCTGCAGAGCCAGGGCCTTGTCCTGAGCGCCAAGGTCCAGGTAGTACGAGACGTCCGAGAGCACGTCCGTGAGCGAGTGCGATGTCAGCAGCTGCGCGAGAACAGGCGTCTGCTGCGTCTGGTAGGCGGCCACGAGGCGAGCCGCCAACTCCTGCTGGCGCTGAGTCAGCTCCTGCTGCTTTGCGTCGGCCTGTGCCTGCAGGCCGTCGAGCTGTGACTGGAGCTCGGCCTCGGTGGCGACGAGCCCGTTGTATTGAACCTGGACCTGGTCGACCTGGATCTGCAGCGTGCCAATCTCACCCTGCAGCGTGTCGGTCAACTGGGATAGATCGTCCAGGTTCTGCGTGGTCGTGGCCATCTGGCTTGCCAGCGCGGCCTGCTGGGCGGCGATGGCCGTCAGCTGCTTCTTCTGCTGGGCGATCAGCTTGTCCAGGGCCTGCTGCTGCTGGACGGCATCGGTCAGATCGTTGGCCTGAACCGGGGCCACCGGGACCCGCACGGAGACAGCGGGCATCAGCAGGGCTGCCACGAGGAGGAGGAAGAGCCACCGCAGGCGGCTGTGGCGACGCTTGGAGTGTCGGTCTGGCGTGGCGGTCACGTGCGAGCACCTCCGTAGCGACGTGATCGAGAGCACGTATCGCGGATAGGCCCGCCGGTATGACGCCGTCCTTCGAAAGGGGCACAGACTCCGGACGACCCCGGCTCGATGCATCATACACCGAGAATCCAGAGGCCGATCAACCCCCGTGGCCCGTTCTGGCAGGCGTCGCGCGGGCTGCGGCCTGGCCTGGCCCGTTCGAATCGACGGTTCAGCCGCCAGTCGCGCGAGCCGGCGGCCGGTGGGGTATCGCGTTGGCGCCCCCATCGGTGCTAGCCTCTAGCCGAGCACGACTGTATCCTGCCCCGGCGTGTCATCGACTCGTCACGCGCGCTCAACCGAGGGATGGAGGCTCCTGATGCCGCTCTTTGGGCCCCCCAACATCGCACAGTTGGAGGCCAAACGCGATATCTCGGGCTTGATCAAAGCTTTGACCTACAAGGACCCCTCCGTTCGGGTTGCCGCAGCCGATGCGCTCGGCCCCATGAAAGATCCGATGGCGGTGGAGCCCCTGTCGGCGCTGATCCAGGACGACAACGCCGAGGTGCGCCGGGCCGCGGTTCGAGCCCTGGCTGCTCGCGGCGGCGTGCGCGTCGTCGAGCCGCTGATCGCCGCGCTTGGCGACCGCGATCCGGGCGTTCGCAGCGTTGCAGCTTCGGCGGTCTACCGCCGTCTCATGACGGACCCGGACCAGGATGCGCGCCGGGCCACGGCGGTGGCGCTGGGGCGGATCAGGGCGGCCGATGCGGTCGAGCCGCTGGTCAAATCGATCCTGGATGCGGACGACAGCGTGCGCGTAGCCTCGATCAAGTCGCTGGGGGCGATTGGCAATGCCGCCGCGGTCGGGCCGCTGATCGTCGCGCTTGCCCACGAGCAGGCCCGCGGCAAGGCGACCGGACGGTCGAGCCTCGCGGTCGAACGAGCTGCCGGCCAGGCGCTCGACTTGCTCTGCGACGAGAGGGCGATCGAGCCCCTGCAGGCCATGGTTCGGCACGACGACCCGGAAGTCCGCGAGATCGCGGTCAGGCGGCTGGCCCACCTGACCGCCCCGGCCGTCGCCGGCTCCCTGGCCGATAGCCTGGACGACCCGGACCCGGTCATCCGCCGGGCCGCGGCCCGTGGGCTCCTGGAGATCGGCTGGGAACCGCCATCCGATGAGGTCGGCGCCAGGTACTGGGCCGCGTTGCGTGACTGGCGGCGCTGCGCGGCATGCGGTCCCGCAGCCGTCCCGCTGCTGAGGGGCGCCTTTCCCAGGCTGGATGCGCTCGAGCAATCGGACATCATCGCCGCGCTGGCCGCGGTCGGCTGGCAGCCGACGGAGGCAGACGCGATGGCCGCTCACTTCTGGGCGGCTCAGGGCGAGTGGGACAAGTGCGTCGAAATCGGGGCGCCCGCGGTCGAAGTCCTCAGAGGCATCCTGCGAGGCGCCCGTACGTGGCGCGATCGAGTGCCCGCCGCGGCCGCCCTCAAGGCACTGGGAGATGAGCAGCCACACGGCTTCGGCCGCGTCGATCTGGTTCAGCAGGCCCTGCGCATCATGGACGGCGAGGGCACCGACGATGAGAAGCGCGCCGCCCTCCAGGCGCTCGTAGCCGAGGAGCGCCTGGTGGCGTCGGGGGGCAGGCAACACATCGAATGGTGCGCCTGCGGCTACCCCGCGATGAAGGCCCGCAAGGAAGGCACACCCGAGCCGATCGGGGACTTGCTGGCCTTCGAGCTGGACGGCTCCGGCTCGCCGAGCTACTTCTGCCCCAGCTGCGACGCGTCCCAGACGACCGCTACGCAGGCTTCGTAGATCCTCCGGCGCCACCTGGGATCCGCGCGCGCCATCGGAGCGATCCGAACGCGCCCGTCGCGCGCTCGCTTCAGGAGCTCGTCCTGGGAGACCGCTTCAGGAGCTCGCCGGTAGCAGCACGGCCCAGACCGCGCCGATGATCAGGAATGGCCCGAACGGAATGTAGCTCTTCAGCGTGATCCGCCTTGCCACCAGCAGCGCCGCGATCACCACGCCGCTCAACAGGGCGCCGGCGAAGACCGCCAGGACGAGCCTGACGGCACCCACCAGGAGGCCGATGCCGGCCAGGAACTTGACGTCGCCGCCGCCCAGCGCCCCCTCTCCGAAGGGTATCGACAGCACGTAGAGCAGCATCGGAACGGCGATCGCGGCGGCGATGGCCAGCCACGCGGGCTGACGGTTGACGAGCGTGTCGCCGCCCCATAACAAGACCACCGCTCCGAGCGCGATCAGGGGCAGGTTCAGCTCGTCCGGCAGCAGCCGCTGGTCGAGGTCCGTGGCGATGAGCAGCACCATGGCCGAGAAGACTGCCCCGAACAAGGCGCGCTCTGCCGCATCCCCGAACCGGATCGGGACGGCGGCCAGAGCCACGGCACCGAAGATCGCCACGACCGGCGTGCGCCAGTCGACGTGGCGGACCGAGCCGTCCTCATGGGCCGGCCAGCGGGCACCGATGCGGTCGCAAACCAGGCCCCAGATGGCGCCACACACACCGAATACGACGGCCAGCGGCTCCACTCGAGCGCTAGGCCTTCCGTGCGCCGGCCAGGGCAAGCTCCACGAGCGTGGCGTGGGCGACGCCCGTGGCCCCGGCCGGGGCATAGGCCGTCTTCTTGCGGAAGTACGCGGTGCCGGCGATATCCAGGTGGGCCCACGGCACCGTCACGAACTCGCGCAGGAAAAGAGCACTCTTGGTGGCCCCGCCTTCGACCGAGCCGGTGTTGGTGAGGTCCGCGTACCAGCTATCCAGGTCCGCGCGGTACTCCTCGATCATCGGCAGCTGCCAGTAGCGCTCGGCGGCCCGGTCGGCTGCCGCGGCGACCTGGTCGTACCACGCCTGCGGAATGCCGAAGGCGCCGCTCATCTGGTCGCCCAGGGCCCGGGCCACGGCCCCGGTAAGGGTGGCGACGTCCACGATGTGAGTGGCGCCGAGCTTCTCGGCGTAGCACATCGCGTCGCCCAGGACCAAGCGGCCCTCGGCATCGGTGTTGATGATGTCGACCGTCTTGCCGTTCATGGCCTTGACCACGTCACCGGGGCGAGCGGAGTGCGGGCCGGGCAGGTTCTCCACCGCCGGAGCCACCGCCAGGAGCGGGGTCCCGGGAGCAAGACGGGCGACGGTGGCGATGGCCGCTATGACCGTGCAGGCGCCGGTCTTGTCCATCTTCATCTCTTCCATCCGGTCGGCCGGCTTGATGCTGATGCCGCCGGAGTCGAAGCAGACGCCCTTGCCCACGATGGCCAGGTGCCTCCCGGCCGCGTCCAGGGCGCCGGGGGCCCCGGACCGCAGGACGATCATGCGCGGCGGGTTGTCGCTGCCGCGGCCGACGGCGAGGAACATGCCCATCCCCAGCTCGGCAGCCTTGTCCGGGCCGAGGACCTCGATCGAGAGGCCGTGGCGCTCGGCGACGGCGCGGGCCTCTTCCGCGAGAACCTCCGGTGAAACGTCGTTGGCCGAGCGGTTGGCGATGCCGCGGGCCAGGTTCGCGCCCTCGCCGATGATCACGCCCCGCTCCGCCGCACTGGTGAGCACGCCGGCGCTGGCCCCGGGAGCGACGAGGATCAGCTCGTCGAGCGCCGGCGGCGCGAACTTGACCTCGTGTCGGTAGATGCCGGCCGGCTCAAAGCTGCCTTCGACCACGCCCCGCGCCAGCAGCTCGGCGACCGCCCCAGCTCCGCCGTCGATTCGGCCGGCCAGATCGCCGAGCCAGATCGCCAGGCACTTGACGCTGCGCCCGCCCAGCCGGCGCTCGACGGCGGATCCGACGCGCAGCACGATCTGCCGTGTCAGCTCATCCGCCGGACCGGCGGCGATGGCCATGAGCCGCCCCGCCCGCAGCTCGCCCGGAGCGACGATCGCCGTGGCGTAGCGCTCGGCCTTGAGCTCGCCGAACTCGGTCAGCGCGCGCAGCTCGCTGCCCGATCTGCGGTCGATCTCGCCCAGCGCTCCCTCGAACGCGGGCTCGCCCACGAACGGCACGGCTAGAACGTCGGCCGCCACGTCCCATGGCTGATCCGACACGACACGCAGCTGCATCGCGATTGTCCTCCGGCCTGGAGCGGCCTGGCTGGCGGCCGCGTACCGACTCAGCCGGCTGACGGTACGGCCGGCTATGACGCTTCTCGTAAGTCTAGCCAGTCGCGGTAGCGGCGCCATGGCCCTGGCCGCACCGCTCCGACCGCCCCGAGCGGTGCCGCCGGCTTCGGTAAGCGCCACCTACTGGCCCAAGACGGAGCCCCCGGTCAGATCGGCCAGAGCCGACGCCAGCTGGCCCTTAGCCGTCTCGATGGCGATCCCGTCGCTGGTCAGGTCGCCGGCCATCTCGTACAGCACCACCTGCAGGATGTCGCTGTTGTCGGGCAGGAGGGCCTGGGCGTCGTTCACTGCCTTCAGCGCGGCCGTGACCTGGGCCGTGACCCGGCCATTCGAGTCGATCATCGTCTGCCACAGCAGGGCCAGGGCATCGTCCATGCCCTTGGATCGTTGCAGCCATTCGGTCAGCGTCGAAACGTCGCCGACAGTCGCGAGGTTGGTGGCGATCCGCTGGGCATCCGCCAGCGACGCGGAGGCCTGCGCGAGCATGGCCAGCGCCTCGGGATACCGGCCCTGCGTTGCCAGCTGGAGCGCCTGGGCGCCGGTCGAATCGTGGTTGTTGATGTCGTCCGCGACCTGCATCGCGACCCGGGCCCCGTTCTCCATGGCGGCCCAGTTGTCCTTGAGCGGCGCCACCGAATCGATCGCCACGCAGACCTGGTGCCAGCGGTCGATCATGGTCCGGCTGTAGGTACGAGCCAGGTCCGCCTCACGGGCGCTCGTCCAGGAGGTCGCGCACTGGAATTCCGAGCTGAGCTTCGCCGCCCCCGCGTCGATCTCCGACACCGCCTTGTCGCCGTCGGTGTAGGCCGCATCCAGCCCCGCCTCGTTCACCTGCGACAGGTTGGAGAGCACGTCGCGAGCCATCTGGCCGAGGACGACGACGTCGTTGTTCAGCGTGTTCAGGTCGTGGATCGCCGCGTCGAGGCGATTGGACAGGACCTGGTCGGCGCCGTAGGTCAGCTCCGGCCGGTTGTCACCCTGCGGCGGCTGCCCCGTCGCCGCGACGATCCCTGCCGAGCCCAAGGCCAGCAGCACGGCCAGGCCGAGCCAGGCGACTCGCACGAGTACCCGGACGGCGAAAGCCCGAAGCCTCGCCCGAAGGCCGTTCTCCCGGTTGGAGTCGCCCTCTCTTTCGATCTCCTCGGGCGCAAGCTCGTACTCCTCGGGTCCGAAACGGTCGAACGGCATGAGCTCCGCCGGGCGCCTCGCGGCGTCCGACAGCGGGGATGGTGGCAAATCCGGGTAAGGCATGGACGGGCCGATGCTACACCGGCGGCGCCCGACCGGGCCCGGCGCCGGTGGCTTACCGCTCCCCCGCGGGGCGGCGATGCGCGGGGCCGCGCTTGCGGGTGGCGCCACGGCCGGGCGACCAGCGCGGCGGTTCGGGGGCGTCGGGGTCGGCCGCATCCAGGCTGCCGTTCGAGCTTGAGCGCCCGGTCCCCTGCCCTATCGCAGCTGGGCGCGGAGGCACCAGGCCCGGACGGCCCGGAGCGGGCGCGACCAGGCGCTGGCGTTCGAGCCGATCGACCAGCCAGCCCGCCCGAACGGTTCGAGCGCCCGATCGCCTGACCGTGCTCGACAGGTCGATGTCGTCGGTGACGACCAGCGTGCCCGCGGTCTCCGGCCGGAGGTCGTCGAGCAGACGAACGATGAACTCGTCGGCGCTGGCTCGACCGGAGTACCGGACCTCCACGCCCGAGGCGACGTGTCGCGCGACGAGCCCGTGCTCGGGCGAGCCGTCCAGGACCACGGTAATCGCCACGCCCGGGGGAACGATGGCGCGAAGTCGACCGATCAGCGCCACGGCGGGGAGTGGCACGGGCGACCGCCGGATCGCGTGCAGGACGTTGGTGCCGTCTACGACCAGGCGCACGATCCCTTCCAGGACGCGGCGGTCGTCAGGCACGGCTGCGCTCGTCGCCGGCTGCGTCGCCGGCTGCGCCGCCGCCCTCCCGCTGGTCCGCGCCGCGCTCCGGCCGTTCGTCGGGTAGCATCGCGTTCATGCTCCTGTTAGTCGATCTCGATGGTGTGGTCTATCGCGGCGCCCAGCCCGTGCCGGGGGTCGCCGCCGTCCTGGCCGCTCGAGCGGCCGCCGGCGACGAAATCGTCTACGTCACCAACAACTCGATGTGGTACCGCGGCGACTACGTTACGCGCCTGGCGAGTATGGGCGCACCGGTCTCGCCGGACCGGATCGTTTCTTCGGCCCGCGCGACCGCGCTGTATCTCGCCGAGCAGGCGCCCCGGCCCGCGTGCACGCTGGTGGTTGGCGCGCCGGGGCTCCTTCACGAGCTGCGCGACGTGGGCCTCGAAATCATGCCTTCGGCCGAAGCCGCGGAACGCTGGACGGCCAACGGCCATGACGCGGCCGCCGCGACCAGGGGGGTCGATACCGTCGTCGCCGGCCTCGACCTGGAGTTCGGGTACGCCCGACTCGCCGTCGCCGCCGCGGCCGTACGGGCCGGGGCTCGCTTCGTCGCCACCAACCGCGACCCGACCTACCCGATGGAGCACGGCCTCATGCCCGGGGCCGGATCCGTGGTCGCGGCCATCGTGGCCGCCAGCGGCGTGGAGCCGGTCTCGATCGGCAAGCCCGGGCCGCTGCTGCTCGAAGTGGCCGCTCGCGTCACAGGCCGGCCCGTGACCGAGGCCGTGATGATCGGCGACAGCCTGCTCACGGACATCCCGGCAGCCAACGCCGTTGGGGCGCGCTCCGTGCTGATGCTGACCGGCATCAGCACCGCTGCCCAGCTGGCCGGCCTGGCCGCCGCGGACCGCCCGACGGAAGTCGCCGCGAACGCCGAGGAACTCGCGGCCGTGCTGGATCGCCTGGCCCGCGGCTAGGCTGCCCGCGCCGTCCCTCGACGGCCGGCGTATAATAGAACGGTCGTTCTGGTAGGCCCCGACGTTCGGGGCGCCGGGATGGCTTGAGTTGCGGAAACGCCCGCGCCGTGGCGGCTGCACCCGACCGGCGGAGCGTGGCGTTGCCCCTCGTCCACGTCCCGTCCACAGGGCATGCACCGGCCTGGGGCAGATCTCCACAGAGTCGCCCACAGGCGCAAGATGTAGGGGTTGCATACCGCACGATACCACAACATCTTGTGTTTTCAAGGCTTGACTGAGACAGCGCTCCGGCGTACATTCCGGCGGTCGATGGGCGCCGTGAGGGCTCGCGGAGCGCCGGAACGGGCCGCAGGAAGGACGGTCTAATCGGCCACAGACAGGGAGCGGGATCGGATCGGGGCGCGGGCCTCGCAGCTATCGCAGGGAGACGACAGCCAAACCGATCCGGACCTGCGGACCGGCCCGCCACCCCCGCGCCGCCCCTCACGCCGCCCCCGCCAACAGCCCCAGGCACAGACATGGAAGAGCGTCCCAACGAGAACAACGAACCAGGTAGAGGTGCAGGAATGAGCCCAGCTGCCGAAGGCGCCATCCCCGTCATGGATGAGGCGGTCGCCCCCATGCTTCCCGACGGCCGCTTCACCGGGATCGGCGTAAAAGGCCTGCGCTTCGAGCGCCGCTGGACCACACCCGGCATCCACCCCTACGACCAGGTCGCCTGGGAGACCCGGACCGCCAGCATCGGCAACGAGAAGGGCGTGACCGTCTTCGAGCAGCGCGACGTGGAGGTTCCGGCCTTCTGGAGCCAGCTGGCCACCAACGTCGTCGTCAGCAAGTACTTCCGCGGCCACGTCGGCACGCCCGAGCGCGAAACCAGCGTGCGCCAGCTGATCGACCGCGTCGTCGACACCATCGCGACCTGGGCCGAGACCCAGCACTACTTCGCCGCGGACGAGGACCTGCGCGCCTTCCAGGCCGAGCTGACCCACCTCATCCTCCACCAGAAGATGAGCTTCAACTCGCCGGTCTGGTTCAACGTCGGCGTCGAGGAACACCCGCAGTGCTCGGCCTGCTTCATCAACTCGGTCCAGGACTCCATGAGCTCGATCATGGACCTGGCCAAGACCGAGGCGATGCTGTTCAAGTTCGGGTCGGGCGCGGGCTCGAACCTTTCGACCCTTCGATCGAGCAAGGAGAAGATGTCGGGCGGCGGCACCGCCTCCGGGCCGGTCAGCTTCATGCGCGGCTACGACGCCTTTGCCGGCGTGGTCAAGTCGGGCGGCAAGACCCGCCGCGCCGCCAAGATGGTGATCCTCGACGCCGGCCACCCCGACATCGAGGAGTTCATCAACTGCAAGCTCAAGGAAGAGCGCAAGGCCTGGGCCCTGATCGAGGCCGGCTACGACCCGAGCTTCACCGGCGAGGCCTACGGCTCGGTCGCCTTCCAGAACGCCAACCATTCGGTCCGCGTGACGGACGACTTCATGCGCGCGGTGGTCGCCGACGGCGAATGGACGACCCACGCCGTAGTGGACGGCCGGCCGATGGACACCTATCGAGCCCGCGAACTCTTCCGCCAGATGGCCGAGGCGGCCTGGGTCTGCGGCGACCCCGGCATCCAGTACGACACCACCATCAACGACTGGAACCCGGTCTCCAACTCGGCCCGCCAGTACGCCACCAACCCGTGCTCGGAATACAGCTTCATAAACGACTCCAGCTGCAACCTGGCATCGCTCAACCTGATGAAGTTCGTGGGCGAGGACGGCGAGTTCGACGTCGAGGGCTTCCGCTACGCCTGCCGCCTGACCATCACCGCCCAGGAGATCCTGGTCGACAACGCCAGCTACCCCACGCCCCAGATCGCCGCGAACTCGCACCTGTTCCGGCCGCTCGGCCTGGGCTACGCCAACCTGGGCGCGCTGCTGATGAACCGAGGCCTCGCCTACGACTCAGCCGAGGGCCAGGCTTACGCCGCCGCCATCACCTCGATCATGACCGCCGAGGCCTACCGCCAGAGCGCGATCGTGGCCCGCGACCACGGCGGCCCGTTCGCCGAGTATCGCAAGAACGAGGAGCCGTTCCTGCGGGTCATCGAGAAGCACCGCGACGCCGCCCACGGCATCCCCGACAAGGTCGGCCT
>JBEKCH010000022.1:0-40202 GCA_050014975.1 Candidatus Limnocylindrales bacterium
GATCCGCCGGCACAGCAGCCTCGGAAACCTCAGTCCGGAGCGATTCGAGGAGCGTTATCGTTCGACTGCGGCCATCGCGGCCGGATGAGGCATCACTGTCCACGAAACCGGGGCAACTCCACCGACCGACAATTGGGCCCGGCGGGGCTGCCTGCCAACCAGGTCGCGAACGAAACGGAGTGACCTGGCGTCATATCAGGCATGAACGCGCTTAGGGAGGGGATTCGATCGTTGGAGCCAGACGGAGGAACCCTGGCGCGAGACTCCGGCGAGGCGTTCAGGCGGCTCTCGGCGCGGCATGTCCAATCCGCGTACCGGCTGGCCTTCGCCATCCTCGGCGACGGTCTGGAGGCCGAAGACGCGGCCCAGGACGCGTTCACTTCCGCATGGCGGCAGCGGGCGACGCTCCGCGACCCGGACAGGTTCGAGGCCTGGTTCGGACGGATCCTCGTCAACGTCTGCCGCGACCGGCTGCGGAAGCGGGCGCGGATCCGGCGCCTCGCGGGCGCCATGGAAGAGGAGCGGCACGTCGATCCGGCGCAGGCGACGCTCGACCGCGACGTGCTCGGCCGCGCGCTCGCCTCCCTCGATCCCGACTTTCGGATCGTCGTCATCCTGCGCTTCTGGACGGACCTTCCTGTCGATGGCATCGCCGAGCGTCTCGGGATACCCGCCGGGACCGTGAAATCGAGGCTCCACAGCTCGATGCGGCAGCTGCGCGCCGCCCTGGAGGAACTGGGATGAACGACGAGGAACTCGAGCTGAGACTTCGCGATGAGCTCCGCCGGCGGATAGTCCCGGGCGAGCCCTCCGAGCGGCTATTCGGGCACGTCGCGCGCCTGGGCCTCGAAGAGTCAGCCCCGGCGCCAAAGACGACACGGCGAGCGTCCCGCCTCCGCCAGCGCATGGGCCTCCTGGGCGGCCTGGGCGGCCTGGCCGCCGCCGCGGGCATAACGGCCATCGTCGTCGCGGGCCTATTCTGGCGAGGCAACCACGGCCCCATCGCCGCGACGTCCTCGGGCGGACCGTCGACCAGCGAGTCGGCCAGCGCGTCGCGGGCCGCCTCGCCGCCGGAGACCCCGGCTCCTTCCGTCACCTGGACGGGGTCGCCCGTCGATGCTCTGACCTACGGCGAACTCGACTCGGATTTCGGTTGGGTCACCGGGACCGCCACCGGCCAACCCGAGGCCCTCTACATGAGCGACGACGACGGTTCGACCTGGAAACAGCAGCAGGTGCCGTGGACCGGTCCCTACAACCATTCGGGGATCCAGTTCGTGGACAGGCTCCATGCCTATGTCGCCGTGACCGCCAACGCGGAAGTCAGGGGATACACGGACACCGTCCTGCGGACGAGCGACGGCGGCCTCACATGGACCAGGGCGGTGGTCATCGACCAGTCTGGGTTCTACACGTACGAGTTCGACATGGTCGATGCCGAGCACGGCTGGCTCCTGCTGGTCAACAACCAAGGGGTCTGGCGGCTGTACGGGACAACCGACGGAGGCGCCACCTGGTCACCCCTCGTCGATACCTCGAAACTCTCTACCGCACCCAGAGACGTCCACTTCGTCTCCGCAATGGAAGGCTGGGGATACTCGAAGAGTGGCGCCATGGTGCACACCCTCGACGGCGGGAAGACATGGGCGGCGGTGACCCTGCCGTCGCCGAGTGGGTATTCGATCATCGGTCAGGACGCTGCGCCCAGCGTTTCCAACGGCAAGCTCGTGCTCCACGGCTTCGCCAACCAGACTGCGACCAACGGCTCAGCCTGGGTCACCTGGACGAGCGCGGATGGAGGCCGCACCTGGAAGCTGGACGGCTTCGAACAGCTGAGTGACGTTGTGGCCTTGCAGGACCAGATGGACGCTGCCATGGGATCCGGCACGCTCGCGGGATACGGACAGGTAGTCGGCGCGAACAAGGGCATCCAGTCCGCTTTTGCGAGCCTTGTTCTCGGGGAACCCGACGGGCAGATGTCCACGTTTTCCGCCTCCGCCCTCTACGCGTTTGTGCCCACCGGGACCACGGGGATGCTGATGTCGGCCCACGCCACATCTGCCACGGACGCCTGGGTGACGATCGATACCTGCGCGCCCGCCAACTACTTCGGCTCCGGCTTGGGTTTCCACCCTTGCAGCCGTTTGATGGCCACGACCGACGCCGGGAAGACGTGGCGGCCGATGCTCTGGCAGCCTTCCAACGGCGGCCCGACACCGACGCCGGTTGTTCCCTCGGTCCCGCCGTGCTGCTCCATGAACCCAGTCTCGGAAACGCAGCGGGAGCGAGAGCCGCTCACGGACTGGCTCGACGCAACTCACGGCTGGGCCGTCGTCGGGACGAGCCTCTTCTGGACGGCCGACGGCGGGAAGACCTGGGACTCGGGCAGCCCGCTCCCGGCATCGGGGACGATCCAGTTCATCGACGCCCAGCACGGCTGGCTGGTCCCGTCCGATTCCTCGGATCCAGGGGCGACCGTGTACTCGCGGACTCCGGTCTATCGCACGTCGGACGGCGGCAAGACGTGGGCTTCCACCGACCTGCCGACCAATGCCACCGATCCGAACTGGACCTGGGCGCACTTCGTGGACACTACCCATGGTGTCCTAGCGCGGTGCCCCCAGCTCATCGCCGGGCAGGAAGAAGTGGCCTGCGAGACGTTCACGACCGACGACGGCGGACTGACGTTCCAGGGCCCCGTCACGAAGACGTATGCGACTCCGATCACGTGGATCAGCTCGACCATCGGCTACGGCATCGCCTACACGATGGCCGCTGACGCTGGGGAGCAGTCCGGTCTGCCGCTTCTGAAGCTGACCTTCGACGGCGGCCGGACGTGGACCTCCCAGACGCTCGAGGCGCCACCAGGAGCCTCCGCGTGGTCGCCGCCGCTGGCTATGGAGCTGACGTCCGGCGGCAGCGGGCGCCTGCTCGTCCGCTTCGGGACGGCGGACGGCGCGGGCGTCGTGGTTCGTTATGAGACGAGCGACGGCGGCGCCAGCTGGCACCTGGCCTGGCGGGCTCCGGACTCGACCGTGCCCGTCTCCACTGTCCGGGCCGCCGGCACCAACCTCATCGGGGTCTCGGATGAGAACTTCTGGGTCAGCTCCGACTTCGGGCAGACCTGGAAGAAGCTGGCCAATACGCCCGTGGAGGTCCACGACTTCGCGTTCGTCGACGCCACCACGGGCTGGCTCGTCCGGGCGCCGGGGTACTCGGACTCGCCCGACGCGCTGATGGAGACTACCGACGGCGGCCTGACGTGGCACCTCGTCCTCCACGCGCCGTCGATCATCACGAATCCTTAGGCGTTCACGGACTCAGCCTGCTCCGCCGCAGCCTGCGGTTCATCGCCCCAACTTTCACGTGTGCGGCAAGGTTGCGGTAGGATGTCGCCATGACCGAAACCACCGAGCGGCCGACTGATCCGGCCCGATTGCTGCGCATTCACGAGGCAGCCGAAGAGGTGGGCCTGACCGCTCGCTCCGTGCGCTACTACGAGGAGTTCGGGCTGCTGCGCCCGGCTGCTCGCTCCGAGGGCGATTACCGGCTCTACGACGAGACGGACGTGGAGCGGCTGCGATTCATCAAGGGCCTGCGCGACGACGCCGGATTCTCTCTGGCGGAGATCGCACAGCTGCTCGAGGACGAGGCTGCTCGTGAGCGCGGCCATGCCGCATATCACGCCACCACCGATGCGGCCGAACGCAAGCGGATCCTGTGCGAGCGAGTGGCCAGCTACGAACGCCAGATGGAGACCCTCCGGCGCAAGATCGGGCGCCTGCAGACGATGGTCGACGAAACAGAGGCTCGACGTGCCCGGACCCTCGCGAGGATCGCCGCGCTCGGAACTGACGAGCCGTGACGAGCTCCCTGCGCCACCCCATCGACCCCGCCGCCAATAGCTACCGCTGGTGGGTGCTGGCCGTCACGAGCGTGGGCGCGCTGATGGCGTCGTTGACGTCGGGCACCCTCATCATCGCCCTGCCCGAGATCCTGCACGACCTCCACACCGACATCTTCAGCCTGCTCTGGATCGTCGTCGGTTACACCCTCGTCGCCACGGTCCTCGTTCTCAACGCCGGGCGCATCGCCGACATGGTCGGCCGGGCGCGCTCCTATACGCTCGGCTTCGTCATCTTCACGTTGGCCTCGATCCTGTGCGCCCTCGCGCCGGACGCGAACCAGCTCATCCTCTGGCGCCTGGTCCAGGGTGTCGGCGGGGCCTTGCTGATGGCCAACGCCACTGCCCTGGTAACCGACGCCTTCCCGCGACCGGAGCTGGGCAAGGCCCTCGGCATCAACGCCATGGTCCTCGGAGCGGGCGCCATTCTCGGTCCCATCCTGGGCGGCTGGTTGACCGGCTTCGGCTGGCGGACCATCTTCTGGTTCAACGTGCCGATCGGCCTGGTCGGCGTCGCCGGCGCCAGCCTGATCCTGGTGGAGCAGGGCCAGCGCGACAAGCGCGTCGAGATCGACTGGCTCGGCTCACTGCTCTACTTCGTCGGATTGATGGGGCTGATGATGGCCCTGGCTTTCGGGGGCGTGTACGGCTGGACGACCTGGTGGGTCGTGGGCGGGTTCCTCGCCTTCGTCGTAGCAACGCCGATGCTGCTGTGGGTCGAGGCGCATCACCATGCCCCGCTGCTGGATCTATCCCTCTTCCGCGACCGACTCTTCGCCATGGGTAACCTGACCGGCTTCCTCAACTCGATCGCCCGCAACGGCGTCCTGTTCCTGCTGGTCTTCTACCTCCAGGGTGCCCGGGGCGAAGATCCGGTCACGGCCGGGCTCATGCTGGCGCCGCTCGCGATCGGCCTGATCGTGCTCTCGCCGATCAGCGGCGTCCTGGCCGACCGGTACGGCTCGCGAGAGCTGGCGACGGCGGGCATGGTGATCACGGGCCTGGGCCTGGCGGGGCTGATGACCCTCCAGACCGACACGCCCTACTGGCAGCTGGCCTTCTGGCAGCTGGTCGTGGGAGCCGGGTCCGGCATCTTCAACTCGCCCAACACCAGTGCCGTGATGGGCGTCGTTCCGCCCAGCAAGCGCGGCGTTGGGGCGGGCACGCGGATGATGCTGACCCAGTCCGGCTTCGTCGTCTCGATCGCCCTGGCGATCGGCCTGGTGGCCGCCTCGATGGACCCGAAGGTTCTGCTGGCGGTCTTCTCTGGCGCCCAGATCGGCGGCCAGGGAATCAGCCTCGGACCATTCATGAACGCCCTCCACCTGGCCTTCCTGGGCGGGGTCGTGGCCAGCGCGCTTGGCGCGGTGGCCTCGCTGATGCGCGGCGAGCATCGCTCTTATGAAGGAGTGGAGGGCCGGCCTCCCCGGCCCGGGTTGGAGCGCGAGGCGGCCCGGTGATCCTCAACGGGCGGGTCCGGTTGACCGCGACGGGCCGCGCCCTGCGGCACCGCAACTTTCGGTTCTTCTTCTTCGGCCAGCTGATCTCCGTCACCGGGACGTGGATGCAGTCCCTGGCCCAGGGCTGGCTCCTGGGAACGCTTGTGGGCTGGAACCAGGCGGTCGTCTACATCGGCCTGTTGGGCGTGGTCCAGTTCCTGCCCGTCCTGGTGCTCGGCCTCTTCGGCGGGATCATCGCCGACATGTGGCCAAAGCGATTGACGGTGATCGGCACCCAGACGGCGGCCGGCTTGCTGGCCCTCACCCTGGGCGGCCTCGACTTCTTCCACGTCGTCGTGGTCTGGCACGTGTTCGTGCTGGCGTTTCTCCTGGGCCTGGTCAACGCCGTCGACAATCCAACGCGGCAGTCGTTCGTGGTCGAGATGGTCGGCGGCGACGACGTCGCCAACGCGGTCGCGCTCAACTCGGCGGTCTTCAACGGCGCGCGCATCATCGGGCCGGCCATTGGCGGGATCCTGATCGCCATCCTTGGAACCTCGCTCTGCTTCATCCTGAACGGGCTCAGCTACGGCGCCGTCGTGATCGGCCTGCTGGCGATGCGGGACAGCGAGCTGATGCCGGCCCCTCGGCTGGCGATACCCAAGAGCGTTTCGGCAGTCCGCGAGAACCTGGGCGAGGGACTTCGCTACGTCTGGCACACGCCCGTGGTGCTGCTGGCCATCGGCGTGATCGGGTTCATCTCCACTTTCGGCATGAACTTCAACGTGATCCTGCCGGTCATGGCCGCCAGTGTCCTGAACGTGGGGCCCAACGGCTTCGGATACCTGTACGCCGCTATGGGGGCCGGGGCGCTCGTGGCCGCGGTGTCGGCGGCGATGCTGGAGAGGCCGCGCCTCCGGGTTCTCATCGGCGGCGGGATGGTCCTCGGAGCGGCCGAATTCGTGCTGGCGAGCACGACGTTGTTCCCTGTCGCCATGGCGGCCGTCTTCTTCTGCGGCGTGGGTGCCATCGCGACGTCGGTCAGCGCCAACTCGCTGATCCAGATCGCCGTTCCCGGTCCGCTCCGGGGTCGGGTCATGAGCGTCTACACGACCGTCTTCTCGGGCTCGACGCCGATCGGGAACGGGCTGACGGGCGGCATCGGCGGGCTGTGGGGGACGCCGGCAGCGCTCGTGATGAACGGGGCGATATCCCTCGGCGCGGAGGTCGTGGCGGCTGTCGCGGTGCTGCGCGGTGCAGTCCCGACGGTGGGCGCCGGCCGACGGGGCGGCGCGGCGGATCCGACCGCAGGGCGGATGACGGCGGAGCTTCCGCTGGAGAGCGCTCCGGCCCGGGCGCCTACGGAGTGAGTGTCCGGGCAGCCAGGTCGAACGAGTAGGCAATCAGCTCGATCCCGGGTGCCGGCGTGAAGTCGCGGTCCGGCCGCCGGGCGAAGCCCATCGCCTCGTACAGGCAAACCGCCGCGGGCATCCACGAGCCGGTGTGCAGGACGAGCCGCTTGCGGCCGTCGGCTCGGGCGCGCTCCAGGCAGGCCTCGGTCAGGGCGCGGCCGATGCCTCGTCGCTGCCGCGCCGCATCGACGGCGAGCATCCGCATCCCCGCCTCTCCCTCGCGCAGCTCCTCCGAGTAGGGGTCGTCCGGACCGGAGACGTACGTCACGCCGCCGAGCAGCTCTCCGGCGGGGGTCACGGCCACGAGCACGCACGACACCACGGCCCGATGGGCCACGTCTCGCAGCTGGACGTCGTACGCATCCTGGTGCGGCAGCGCGGGCGAGATGGCGTGGTAGGCAACGACGGTCAGTTCGCCCAGGGCTTCGTACTCCGCGGGGCGAATGGGGCGGATCTGGAACGTGGTAGCGGTCGCGGTCACGACGGCAGCGTAACCCCTTGTGTGTCCCGATTGCCAGGGCGATGAGGCGCGCTCCGGGCCGTCTGCGGTCGCTCTCCGTTCGACCGTGAGCCTCCTGCCGCGGCTCTTAGCCCACCGTCCGGTGCGCCTCGCGTCGCCTCGACTGGCTCGGCGCCGCGTCCCAGACGCGCCCGCCAGCCCGCCCCGTTTCGCCCGTCGCCGCGTCCCAGACCCGCCCGCCGTCTCGCCGCCCCGTTTCGCCATCAGTCTGGCCCGCCACCTTGTGCGCTGACTCCCGTGAATTCGCTCATTGGCACCCTCGGTGGCGTACGGCAGGCGTCAGTGCCTCCGGCTGGCCACTCTGAGCAGCGGCGCGGGCGTGTTCACGCTTGGGGACCAGCCGGTCGAGACGATCCAAGCCGCTCCAGGGCGCCCACCTCGTGCGTAGTGCCACCCCGGGTGAAGATGAGCAGAGATCAGGTCGGTCGTGCCGCTCATCTCCACCCCGGGTGGAGATGAGCGATTGTCCGGCCCGCGGCCGGGGGCCCACACCCGCGGCCCGCACCGCAGCCCGGGGCCCGCGCCAGCGCCCCCACTCGCGCCCGCGCTCGGATCCGGTGGAGGTAGCCGAAAACGAGCCAGGCCCGAGACGCCGCCTGCCAGCTGCGCGATGATCTGACCATGCTGAGCCATGGCTGACGGGCCGCTCCTGGTTTTCGGGCCGCGCTCGCTCACGTACGACTTCGGGCCAGGCCACCCGCTGAGCCCGCGGCGCTTCGGGCCGGGCATCGAACTGCTGCGAGCGGTCGCGGCCGAGCCGGGGCTGGCACCCGAGCCGGCGCGCGACGGCGAGCTCGAGTGGTTGCACTCGGCCGCCTATGTGGCCGCGGTGAAGCGCTTCTCGGCCGATCCCGCGGGACCGCCCGAGGCGGGCATCGGGCCGGGCGACGACCCCGCCTTCGCCGGCATGCACGAGGCAGCGGCAGCGGTCGCGGGCGGGTCGATCCGGGCCATGGAGGCGATCCTGCGCGGCGAGGTCGAGCATGCGTACCACCCCGGCGGCGGGCTGCACCATGCCATGAGGGCGCGGGCGAGCGGGTTCTGCATCTACAACGACGTCGCCCTGGCGATCGCGCGAGCTCGACGGGAAGGCCTGCGCGTGCTGTACATCGACCTGGACGTGCACCATGGCGACGGCGTCCAGGCTCTCCACGCCGACGACCCTGGCGTTCTCACGATCTCTTTCCACGAGACCGGCCGCTCGCTGTTCCCCGGGAGCGGCTTCGTGGATGAGCTGGGGGAGGGGAGGGCGGCCGGGACCTGCGTGAACGTCCCGCTCGAGCCGCGCTGCGGACCAGATGCGTGGCTGGCGGCTGTGACGGGCGTCGTTCCCGCGCTGGTCGCGGCCTTCGGGCCGGACGTGATCGTCAGCCAGCACGGCTCCGACGGCCACGTCTGGGATCCGCTGGCCCACCTCTCGCTGACGACGACGGCGATGGGCGAGGCGGCCCGGCTGGTCGATCGACTGGCGCACCGGCACGCGGGCGGACGATGGCTCGCGACCGGCGGCGGGGGGTATGCGATCTACCGCGTCGTGCCGCGGGCATGGGCGCTGACGTGGCTGGCAGGCGCGCACCGGGAGGCGCCGCGGCTGCTCCCCGAAGTCTGGCGGGAGCGCTGGTCGGGCGAAGCCGCGCGCTGGGGAGACGGCCCGCTGCCGCTCGGGTTCGAGGACGAGCCAGGCCTTGGCGAGCCCGGCATTGGCGAACCCGGCATTGGCGAGCCCGGCATTCCGTCCGAACGATCGCTCGGCCAGGCGGTGGCGCCGGCGACTGGCCGAACAGTCAGGCTGGTCCGAGCGCTGACGATACCGGCGCTGCTGAGACTGGCCGAAGAACGGGGCTGGTGGAAGCCAGAAGATTCGAGCGCCAGCCCGGCTCCCTCGAGGCGAACGAGGGTCGCCACCGGGGCGCAGGGAAGGTCGACGGTGGGAAGGCCGACGGTCGTCGCGCCGCTCACGCTCGAAATGCTCGACCGGCTGTCGCTGGCGGAGCGATCGATAGCGCCGGCCGATCCCCATGCCGGGCGTGCGCTGCTGCGCCACGCGCTCGCCGACGGGGCCGTGGCCGTCGGCGCCGTCAGCGGGGAGTGGCTGGTCGGCGTCGCGCTGGCGGCGCCTTCCGCGGTCGAAGGAATCGATCAGCTCGCCGCGCTGGGCGTCGGCCCGGAGTGGCGCCGGCTGGGCCTCGCCACGGCCCTGCTGCAGTCGCTCTGCGAGCGGCAGGACGGTCGTGGGCGGGGGCTCGTCGAGATTCATACCGCCGCCGAGCGCGACCCCTTCGATCCGCTTCCGCGGGAGGTGCGCCGTTCAGTGGCGGACACCCTATTCCGCGTGGCCGGACTGCGCCCCGTGTCAGTGGCGCGCCTGGCCGCGGCCGATCCCGGCTCGTTCGCGGCGGTTCACCTTCCGCCCGGCCACCCGAGCGGCCTTCTGGCGTCGGTGCAGCGCTGGCTCGACAGTCTCTGAGTCCGCTGCCCCTTCAGCTACTGCCTGACGGCCGGGCCGCCCGGCCTGGAGCGGATATAACACTTAGTCCCACAGCATTATATTAGAAACCAATACCGATGCCCAAGCTAATAAATAGTCCGACCGGACTGGGCCTTCGGGACCAATGGCCCCCCATCCAAACAGTAAGGGCATCTATATTCAATCCATCGAACGAAATGGGCCGGCGGTCCGCAGGGAACCGCAGGCCGTCAGAATCGGAAAGGTGTAGGAAATCTCGATGGATCGCACAAGTCGTGGGATATTCGTCCTCCGAGCAGTCCTGGGTGCCGGCTTCCTCTTCGCCGGCCTGGACAAGTTCTTCATGTGGTCGGGCGGCACGCCGTTCACGGCAGCCGGCTTCCTCAAGTTCGCGACGGGCGGTGCCTGGCTCGGCAGCAGCGCCACGACAATAGTCAACCCGACGCACAGCTTCTGGGTCTCGCTCGCCGGCAACGCTGGCCTCATGACGATCATCGACACGCTCGTCGTCTTCGGCGAGTGCGCGATCGGCGCGGCCCTGATCCTCGGCCTGGCGACCCGCTTCGCCAGCATCTGCGGCGTCATGCTGATGACCCTCCTCTATGTCGCCAACTGGAGCTTCGCGACCGGCCCCTTCAACGAGCAGCTCATGTACGGCCTCATCGCCGGCACGATTGCCTACGTCGGTGCGGGCGCGTACGCCCTCGACTCCGTGGTCGAGAAGCTCGCCATCACGCGGCGGATCCCGGTCGTCAAGTACGCCCTGGGGTAGCCGGTCCCACCCCGGCTCATCCGGCGGCAGCTTCTCGCAGGGAGAGCCTCGTCCCACTACCCCTCCCTGCACCTGGAAACGGCGGGCCCAGAACGGCCCGCCGTTTCTGTTTGTCCGGCGCACAGGATCAGGTCGGCGGCTCGAGTCCTCCGGAGGTCCCGTGATCATCGCACCGAGCCATTCGACCGGCTGATTCAATATCCAGACGGATCGGCCGTGCTTCTCCGGCCAGGTTGAGCTGATGGCCGAACGGGCCATACTGCTGGACGGGCGCCAGAGTTACCAAGATCCTGCGTATTCCGATACTCGGGGCGCGTCTCGGAGGACCGTGAAATGTGGCGAGCCTGGCTGGCCGCGCTTCGCTCGCGGCCGTTGACCGTGGCCATTGTCGTGTTGCTGTTCGTGGTGATTCTCTACCTCTGGGTCGTGAGCACTCAGCTCAGTCCCATGTTGCCCTGACATTTCACGAGGCCGGCTCTTGGAAGGCGGACTCGACCCGTTTCTGATTGTCCGCAGGCGTCATTCCTGGCGTTCGCTACCGGTGGCGATTCTTCGAAAGCCGCGCCCGAAGTTCGTGTGCCCACGTTCAGCCTGGCACCCGGCGGCCCTGGCCATCGCGAGCCCCCTCCGCACTCTCACCCGTGCCGCCTCGGTCTGCTCCTGTCGCCGCGAGAGGCGAGGCCACGACCAGATAGACTCTGGCGATGCCGGATGACCCGCGCCCCGCTTCGCAATCAGTCACCGCGTACGGATCGCCGCCGCGGGGGCGACCGATGAAGAGCGTCGGTAACCGCCGCGCTGCCGCCGGCCGCGAAGCCGACGTCTGGCTCGGCCTGGATCTCGGCACGCAGAGCGCGCGTGCGCTGGCCGTCACGGCCAGCGGAGAGGTCGTCGGCGCCGGCATGGCGCCGCTGACCAGCCGGAGATCGGGGGCCCGACACGAGCAGGACCCGGAGGCGTGGTGGCAGGCGATCGCTACCGCATCGTCCGAGGCTATGCAAACGGTGCCCGCCGAGGCCGTTCGCGGCGTGGCGGTCGATGCGACGTCGGGAACGATCCTGCTGGTCGATCGCCACGGATCGCCTCTGACCCCGGGCCTCATGTACGACGACAGCCGTGCCACCGACTACGTCGATCGAGTCAACGCCGCGGGCGAGCGGGTCTGGGCCGAGCTGGGCTATTGCCGAATGCAGCCATTCTGGGCCCTGCCGAAGCTCCTCTGGCTGCTGGCGGCGTACCCGCAACTGCCTCGCGGGGCCAGGCTCGCGCACCAGTCCGACTTCGTCAGCCGGCGCCTCGTGGGGCGTGAGGCGCCTGCCGACCTGAGCAGCGCCCTCAAGAGCGGCGCGCATCTCATCGAGGAACGTTGGCCCAACGACGTCATGGACGCGCTCGGCGTGCCGGCCGGTCTGCTGCCGGATCTCGTTCGATCGGGGACGGTCATCGGGGCGGTGGGCCGTGCCGCGGCTGCCGCGACCGGCATCCCGGCCGGCACGCCGGTGATCGCGGGCATGACCGACGGCTGCGCGGCGCAGCTCGGCGCCGGAGCGCTGCGGCCCGGCCGCTGGAACTCGGTCCTGGGCACGACGCTGGTCGTCAAGGGCGTGACTCACGAACTCATCCACGACCCGCTCGGGGTGGTCTATTCACACCGGGCACCGAACGGGGACTGGCTCCCCGGCGGCGCCTCGAGCACCGGTGCGGGCCTGATCGCCCGCGATTTCGCCGGTCGCGATCTGGGCGACCTCAATCGCGCCGCCTCCGCCCACGAGCCCGCCGGGGCGCTGGCGTACCCGCTCGTGTCGGAAGGCGAGCGGTTCCCCTTCGTCGCGCCACAGGCGCGGGGATTCGAGCTCGGAGGCGACGGCTCCGAGGCGGACCGGTTCGCGGCCGTTCTGCAGGGCGTCGGCTACGTCGAGCGGCTCTGCTACGACTACGTCGACCTTCTGGGCGCCCCGGTCGACGGGGACCTTGTCCTCACCGGCGGCGCCACCAGGAGCGAGTACTGGTGCCAGCTCCGCGCCGACATCCTCGGGCGTCCGGTCGCCCTTCCCGACAACTCGGAGCCCGCGCTGGGGATGGCCGCTCTCGCTGCCAGCCCCGGTAGAGACCCTGCCGACGTTGCCGAGGAGATGGTGCGCCTCCGGGTAACGATCGACCCGCGCGCGGGGTCGGCCGGGCGCTTCGAGGCGTCGTACGTGCGCCTCGTCGACGAGCTCGAGGATCGTGGCTGGCTGGGCTCAGCCCTCGCAGCGCACGCCCGGGAGCGGGCGCAGCGATGACCGACCTCGTCCTGGTTCGGCACGGCGAGATGATGTGGCACGGCGAGAACAGGTACGCCGGGGTGTCGGAGGTCGAGCTCTCCCCGCGTGGGCTTCGGCAGGCGGCGCAACTCGCGACGTGGGCTTCTTCGGCCGGGCTCTGCGCGGTCTGGTCCTCTCCGCTCGGGCGGGCGCTGGGCACGGCGACCCCGTGCGCCGATCTGGCAGGCCTGCGATTGCAGGTCGATGCCCGGCTCCGGGAGCTGGACTTCGGCGCTGGAGAGGGACGGACCCCGGAGGAAATGCGGGAGCGGTTTCCCGCAGCGTTCGCGGCCTTCTGCATCGACCCCGTCGCCGATCACCTGCCGGGAGGAGAGGATCCCGTCGCGGCCGTCGAGCGGGTGGTGACCTGCCTGCACGACATCGCCGACGTTCACCCGCAGGGCCGCGTCCTCGTCGTGTCGCACAGCACCGTGATCCGGCTGGCGTTGTGCCAGCTCCTGGGTGCGCCGCTCCGTGATTACCGGCAGCTGTTTCCCACGGTGCGGAACTGCGCCCTGACCGAGATCCGGATGACCGGGCGGCGACCCGCTCTCCTGCGGTTCAACGTGCCCCTCGAGCTGGACTGAGCGGGCGACCGAGGCGCCGATCCTCGTCAGCTCGCCCCCCAACCGCCCATCGTCCCGGCCGACCGTCACGCCGCCCGTTGAACCTGCGGCGTCTCAGCGGTCTCTGCGGCCCGCATGCGCGCGGGCAGGAAGACCAGCGCGAGCACGACTGCCGCAACGGCGACGAGGGCGGCAACCCGCACCGCGTCGTCGATGCCGGCCACGAAGGCGGTGCGGACAGAAGCGAGCAGATCCGGTGAGTTGAGCTGTTTGGCCACGGCGAGCCCACCGAAGACACTCCCCTTCACGGATGCTGCTGCCTGCACAGACAGCCCTGCCAGCGACACCTGGCCCTGGTACGTCGAGTTCAGGACACTGCCCAGGATCGACGCGCCGAAGGCCGGGCCGAGCTTGATGATCGCCTGCAGGAGCGCCGACCCAACGCCGCTGCGATCGGCCGACAACTCGACGAGGGCAGACGACGCGGAGGTGGCGAAGCCGAGGCCCGCGCCGGCGCCGGCCACGAACGTCCAGGCCGCGATGAACCCGTCGCCACTCGACGCGGTCATCGTCGCGCCCACCAGCAGCCCCGCGATCACCACGGCGAAGCCCGCGGCGACTGTGAGTCTTGCGCCCAGCCGGGCAGCGACCCGATCGGCCGGCACGGCGCCCACGATCAGGCCGGCGATGACCGGCAGCAGGCGTAGGCCGGACCCCTGCGGGTCGAGACCCAGGATGGCCTGGAAGTATTGCGGCAGCGCGAACAGGACGCCGAACAGCCCGAAGATACCGAACGCGGTGAGTACCATCCCCCAGGTGAAGCTGCGCGAACGAAAGAGCGACAGATCAATGAGCGGCTGTCCTCCCGGCTGCTCGGTGAGCCGGCGCTCCCAGAGCACGAACCCCAGGAGGACCAGGAGCCCGGCGACCGCCGGCACGATCGCGCTCGAGCTGCCCCAGCCGTTTTCCCCGGCCTGCACGACGCCGTACATCACGGCCACCAAGCCGGCGCTGGAGAGGATCACACCAACGAAGTCGATGCTGGGTCGCTGGGCTGACCGGGACTCGGGCACGAGAGCTACCACCGCGACCAGGCCGAGCAGAGCGACCGGCACGTTCATCAGGAAGATCCAGCCCCACCAGACATTGGTGAGCATCCAGCCCCCGATAATGGGCCCCAGGGGCAGGCCGATGAAGTTGGCAGCGCCCCAGATACCGACCGCCCGCGGCCGCTCCGCTTCGTCGAACAACACGGTGATGACTGAGAGCGCCATTACGATCATGGCGGCGCCGGCGAGCCCGAGCACGACGCGGGCGGCGATGAAGACTTCAGGGCTCGGCGCGTAGGCGCACCCGGCGGAACCCGCCGCGAACATGACGAGGGCCGCGACCATCACGGCCTTGCGTCCATAACGGTCGCCGAGGAGACCCGCCGGCAGCATGCCCGCCACGAGTGCCAGCGTGTAGGCCGTGACGAACCATTGCAGTTGCGACTCCGACGCCTTCAGGACCCCCGCCAGCGTCGGCAGCGCCACGGTCAGCACGGTCACGTCCAGGGTGATCGCCAGGATGGCGAGGGTGATCGCTCCGAGCGCCCACCAGCGGCGGGCTACGGTTGCAGCCATAGCGGTGGCTTCCTTTCCCGAGGTGTCGTGCCTGTGACGCCCGGGCCATATGACAGTCACATCTGTTTGATAGTAAATAGCATTATCGAGTGGACGTCAAGCAGCTTCGAGCCCGCCGCGCCGGCCTGGATTCCCCCAGGAATGTCGAGGAGTATGGGGGATTTGGGGATTCTGGTCGCGGGCGGTGTGGTGATTTTGCGCCTGTCAGGCGCCGCCCTGCCTCGCCACTGGGCGCCCCCGGGCCTACCATTGGCGCGTGCTGAGCAGGTTGCCCTTCTCGATCTCGATCGTGCGACCGCATCGCCCGTCACCAGCAGGGCTTGTGTTCGCATGCGTCGGGCTGGCCCTGACGACGCTGCTTGCCTTCGTCCTCGTTCACCTGCTCAAGGTGCCCGATGCCGCGATCGTCTACCTGCTGCCGGTGGTGGCCGTCGGCATGGCATACGGCAGCTGGCTGGCCGTCGGCACGTCCGTGGCTTCGTTCCTCATCTACGACTTCTTCTTCGTGAAGCCGCTCTACACCTTCTCCGTGGCGGCGCCGGAGGAGTGGCTCGACCTGCTCCTGTTCCTGGTCGTGGCCATCGCCATCGGCCGCCTCAGCGCATTGCAGCTCCAGCGCCGTCGCGAGGCGGAGCTGCGGACATCGGAGGCGCGGGCGATGTTCGCCCTAAGCCGCGACGCGGCGAACGCCGCGACGGCCCTGGAGGCGGCCCCGCTGCTGGCGAACCGGCTGGCGCGCGAGGCCGAGATGGATCGCGTCTGGGTGGGCCTGGGTGAGTTGCCCGGCGAGGAGCGCGTCGTGGCCGACAGCCGGCCAGGCGAGCCCCGACCGCCGCTGGCTTCCCGCTGGGTGCTCCACTCCAGCTCGGCGGAGGCGCAGCCGAGCTGGACGCGGGTACGCGATACGGTGGGCCGGCTCCACGAGCATGCCCACGAGCCGGGCCACGACCTCGCTCTCGAGCACGCGCCTGAGCACACCCACGAGCGCGAAGAGCCGGTGACCGTCTTCCGCGTCCCCGTCGAGGCCGGCGGCGAGACCATCGGTTCGGTGTGGGCCACACGGGTCCGCGGCGACCCGTTCCCGGGCCGCTCCCACACGCGGCTCCTCGCCGCCGCCGCCGACCAGCTGGGCCAGTCGGTCGTGCGTGACCGCCTCGCTGCCGAGGCCACGGCGGCCGAGGTGGCTCGCCAGGGAGACGCGCTGAAGTCGGCCCTGCTCGATTCGGTCTCGCACGACCTGCGCACGCCCCTGGCGGCGATTCGAGCGGCCGCCGGGAACCTCATGGACCCGGACGTCGACTGGACGCGGGAGGAGGAGCGCGCCGCCGCGGGTTCGATCGACGCGGAGGCGCAGCGCCTGAGCCGTCTCGTGCGCAACATGCTCGATCTGAGCCGGATCGAGGGCGGAGCCCTGCACCCGTCGCTCGAGCTGTACGACCTGGCCGACCTGGTCGATCCGGTGGTCGAACGCCTGACCCCGGCCCTCGCGCCCGCGGAGGTGGAGGTCTCGGTCCCGGAGGATCTGCCGCCCGTGCGCGTGGACGCGATCTTCGTCGACCAGATCCTGACGAACCTGCTGGAGAACGCCGCTCGCCACGCCGCCGGCAAGCGGATCCGCGTGACGGCCAGCTGTCCGTCCGACGGGAGGGTCGAGCTCGTGGTCGAGGATGCCGGCCCGGGCGTCCCGGCTGCGGCACTGGCCCATCTCTTCGAGCGCTTCTACCGAGGACCGCGACGGCTGGGCTCGCGCAGCGAGGGCGGGTCCGGGATCGGCCTGACAGTGGTTCGCGGCCTGGCCGAGGCGATGGGCGGGTCGGCAGAGGCGCGGGCGAGCGAGCTGGGCGGACTGGCGGTGGCGGTCTGGCTGCCCGTCGAGCCGGCACAGGCGGCCGAGGGGGTCGAACAGCCGGGCCAGCCGGTCGAACCTCCGGGACAGCAGGCTTGCAGGCCCGACGCCTCAGTCGCGGGCGAATCGAGGTGAGCGACGGGGGAGCGGTCGTCCTGATCGTCGAGGACGACGAGGCGGCGCGGGTCGCGATCGCGAGCAACCTTCGCGCCCGGGGTCACGAGGTGGACGAGGCGGGCGACGTGCGCGAGGCGTTGCGACTGTGGGACTGCCGCCGTCCGGACCTCATCCTGCTCGACCTGGGCCTGCCCGACCTGGACGGCCAGGCGGTCATCCTCCGGGTTCGGCACGAGGCCACGACGCCGATCATCGTGGTCTCGGCGCGGGGCCGCGAAGAGGATCGAGTCGCCGCTCTCGACGCCGGCGCGGACGACTACCTGACCAAGCCCTTCGGTCTGTCCGAGCTGCACGCCCGAATGCGGGCGGTCCTCCGGCGGGCGGCCGGGCCGGAGGCCGACACGGAGGGCCGGCTGCGCCTCGGTCCGGTCGTGATGGACGTGCCGCGCCACGAGGTCAGCGTGGGCGCGACGCAGGTTGAGCTGACCCCACGCGAGTTCGAGCTGCTGAAGGTTCTGCTGTCGCAGTCGGGGCGGGTCGTGACGGCGGGCCGGCTGCTCCGCGCCGTCTGGGGCACCGCGTACTCGGACGAGGGCCACTATCTCCACGTCTACGTCAGCCGCCTGCGGCGCAAGCTCGCCGCCGCCGACCCAACGGGCGCCGCCGCGAAGCTCATCGTGGCCGAGCCCGGGGTGGGCTACCGCATCGTCGCGGAGTAGGGGAGGGCGCCGGGCCGACAGCGCCCCTACGGCGTCTTCGCCGGCCCGCCCAGGAGGTGTATCTCGAGGCCCGGGACCGCGTCCAGCAAGCGGTCCGCGAGGGAGGGGCGGCCCACCCCGAGGCCGCGACGCGGCTCGTGGACCAGGACCACGTGGGAGACGCGGTGCTCGGCGATGACCTCCGCAAGGCCCCGCGCCAGGTCGCTGGCCTCGCCCCGGACCACCTCGGCGCCGAGGTCGACGGCGTAGTCCACGTTGGCCTGCAGGTTCTGGCGCCGATCGCGCGACTGCTGGATCGCGGGCGTCTCGATGGCGACGGCCAGCCAGGGTGCGTGGAGCGTGCTGGCCAGGGACGAGGCTCGCCGCAACGCCCGCCGGCAGCCGGTCGACTCGTCGACGAGGGCCATGACCCGTTCCGTGACCGGCCCGAGCTTGAGGCCCTGGCTGGCGACCGCGCCCTCCAGCTCCTGGTCCGCTCGCCCGGCCACGAACCGCAGCGACAGGTCGCGCAGCGCCATCAGGTTGGGTTCCGTGAAGAAGCGCTCCAGGGCGATGACCGCGCGCTCTGGCGGATAGACGTTGCCGTGGCGCATGCGCTGGCGCAGCGCGTGTGGGCTCATGTCCACCAGCTCGATCTCATCGGCGGCCCGGACCACCTCGTCGGGGACACGCTCGTGGACCGGCACGCCCAGGATCGTTTCAACCGCGTCCGCGACCGATTCAACGTGCTGGACGTTGCACGTGCTGACGACCTCGATGCCGGCGTCGCGGATCGCGTCCACGTCCATCCAGCGCTTCTCGCGCGCGGAGCCCGGGACGTTGGTGTGGGCGAGCTCGTCGACCAGGGCCACGGCGGGGTGGCGGGCGATGACCGCGTCGGCGTCCATCTCCTCGATGGCCACGCCGCGGTATTCGATATGGCGCCGCGGGACTGTCTCCAGCCCATCGAGCAGCGCGACGGTGTTGCGCCGGCCGTAGGTCTCGACGAAGCCCACGACCACGTCCGTGCCGCGGTCGTGGCGGCGGTGGGCCTCCTCGAGCATCTTGTAGGTCTTGCCGACGCCGGGCGCCATGCCCATGTAGACGCGCAGCCGGCCACGCGCCGCCTTCTGCTCGGCCGTCAGGCGGGCGAGCATCTGGTCGCCGGTGGGTCGGCCGGGATCGGCCGAGTCGATCGTCACTTCAACAACCCATCGAGGTCCAGGTTCAACTCCAGGACGTGCACGGTCGGCTCGCCGATGAAGCCGAACAGCGGTTGGCTGGTGTGGCGGGCCACGACCGCACGCACTGCATCCTCGGTCATGCCCCGCGCTTTCGCAACGCGCGGCACCTGGTACTCGGCGGCGGCGGGGCTGATGTCGGGATCCAGCCCGGACGCGGAGGCGGTTACGAGCTCGATCGGCACTGGTGCATCGCCGTTGGCCTTTCGTTCCGCGTCGACCCGTTGGGTGATCGCGTCGATCAGGGCCTTCGAGGTGGGCGCGAGGTTCGATCCGCCGGAGACAGTCGGGTCGTAGCCGTTCGCGCCGGCAGCCGAGGGCCGGCCCCAGAAATACTGCGGCGCGTCGAAGGCCTGGCCGATCAGGCTCGAGCCGACGGTCTTGCCGTCGACCACGATCATCGAGCCATTGGCCTGGCCGGGCCAGACGACCTGGGCGATGACCGTCACCACGGCCGGGTAGATCAGGCCGGTGATGACCGTGAACGCCAGCAGGATCGACACCGCCGGCCAGAGCTGAGTTCGGATGAAGCTTCGCATCGGGAACTCCTACGCCAGGTGGATGGCGGTGATGAGCAGGTCGATCGCCTTGATGCCCAGGAACGGGGCGAGGATGCCGCCGACGCCGTAGATGAGCAGGTTGCGGCGCAGCAGATCGGCCGCGGGCGCGGCCCGGTAGGCGACGCCGCGGAGAGACAGCGGCACCAGGGTGATGATGATCAGGGCGTTGAAGATGACGGCGGACAGGATGGCGCTCTGCGGGTTCGTCAGGCCCATGATGTTGAGCGAGTTCAGCTCCGGGTAGGCCACGGTGAACATCGCCGGCAGAATGGCGAAGTACTTGGCCACGTCGTTGGCGATCGAGAAGGTCGTGATCGCGCCCCGGGTGATGAGCAGCTGCTTGCCGATGGCGATGACCTCGATCAGCTTGGTCGGGTCCGAGTCCAGATCGACCATGTTGGCCGCTTCCTTGCAGGCGGAAGTGCCGCTGTTCATGGCCAGTCCGACGTCGGCCTGGGCGACCGCCGGGGCGTCGTTCGTGCCGTCCCCGGTCATGGCCACCAGGTGACCGTCCGCCTGCTCGGCCCTGATTCGGGCGATCTTGTCTTCGGGCCTGGCCTGGGCCATGAAGTCGTCCACGCCGGCTTCGGCGGCGATCGTCCTGGCGGTCAGCGGGTTGTCCCCGGTGACCATGACCGTCCGGATGCCCATGCGGCGCAGCTCGTCGAAGCGCCCCTTCAGGCCGGGCTTGACGGTGTCCTTGAGCTCGATCGTCCCGAGCGGCTTGCCGTCGCGGCGGATTGCCAGGGGCGTGGCGCCGAGCGACGAGATCTCGTCGGCGAGGGTCTTCAGCTCCGCCGGCGCCTCGACGTCCAATGCTGCCACGATGGCGTCCACGGCTCCCTTGAGAATGACCGTGCCGTCGGTGAGGATGACGCCACTGGTCCGTGACTCCGCGCTGAACGGCACCACCGTGGCGATCTCCGGCAGGGAGGACACCGCCGCAGCGGCGCCCGGGCCATCGGACCCGATCTCGGCCAGGCGCCGCCGCGCCAGCTCCACGACCGACCGGCCTTCCGGCGTGTCGTCTTCGACTGAGGTCAGAAGCGCCGCCTCGAGGGCCTCGAGCTCGGTCACGCCGGGCAGGGCCACGATCCGCGCCGCCAGCCTGTTGCCGAAGGTGATCGTGCCCGTCTTGTCGAGCAGGATCACGTCCACGTCGCCGGCCGCCTCCACGGCCCGGCCGCTCATGGCCAGGACGTTGAAGCGGGCGACGCGGTCCATGCCGGCGATGCCGATGGCCGAGAGCAGACCGCCGATCGTGGTCGGAATCAGGCAGACAAGGAGAGCCACCAGGACCACGATCCCGAGCGGCGCACCGGCATACAGGCCGAAGGGCCGCAGCGTCGCCGTCGCCAGCAGGAAGACGATGGTCAAACCGGAGAGCAGGATGGAGAGGGCGATCTCGTTTGGCGTCCGTTGTCGCTTCGCGCCCTCGACGAGCGCGATCATGCGGTCGAGGAAGGTTTCGCCCGGGTTGGCGGTGACCGAGATCGTGAGAGTGTCGCTGGTGACGGTCGTACCGCCGGTGACGCTGCTCCGGATGTCCGTGCCCGGCTCCTTGAGGACGGGTGCGGACTCGCCGGTGATCACCGCTTCGTTGACGTAGGCCACGCCCTCGATCACGTCGCCGTCGCCGGGGATCGTCTCGCCCTCCCGTACGACGACGATGTCGCCGCAGCGGAGCGCCGAGGAGCCGACGTCCTCGAAAGTGCCGTCTTCGCAGCGGCGGTGCGCCATCGTCTCCGAGCGGGTCTTGCGCAGCGTCGCAGCCTGGGCCTTGCCGCGCGCTTCGGCCAGCGCCTCGGCGTACGTGGCGAAGTAGACCGTGAACCACAGCCAGACCGCGATCTGGAACTCGAAGGCCGGCGCTCGGCCAACTTCGCCGGGGGCGCCCTTGCTCAAGCCCAGCAGGTCGGACATGAAGATCACGGTCACCAGCGCCGCCGTCACCTCGACGACGAACATGACCGGGTTCTTCGCGAGTTCGCGCGGGTTCATCTTTCCGACGGCCGGCCCGAGCGCTCCGCGAAGCATCTTCGGGTCGAAGATGCCCCGCTTGCGCGGGCTGCCGGCGGCCTGCGCCTGGCGGGCTTCGCGAGCCAGGCGGCGAGTGCCGCGTGCGGTGTCGATCACCGACATCGGCAGGAGCCTGCAGCGGAAGCCGCCGACGACCTCGAAGGCCATCAGAACAGTCTCCCGGCGTTGTTGAGGAGCTGGTCGGCGATCGGCCCGAGTGCCAGCGCGGGGAAGAAGGTCAGTGCGCCGACGATGATGATCACGCCGATCAGCAGGCCGACCCAGATCGGGCCGGTGGTTGGGAAGGTGCCCAGCGACGGGGCCACGCGGCGCTTGGCGGCCATGGAGCCCGCGATCGCCAGGATGGGCACGATCATCGCGTAGCGCCCCAGCATCATGGCGAAGGCGCCGGTCACGTTGTAGAAGAGGGTGTTGCCGGACAGCCCGGCGAACGCCGAACCGTTGTTGCCGGTCATGCTCGAGAAGGCGTAGAGGATCTCGCTGAAGCCGTGGGGGCCGCCGTTGAGCGGCCCGGCTTTGCCTGCCGTCGTAGCCGTCGCCAGAGCCGAGAAGAAGAGGATGCTGAAGGCCAGGAAGAGGACGACGAGCATCGCCATCTTCATCTCGTAGGCCTCGATCTTCTTGCCCAGGAACTCGGGCGTCCGTCCGACCATCAGACCGGCGATGAAGACCGCGATGATGGCGAAGACCAGGATGCCGTAGAGGCCGGCGCCAACGCCGCCCGGAGTGATCTCGCCGAGCTCGATGTTGAACAGCGGCACCATGCCGCCGACCGGCAGGAAGCTGTCGTGCATTGAGTCCACGGCACCCGTGCTCGTTCCGGTGGTGACCGTCGCGAAGAGGGCGCTGGTGTCGGGCCCGAAGCGAGTCTCCTTGCCCTCCATGTTGCCGGCCGATTGGTTCACTTCCGCCGCGACCGCGGCCGGGATGGAGGGGTTGGAGCGCTCCTCGCTGGCCATGGCAACGAACGAGCCGACGCTCAGCACGATGACCATGACTGCCAGGAGAGCCCAGCCCTGGCGTGCATTGCCCGCCATGCGACCGAAGGTGTTCGTGAGGCCGAACGGGATGAGCAGGATGAGCAGCATCTCGAACCAGTTCGAGAGCGTCGTCGGGTTCTCGAACGGGTCTGCCGAGTTGGCGTTGAAGAAGCCGCCGCCGTTGGTGCCCAGCTCCTTGATCGCCTCCTGCGAGGCGACAGGACCGAGCGGGATCGTCTGCAGGGCCCCCTGGAGAGTGTGGACGGTGATCGAGTTCGCGAAGGTCTGGATCACGCCCTGGGAGACGAGGAAGAGGGCGGCCACGAACGAGATCGGGAGCAGGATGTAGAGCGTGCTGCGGGTCAAGTCGACCCAGAAGTTGCCGATCGTCGGCGACAGCTTGCGGACGAGCCCGCGGGTCAGGGCGATCGCGATCGCGATACCGGTGGCGGCCGAAACGAAGTTGCGAACGGCGAGGCCGGCCATCTGGGTCAGATAGGTCATCGTCGTCTCGCCGGAGTAGTTCTGCCAGTTCGTGTTGGTGTCGAAGCTGACGGCCGTGTTGTAGGCGAGATCGGGCGCGACCGGGCCGATGCCCGGCACGCCGCCCTGGTTCAGTGGCAGCGAGGCCTGCAGGCGCTGCTGCAGGTAGAGGGCCAGGATGCAGACGAAGGAGAAGAGGATCACCGAGACCACGTACGAGGTCCAGCGCTGCTCGGCGGTCTCGTCGATGCGGAGGACCTTGTAGACGCCGCGCTCGACCGGCCGAAGGACCGGCGAGAGGAAGACCCGCTCGCCTTCCATCACCCTGCGCATGTAGCCGCCGAGCGGTCGCGCCAGGAGGATGGCGGCGGCGAAGAGGCTGAAGGCCTGGAGAAGCCCGGGCAGCGAGGGGATCACCTAGAACCTCTCCGCCCGCAGGAGGGTATAGAGCAGGTAGATGCCCAGGAAGATGGCGATCAGGCCGCCGAGGATGTCCTGGCCGTTCATCGGGCCAACCTGTCGCAGAGCCAGATCAGGCCCAAGAAGAACAGCAGACAGGCCGTCATGAGGACGATCATCGCCGGGTCAGAAAGCATCTAGCCCTCCCTGGGGGACGGGGCCTTCGGCGCCCTCGGCGTCACTGTGCTCGCGCTCCACGATCTCGATGAGCGTCGCGACGGCGAACGGCTTTGGCAGGAAGCCCGCGACCCCGAACTCGCGCAGGCGGGCCGGCGGCACGGAAGTGGCGCTCACCACGTAGACCGGGGGCGATCCGGCGGCCCGCAGGCCGCCACCGCGGAGCAGGTCCCAGCCCGAAACGCCGGGCAGATTAATGTCGAGCAGGACGACCGTCGGGCGGAAGCCGGACCGGAGCATCTCGACGGCGTCCTCGGCCGAAGCTACCGCGCGGGCGTCGTGGCCGCGGGCTCGCAGATGCCGGATCACGATGCCGGCCAGGACGCCGTCGTCCTCTACGAACAGGACCCGCGCCGAATCAGCCATTGGTCGCCGCCGTTTCGCCGCCCACGTCGGGACCGCCTGCCGTGGGGCTGGCGATGTCGGGGCTGCGGGCCAGGGTGACGCGGAGATCGCCACCGTCTTCCTCCGGCCAGAACGAGGCCTCGAGGTGGACGCCCTGGCGGGCCGCCACCGCGCCCAGGCGGTCTGCCAGTTGCCGGCCGAAGCGCAGGCCGGTCAGGGTGATGCTCGTGGCCACGCCCGAGCGGACCAGAGAAATCGAGGCCCGGACGTCGGCCACCTCGCTCGCGAGCCGCTCCCCGGCCGGATCGGGGGCCGTGGCGGTGGTCGGTTTCATGAGCCCAGCATCGCCACGACCCCAAGAGGGAAGTGGCGAGGCCGGCGGTCGGAGCGCTAAACGCCGTCTAAACGAGTCGCCATGAGAGGCGCGCACTCCGTGGCCGGTGCGGACGCCGGTATTCGGGTAGAGTCAGGCACCCCGGGCTGGCCCCGGGGGCAGCTGTTTCCCAATCCGGAAAGAACGAGCGTGGACTACGCGCAGGCCATCATCCTCGGGCTCATCCAGGGCGTCACCGAACTCTTCCCCGTTTCGAGCCTGGGACACTCGGTGATCCTGCCCGCGTTCTTCGGCTGGTCCAACGTCGTCGCGGCGCAGTCCGCGCCGGAGTCGTTCTTCCTCGCGTTCCTGGTCGGCCTGCACGTCGCCACGGCGCTGGCCCTGGCCGTCTTCTACCGCGACCAGTGGGTCCGAACAATCCGGGGCTTGCTTCGCTCGCTGCGGCGGCGCCGGATAGAGACTTCAGGCGAAAGACTGGGCTGGCTGCTCGTCGTGGCCACGATCCCGGCCGGACTGGTCGGCCTCCTGCTGGAGCACCAGCTGCGGGTCCTGTTCGCGACGCCGGTCGCGGCCGCCGGGTTCCTGATGGTCAACGGCGTCGTCCTCCTCGCCGGCGAGCGGATCCGCCGGCGCGCCGAGGTTCGGGCCGTCGTCGCCGCGCACCAGCAGACCCCGTCGGGCGATCGGCGCCTCGACAGCCTCGAGTTCCGAGAGGCCGGCGTGGTCGGCGTGGCGCAGGTGTTCGCGCTGCTGGCCGGCATCAGCCGCTCTGGAATCACGATGGTGGCCGGCCTGGTTCGGGGCCTCGACCACGAAGACGCGGCGCGCTTCTCGTTCCTGCTGGCCACCCCCGTCATCCTGGCGGCCGGCGTGTACAAGCTGCCGGACCTGCTCGGTCCAAATGGCGACGGCGTGCGAGGTCAGGTCCTCGCGGGCAGCGTGGCGGCCGCGATCGCGGCCTACGTCTCGGTGCGCTTCCTGAGCCGCTACTTCACCAGGCGGACGCTCACGCCGTTCGCGATCTACTCGCTCGTCCTGGGGGCGGCGGCGCTGCTTCGCTTCGGTTTGTAGGCTGGCCGCCGGCCGACCTGCGAGGCCGGCTGCCGCGGTGGACCCGTGCCCGCCTCCGATTGTTGCGGTTGGAGCAACGACGTAGACTGACGCTAGCGCAACGTGTTGCAATAGCGTCCCTATTTCGTCAGGCACGCAGGAGATGTCTCGTGCACATTCCGGATGGGTACCTTGCGCCGGCGGTATCCCTGGGCCTCGCCGTCGTCACAGTCCCCGTCTGGGCAATCGCGACGCAGAAGGTCAAGAAGGTCCTCAACAACCGAACGGTGCCGCTGCTGGCGATCTTCTCGGCGTTCAGCTTCACGATCATGATGTTCAACGTTCCGGTTCCCGGTGGCACGACCGCGCACGGAGTGGGGGGCACGCTGATCGCCGTCGTCCTGGGACCATGGGCCGCATGCATAGCCGTCAGTACGGCCCTGATCCTGCAGGCCCTCTTCTTCGGCGACGGCGGCATCCTGGCCATCTTCGCCAACTGCCTGAACATGGCCATCATCCTGCCGTTCGTCGGCTACGGGACGTACCGCCTGCTGGCCGCGGGCTCGCCCATCCTGTCGACCCGGCGGGCGGTGGCGGCCGCCGTGGGCTCCTACGTCGGCATCACCGTCGCCGCCTTTGCGGTCGGCGTCGAGCTCGGAATCGAGCCCATCTTCTTCTCCCAGAACGGGCACGCTCTTTACAGCCCGTACGGTTTGTCCGAGGCGATCCCGGCGATGGTGGCCGCGCACGCCTTCGGCGCGTCGATCGTGGAGGCGCTGATCACCGGCCTTGGAGTCGCGTACCTGCAGCGGCGACACCCGGAGTACCTGACGAGCCTGAGCCGCATCTTCGCTCCGGACTCCCCCGCCGAGGGCACGGTGTCCCGGCGCCCGCTCTGGCAGCTCGTGGCGGCGGCCGTGGCAGGGGCCGTGGCAGTTCTGGCCATCGTCGGGCTCGTGGAGGGCGGAGGCGATCCCAGTCGCATGTGGGGCGTCGACTGGTCGCACGTGGATTGGCCCTCCGTGGCCACGATGCTGCTGGTCACGGCCATCGTGGGCGTGGTGATCGTTCCGGCGGCGTACCTCTTGCTGCCGCGCGGCAGCAAGAGGGTGGGCACGACGTTCGTGGCGGTGGCCGTGGTGGCGCCGCTCGGCCTGATCGCGCCCGGGTTCGCCTACGGCGAAGGGTCGACGGAGGACGTCAAGGCCGCCTTCGGCTACGTGCCCTCGGGTCTGCAGAGTCTTTCCGGCATCTTCAGCGCGCCTCTGTCCGGCTACAACCTGCCGCTGCCGTTCTTCTCGGGGGCAAACGCGCCGCTCTGGCATGCGGCCATCGGCTATGAGATAGCGGGTATCGTCGGAGTCCTGCTCATCGGCGGAGCCGTCTACGCGATGGCCCGATTGCTGCAGCGCAGAGGATCGACCGAGCCCGTGGCCGGCGAAGTGAAGCCCTGACGACGGCGTCGCGGCCCGCTCAGCGCGCGCCGCGACGGCCCGCTCAGCGCGCGCCGCGACGGGCGGATCGGGCGGGCCGGGCGGATCGGCCGGCTGTCAGTCAGGCGCGATGGGCGCGGATCATCCAGCGCTGCTTGTCCAGCCCGTGGGCGATGCCCACCAGGAGATCCTGGCTGACCAAGTCGTGCGCCCCGACTGGCTCAAGCCGCGCCCGCACTCGGTCGGCGACGAGCGTGACCCGCGTGTCGAAGAAGGCCAGCACGTCCTGATCGCGCAGCTGACCCGCAGGAAGCGGCTCCAACGGCGTACCGGCGGCTACGGTCGCGATGCGCCCGTCGGGAGAGACGCCGATGGCGTCGAGGCGCTCGGCCACCTCGTCGTACCAGTCGCGGTACTGATCGGTCAGTTCGTCAAGGAAGAGATGGATTGCCTTGAAGCTCGGGCCGACGATGTTCCAGTGGGCTTGCTTGGCCTGCAGGCTGAGATCGATGAGCTCGACCAGGGTTTCTTGGAGCGGTTTGGCCACTTTGGCGGTCTCCCCCGTCGGACGGGTCTGGAGCAATTGGGTCATTGGAAGTGCCTCCCATGGTCACTGCAGGTTCGGACTTTGTCCTAAGGATAGTCTCCGGCTCACCGATGGGCTGCAGGGGTCCACGAAGAGGACTGCGCGATGCCTGCTCGACTGCCCGGCCGGGCCGTGGAGCATTGGGGCCGACAGGATGGCCGCGGCCTCCGCTCTCGGACGTTCAGCTGCAGGTCCAGGTCTCGGTGCCGTTGACAGCCGCCCCGGTGTACTCATCCTGCAGGTTCTGGAACGTCGCCGAGCCCGAACCATCGGCCTTCACCGTGATCGACATCACGCTTTGCCGTCACCGGGTCGAACGCCTCGCCGTTGGCGTCGAGCTCAACGGAGTCCTGGAAGGTCGAAGCGTCGGCGTAGGTTCCCGGCCCCTTGTATGGCGTGACGTTCCTCTACGGCAGGCTCCAGGCCGGCGACTGAACAGCTCACCGGTCTCCGGTCGCCGGTAGGGGAGTCGCCCGAGCCTACGCACCCGCCTCGGGCATGAGATTGCGCAGGTACGCCTGGGCGGCCGGACCCAGAGCCATCGAGGCGGCGGCCACGGACTGGCGGATCTCGTCGCCCGGCCAGTCCGCCGGCAGCAGCTCGGCCGGCAGTGCCGGGTCCTCGACGGCCGTGCCGAAGACCAGGGCCATCGCCTCCCACAGCGTGCGCAGCGCGAGGGCGCCGATCGGCGGGTGTGCCCGGCACTCTGCCGCGACGCGCTCGAGCTGGGCGATCTGCTCCCGGTAGCGACGCCCGAGTTCTCCCAGCGGCCACGCTTCGGCAGCAGCCGCACGGGCGTCCGCCAGTGTCAGGCGGAGTTCGCCGCGCATGAGGCGACTCCCCGCCGGCGCGCCCTGCAACAAGGGCTCGATACGAGCCCACCGGCGCGCGTCGGTAGTGACGAAGACGCCCGGCTGAAGCAGTCCGAACCCGGCCAGCACGGCCGTGCGGCGAAGCGCATCACGGTAGGCGCGGCCGCGCTCCGGGATGGAGAACAGCAGGGCATGGAACACGCCATCCCACGCCGCGCCCTCGCCCACCACCGGTCGCAGCACCTCGTCGCTGAGGGCCCGCGACGGCGCCGTGAGCTCGTAGAGGACGACCGGACCGCGCCGGGTCGACGTCAGGCGTCCATCCCGGCGCATGCGCAAAATCGTCGCCCGCGCGGTGGGCTCGCCAAACCCGAGCGCACCCAGGATCGCCACCAGCGCCGGGCCGGGAATCGCGGAACGGCCGGGACCGACCATGCCGAAGGCGAACACGACGGCACCCTTGACAGGCTCGCCCAGCGTCCGTGGATCGTCGAGTTGTCGTTTTTTGCGCACGGTAGTTGACTTTCTGCTATCTATGCGTTATTGTACGTCGTCGTGCGGATAGTAGCATAACACGGTCACGGTTTCGCCGACGACCGGGAGAAAGGAGGCGCGTGAACCTGGCCACGTACCACGGCGCGAACGGTGCGGTCGTGGAGTTCATCGGGGTCCACAAAGTCTACGGACGCACCGAGGCCCTTCGCGGGCTCGATTTCACGATCGAGCCGGGCGAGCTCGTGGCGATCCTGGGGCCCAACGGCGCGGGCAAGACCACGGCGATCAGTTGCATGCTCGGGCTGCGACACGCGACTGCGGGCACGGTTCGCCTGTTCGGCCTCCCGCCCGCCGATCGGGCTGCTCGGTCCCGTCGCGGGGTCATGCTGCAGGAGTCGGGCGTGCCCGGCCAGCTAACGGTGCGCGAACTCGTGGAGCTCTTCCGCTCGTACTATGCGGCGCCCCTCGACGCCTCTGCTGCGATCGGTCTCGCGGGGCTCGATGCGCAGGCGCGCACGGCGGCAGCAAAGCTATCCGGCGGTCAGCGACAACGGCTGTACTTCGCGCTCGCGGTCTGCGGCGACCCGGACGCGCTCTTCCTCGACGAGCCGACGGCGGCGATGGACGTCGCCTCCCGGCGGGCCTTCCTCGAGACGATCCGGAGCTTCTCCCGGGCGGGCAAGACGATCGTGCTCACCACCCATGACATGGACGAGGCAGACCAGCTCGCTCGGCGGGTGGTCGTCATCGACCGCGGGCGCCTCGTCGCCGACGACACGCCGGCGGCGATTAAGGCGCGCGTCGCCGGCAAGCGGGTGAGCTTCCGCTCGCTCGATCCGCTCGATGCGGCCGCATTCGCGGGCTTGCCCGTCTGCGGACTGGTGTTGGATGGCGAACGGCCGGCCGGCGCGGAGGACGAGGCGCCCGGCGACTCGGGCCGGCTCGTGCGGTTCCTGAGCACCGAGCCCGAGGCCGCGTTGAGCGCGCTCTTCGCGAGGAGCGTTCGCGTCCGGGATCTCGAGGTGGTTGGAGCCGATCTCGAGGAGGCGTTCCTGAGCCTGACGGGCGAGCGGGAGGTACGACAGTGAGCACGATCGCAAAGCGGCCGCGAGCCTCAGTGCAGGTGGGCGCACGCGCGGCCGGGACGCCGGCCCTGCTCCCCATGCTCTGGGCGCAGACGCGAGCCCAGGCGAGGGTCTTCTGGAGAACGCCGGCGGTCAGCATGACGGGGCTGCTCATGCCGCTGATGATGTTGGTCTTCTTCGTCCTGCCCCATGCGCGGGAGACGTGGCAGGGCTCCATCAGCGTCGGAGCCTACATGCTCGCGGCCATGGGCGCGTATGCGGTGAGCAGCGTGATGGTCTTCAACTTCGGCGTGACCGTGGCCATGGAGCGAGGCCAGAAGGTCGACCTGCTGATGCGCGCCATGCCCCTTCCGGGCTGGGTGTACCTCGCCGCCCGGGTCATCGGGGCGCTTGTGTTCGGGGCGCTCGCGATGGGCCTGCTGTTTGCGGCCGCCCTGGGGCTCGGTGGGATCGCACTCGCGCCTCCCGTCTGGGTTTCCCTGGCCTGGCGGCTACTGGCGGGGGCGCTTCCGTTCATCGGCTTCGGCTTCGCCATCGCCTATCTGGCCGGCCCATCCGCGGCGCCCGCGGTGGCGAACCTGACCTACATCGGGCTCGCCTTCGCGTCGGGGATGTTCGTCCGGCTCGACCAGATGCCGGACTTCCTGCGTTCGATCGCCCCGCTGCTGCCGACCTACCACTACGCGCAGCTCGCCTGGGGCGCGATCGGGGCGGCCAACGAGAGCACGCTCGTGAGCGTCGCCTGGCTCGCTGGTTACACCGTGGCGCTCTTCGCGCTGGCCGCCTGGGCGTATCGACGGGAGACCCTGCGCAAGTTCGCGTGAGAGGGCCAGCCTCACACCGCCCGTCTCAGATCCACTGCACGGCGGCCCCGAACGCTCGCCCCATCGCCTCGACGAGGCGCGGATCGAGCGGTAACACGACGGAGGAGGAGCCCTCGACCCCGCCGCGGTTCGAGGCGAGGTGCACAGTCAAAGACCTGCCATCCCAGCCGAGTGAGTCCAGGCGTTCACGCGGCACTGCCAGGAGATCGATTCCATACCGGGCGAAGCCGAGGCTGTCGGACGGCTCGTTCGCGATCACCAGCTCCCTCGACCCCAGGACGGCGACGCCGGAGGGCGGACCCGTACGGCCACGGCGGATTCTGGCGACGTCGCCGACGGCGATCACGACCGGCTCGCGCAGGTTGGGCCGAACGGTCGGATAGTCCAGCACGACCTGCCACCGAAACGGCAGGTCGGACTGTCGCATCTGCTCGTTCCCAGGATCGAGCCATAGGAATCCGGATTCGACCGGGAACTCCTTGCGTGCCAGTTGGCTTCGGAGATCGCGCAGGTTCTCCTGCAGCTCGTCCCGGTAGACCGAGTTGTACCGGACGACGAGCTCGGCTCCCGGGGACAGGAGCCGCAACCGGCCGTAGAGCAGGATCGAGCGATTGTCGACCGCGATCAGCCGATCGATGGGAATAGATATGACCCGACCGCCGGGGCAGTCGTCAACCCACAGGGCGACGACCTGCGTGCCGAAACCGAGGACCCTGGCCGGTGTGATGACGCAATCCCTGGGAGAGACGAGACGAGTCGTCTTCGGGACGACGAATAGGCGCTCGAGGGAGAGCGGTCCGCAGTCCACTTCCAGCGCGGACCGCGCCGGCGCCGGCACATCCTCCGGCCTGGAGGGGCGGAACGGGGGGCCGGGTGGCCGGCCGGCGATCTTGAATCGGTCCCGCGACGAGACCGGTATCTCCCCGGGCTCAGCCGGGTCGATCACGGGCCACCGAGACCCCGGGATCAGCCGCCGTCTGAGCCGAGCCCATCTGCCGTTCGGAGCATCAGCGCTCGGCGAGGGTGCATCGGGGACGGTTCTCATGGGGTACAGCATGCTCGACCCATCCCGCTTCTGTCGACGGGCGACGAAGCCAACGGCGGCAAGCTGCGATTACCCGCATGACAGGGTCGAGGCGATAATCAGCCTTGACACACGGCGACTTGGTCGCTACCGGTCGATGGGGACCTATCCAGCGTTCCACTACCGCCGGCGAGTGCTTGCCTCTGTGGGAACTCCGAGCTGGTCCAAACGACCTAACCTGTAGCGGATCTGCTTCCGTCAGGAAGGACTGCATGATTCTTGTGAGTCGCGCTCTTGCGGGTGTCGTCTTCGGGGCGGCTATCGGTCTTCTGCTCCTGGAGATCCAGACGATCGCGCTGCTTGCGGCAGCCGTAGCGTTTGTCTGGTCGCTGTCTTCCCCGAGTCGCTGGCTCGCCCTCGGGAGCCTGCTGCTCGGGGCGGGAGCCTGCTGGCTCCTGCTGATCGCCATCCACGTGGCAAATCCGTGCGCCCAGACGGCAACGACCAGCTGCGCATCTCCGGATCTGTTCCCGCTTGCGGTTTTCGCGGTTGTGGTGATATCAGTTGGAAGCCTGCTGATTCTTGGTGGCGTACGCACCGCGAAGACGGCAGAGTAGTAGACCTGAGCAGAAGCCCGCCCGCCGGATATGGACTCTCTGGCAAGCTCTCGGCCCAGGCCGGGTGGAATTCAAAGTCGGAAGAGAAGTCCAGATTGAAACAGCACTCCACACTTGTGCGGCTCAACTAGTGCCGGGGCCAACCCGTCGGCCCGGGTCGAAGCCCACACGTACGCATGACTCAGCCGGCGGCCCCAGCATGAACCACCCGAGGGCCCTGGCGCTGGTTTGGCTGGCCGTCGTGACTGTGGGTGGATGCTCGACGTCGGGCCCGTATCTCCGCGTGCCCGGGCAGGACCCGCCGGCCCCCTCTGAGCTGGTGATGGGTGGCAATCAGAACGGCCAGTCCATGACAGTTGGCGACATCATGCTCTGCATCTCGGCACGCGGAAGCGTGACCGTGACGGACGTAGCGTTTAGCGGTGCCTACGGAGATGTGTCGATCGAGGCCTTCGCCGTGCGCCCGAATCCGGCCACCCAGCATGCAAACTTGATCGGGAGCACGTCGACGCCGTTGGCCGATATCGGCGACGGATTCGTCGTGGGCGGACCTCAAGTGATCGATGCCGTGTGCCCGACGCCTGAGCAATTCGCGACGTCGACAAGCGACTATGAGCTCGCCATCCAGATATCACGATCATCGGGCAGCCTGGGCGGCGGCTCCGGGCTGATCATCACATACGACTCGTCGGGCCAGCGACGCTCGTACACCGTTCCATATGCGTTCTGGTTGTGCTCGGGAACGCAGCCCGCCAATGGAGAGCCATCGAACTTCGCCTCTCCACCGCCCTGCTCGTGAGCCTCCTTAGACGACAGACGACGACGGAACAGATCCAAGTAGTGTGCTGAGGTCGTCCCGGACGCCAGAGCATCCTCTCCCCGGGCGACCAGACCACTGTCGCAGAACTCCACCCATAAGTGGTTGGAGCGAGAGGAGTCAGCCCGACACTTTACGGGTGATCGTCAGGGGTGCAAGCCAAACGCAGATCGAGTCTCCTGGGTTGACCGCCTGAATCACGACGGCTTCGACCCGGGCGCCAGGAGGCTTCAGCCCCCGACCGTGAGTTCGAGGCCCCGGGCTGGCGCTGCATCCCGGGGGCCGTTCACTCTAGTACTTCGTGTAGATGTCCCCTGATGTCTGCCACCACATTGAGTCGAGATTGAGCAGGTCGGATTCTGGTACGCCCCAATCGAGATACAAGGAACTGCCCTTCACATACCAGGCGAAGGTGTTGGGCCCATCGGTCTCGATGATGTTGACGCCGCTCGACGTCGTGAACGACTTGGTGACATTTGTCGTCCACGTGTTGGTGATGCCGCCGGCGGTGATGTAGTCGAACTCTATCGAGCCCCCACGGAAGACGAAGGCTTGTTGATCGCCCGTATCGAGCGACGTTATCCATCGACCCTGTAGCTCGCTGGGTAGCGCCGAGCCACCAAAGCCCCCGAGACCGTACATGAGCGCTCCCGCCACCACGATCGCCAGTCCAACCAACGCGACCACAGGCGTCACGGCGAAACCTCTGACGGTCAGGAGTGGCTTCGCTCCACCGGTGGGTGCGCCTGGAGTCGGCATAGGCGGTGCTTGAGCCGGGGCCCACGCCATCCCGGCGGGCGGGGCCGTCGGCGGAGGAGTTGGGGCTGGCGATGCCGTCGCTGCACCGCATGAGGGGCAGAAGCGCTGGTCCGCGGTCGCGCGGGGCGCACCGCAGTTGGGGCAGAAACCGAACCCGGTGGTCATCGTCTCCCTCCCGGGCCCCGAGCACCTCCTCTTGGGAGGCCGTGCAACTCGAGGCCGCAGCAGTACACCGATCGGGCCCGGTCGGTCCCGCCTCCACTTGCAGCCGAATCCGGCCCAGGACGATCTCCATCCTATCCCTCAACGGCCGCGTCGCAACGACCCCGCGAGCCTTGCGGTCAGTCCGCCGCACAGTGACAGTCACGGCCACAGGAGGAAGGCAGGGGACCTTTAGTCCAGGGTCGACGCCTCCGCGGTCGCCAAGAGCTTCGCAAGCACCAAGACAGGGTCTGTTGCGGCCCGAGGCGTCGACACAGGCAGCTTCGGAAAGTGAGTAGCTCTGGGAGCCGGCCAAAGGCCCTAGCCCCGAGGGCACCAAGTCCTCGGTTGATCCTGCCTGCTCGAACGGAGTTGAACCTCTGACCGTTTGCCCGGTCAGGCGGTTCCTGACCGCCGCGTTTCGGGCAACGATTCGTGGTCGGCGACGCGGTAACCGATGCCCGGCTCGGTCTCGATCAGGCCTTCGATCGAGACGCCCTCGACGGTGGAGAGCTTGCGGCGCAGCCGATTGACGTAGACGTGCAGGTAGGCGCTCTCCTCGGCGTAGGCCAGACCCCAGACGGCGCGCAGCAGCCGGGCTTTGGTGAGGACGCGGCCCTGGTTTGAGAGCAGCACCTTGAGCAGCTCGTACTCGCGTGGGGTCAGGCGGACCAGCTCGCCGGCGACCCGGACGTCCCGGCGCACCTGGTCCAGCTCGATCGGGCCCAGCCGCAGGCAGCCCTGCGCGTCGGCGTCGGGGCCGCCCGCGCGCCGCAGCACGGCTCGGATCCGGGCGTTCAGCTCGTCCGTGGCGAAGGGCTTGGTCAGGTAGTCGTCGGCGCCCGCCTCGAGGCCGCCGATCTTGTCGCGCTCGTCGCCGCGGGCCGAGAGGATGATGATGGGCGTCGTGGCTTCGCGCCGAATGCGCCTGATCACGTCCACGCCGTCCAGATCGGGCAGGCCCAGGTCCAGCAGCACCAGGTCGGCACGGTGGGCGTCCCAGAGGCGCATCGCATCGTGGGCCGTGGCTGCCTCGTAGACGTCGTAGCCGCGCCGGCTCAGGTACTCGGCCAGCGTCCGTCGCGCGCCGTCCTCGTCCTCGACGAGCAGAAGCGCGGGCCCGCTCATGCCGTCTGCCCCGGCGGCGTCGCGGCCGCGGGATCGGCCGCCTGTTGGGGGACGAATGCCGGGCGGAGCCGAACGTCTACCCGCAGACCGCCGAGCTCGCTACGGCACGCCTCCACCTCGCCCCGCATCGCCCGCGTCAGGCCTTCGACGACGGTCAGGCCTATCCCCATCCCGCGCCGTTGCGCCTCGCCCGGCGCTCCGGCCTGGTAGAACTTCTCGAACAGGTGCGGTAGGGCCGCGTCCGGCACGCCGTGGCCATCGTCCTCGACGCTGACCTCGATCAGCCCGTCGGCCCGTTCGCAGCCGCGCACCCGGATCGTGTCCCCGCCGTACCGGACCGCGTTCTCCAGCAGGTTGGCGAGAACCTGACCCAGGTACAGCTCGTCCACGAGCACTGGCGAAATGGGGTCGGGCAGGTCTACGAGGATGTGCTTGCTCGGATCGGCACGGGCTCGCCTGACCGTCCGACGGACCACGTCGTCAAGGTCGCACGGCTCCAGCTCCGGCTTGAGGGCGCCGCCCTCGATCCGGCTCAGGTCGAGCAGGTTCCGGACGAGCCTGCCCATCCGCTCGGCCTCCATGTCGATCGCCTGGAAGGCCTCACGGCGATCCTGCTCAGACCATTTCACCGACTCGTCGAGCATGCTTCCGGCGGCGGCCCGAATCGTCGCCAGCGGCGTGCGCAGGTCGTGGGAGACGGAGTCGAGCAGGGCCGTCTTCAGGGCATCGCTCTGGCGGGCGATCTCGGCGCTGGTCGCTTCCTGCGCCAGGCGGTCGCGAACGACGGCCTGGCCGAGCTGGTCGGCCGCCGCGGACAGGATCCTGGTCTCGGCCCGGTCGGGCTCGAGCTCGTTGCGCGCCCGGAGCGCCCACAGCGAGCCGAGCATCTCGCCCGCCACTTCGATGCGGACCCGATGCAGCGCGGCGCGCGGAGCGCGCCGCGCGCCTCCCGTCGCCACGTGCGCCCGAATCCACCGCATCTGCCCGTCCGGCCGCCGCTGCAGGACCACCTGCCAGCCCGGCACCGGCAGCGGCTCGGTAGGCGCCGTGTCGGCGAGGGTCCGTTCCTCGGGCGGGCTTGCGCCCAGGCTGACCCAGACGCGGTCCATGGCCGTGATCTCCCCCAGCCGCGACACGACCGCGGGCGCTGCTTCGGCGACCGTCCGGGTTGCCGCCAGCACGCCGGTGATGGCGTGGAGGCCTTCTGCCTCGCGAGCCCGGTCCGCCGCCTCCCGTGCCCGCTCCGCCTGGAGTGCCGCCAGTCGACCGATGACCACGGCCACGGCCAGCAGCAGGAGCAGGTTGAGCCATTCGTCGGGACTGCTGATGGTGAGCGTGAACAGCGGCTGGACGAAGAGGAAGTCGTACAGCAGAAACGCCGCGACCGAGGTCAGCATCGCCGGCACGGTGCCGTACCTCATGCCGACGGCGAGCACGGCCAGCAGGTATACCGGCGCCGGGTAGGTCACGTGGATGCCGGCTCGCAGGAGGGCGATCGTGACCGTGGAGGCGCCGAGCGCAGCCAGGGCCAGCGCGGCCACTCCGACCAGATCCGCGCGTCCGGGAAGCCTGGTTCGCCACAGGTTCACGACACGATGCTAGCCCCCCGAAAGGCTTGGGGCGGCACCTTTGAGTGGCCGTGTTGAGCGGATGTTGAGCGCCGACTGACCGGCACCGGGCCTGTCGACGACGCGCCCCTGGGGGAGAATAGATGGCGCATGAGTCGCCCGATCTGAGCTCGCACTTGAACGTGAGGCAAGGCCATGGTCGCAACCGCGTCGACAATGCTTCCGCTGGGCACCGCCGCCCCAGGCTTCCAGCTCCCCGACCCCACGGGGCGCGTCGTCTCGCGGGAAGACTTCGCGGGCAGCCCCGCGTTGCTCGTCATGTTCCTGTGTAACCACTGCCCCTATGTCAAGCACGTCGCGACCGAACTCGTCCGGCTCGCCCGGGAATACCAGGCACGGGGTGTGGGCGTGGTGTCGATCAGCAGCAACGACGTCGCCCAATACCCCCAGGACGGCCCTGCGGAGATGGCCGAGATGGCGGCCACTCTCGGGTTCACGTTCCCCTACCTGTACGACGAGACACAGGCGGTGGCGATGGCGTATCACGCTGCATGCACGCCGGACTTCTTCCTTTTCGATGCCGGCGGCCGGCTTGCGTATCGTGGTCAGCTCGACGGCGCCCGTCCGGGCAACGACGTCGCGGTGAGTGGGCGGGACCTCCGTGCCGCCCTCGATGCGGTACTGGCTGGCACGCCCGTGCCCGAGCCCCAGCGTCCGAGCCTCGGGTGCGGCATCAAGTGGAAGCCGGGCAACGAGCCTGACTACGTCGCGCTGGCACACCTGGCGTCGGGCTCGTAGACGGAGCGATCACGGGGCCGTTGCGGCCCACCCGCACTTCGATGCCAATGGCCCTGACTCTTGCGCCGACGACCGGCGGATACTCATGCGCAGTCCACCCAGAAGGGGCCGGCTCGGCCCATGAAGGGTGAGGAGGTCGTCATGAGTACCATCGTCGAGTCTACCGATCTGGTCGTCGTGACCAAGTACACGCGTGGCGTGGTCGGGCCGAGCCTCGGGACCGCTGGGACGGTCAAAGACGGCGGACAAATCCGGACCGTGACTCCACCAGGTTGCTGGGGCCCGATGATCACGCCTATCTTCGCCGGAGGTCACGAGGTCTCGTGGCCGGTTGCCGTCGAGGGCGCCAGAGTGGGCGACGCCATAGCCATTAGCATCGACAGGGTCGAGGTCCGTTCCCGCGCGACCAGCTCGGGGACCATGACCACCAACGCGGACGCGTTCGGGAGCGACCCGTTCGTTGACCGCAAGTGCCCCGGGTGCGGCACGCTCTGGCCGGAGACCCGCCTCCAGGGCACCGGTCCCGACGCCGTTCGATGCGCGAAATGCGGCGCCGAGTGCAGCCCGTTCAAGTTCGACGAGGGGTACACGATCACGTTCGACGACGACCGGGTCATGGGCCTGACCGTCGACGAGCGGGTCGCCCACGCGTTCGCGCTCGACGCTCGCGAGGTCGCGGGCCTGCCCGAGGGCAGCGAGCAGCACCCGATCCTGGTGTATGAACCCCACACCATTCCCGGCACCCTCTCGCGGCTGCGCTCGTTCATCGGCAACATCGGGACGATTCCGTCGAAGGACATGCCCGACTCCCACAACGCGGGCGACTTCGGCTCGTTCCTCCTCGGGGCCTCTCACCAGTTCGCCATGACCGAGCAGGAGCTCAAGGACCATCGCACCGACGGCCACCTCGATTGCGACTCGGTGCGCGCCGGGGCCATCCTCGTGGTCCCGGTCAAGGTGGACGGTGGCGGGATCTACATGGGCGACTCGCACGCCAACGAGGGCGACGGGGAGCTCGCGCTGCACACCACCGACATCACGGCGGAGGTCGAGGTGAGGGTGAACGTGCTGAAGGGCGTGCACCTCGAGGGGCCGGTCCTGCTGCCGGTCGCCGAGGACCTGCCCTGGATCGCCCGGCCATTCACTCCCGAGGAGATCGAGCGGGGGCGCAAGCTCGGCCAGCGCCACGGCGTGCAGATCCAGGCGGGCGTCGCCCCGGTCCAGTTCATCGGCACCGGTGCAACCATCAACGATGCCGCCGACAACGCCATCGCGAGAGCGGCGACATTACTCGGCATCAGCCAGTCAGAGGTTCGCAACCGCTGCACGATCAGCGGTGACGTCGAGATTGCCCGGCTGCCGGGAGTGGTGCAGCTCACGATGCTGGCGCCACTCGACCTGCTCGACCGGGCCGGCCTCGGTGCCCTGACGCGAAGGCAGTACGGTCTATAGCCCCTTGCCGAAGACGCAGGGCAGCAAGCAAAGCGAGCGCGGCTACCCTAACCGCAGCGGCTACTGATCGTCACGAATAGAGGCGCCGGCCAACCCAAGGCGCATCAGCGAGGAGGCGTTGGACCCTCTGGAGGTGTGAATCCGCTATGCAGAGGGATCGACCACCCGGCCGAGGAAGAGGATCGCCCCGGTGCTGGTATCCCGAACGGCGAAGATAAAGGGTCGGTCGACGTGCAAGGTCACCTGGTTGGATGGGGCCAGACCAGCGACCATCATCACTGCCGTTGCCGCGGAGGCTTCCGTTCCCTTCTCGTCGACGGCGATGTTGGCCTGATGGACGACCTTCGATATGTACAACTGCTCCTGGCTCGTGATGCCAGAGAAGTCGGCCCGGTCCGGATCGAACGCCAGGGGCATCCCCAGCCGCTCCAGCGCGGAATGGAGATCGGACTTCGTCTCGATCTTGAAGCGTGGCAGCGTCAGATCCAGGTACGTGGGCTCTAGGGCGGCCGTGATCTGGGCGAAGCGAGCCGCGTCGAGGCTGCCTTCGAAGGCGGCCAGGTCGTCGGGGACCACGATGGTCATGGCCAGCGAGCGGTCCGCATAGGGGAGCTCGACCGCCTGCCAGCCAGAGCCCGAGGCATAACGGCCCTCGGACAGGTCGAGGCTCATGGTCGGAACGCTGACCTGCGAGCCGTCGGACCGCGTGAACGCCGCGTTCGTCGTGAAGGTCTCGTCGAAGGGCGTCTGCCATGGGGCCTTGAGGTAGATGGCGTTCACCAGGACGAGTCGCGTCAACGGGTCGAGGCTGTCGAGCAGTTTCGGGATCCGGCCCTCGGTCTGGTCGCTGACCCAGCCGTCGATCAGCTTGCAGGCGCCGGCCGGGTCGTTCGCGAAGTCGACGAGCCGCAGGCCCGCTCCGTACTTCGACGCGAGCGTGTCCAGGAAGGGTTGCTGCAGTTGCAGGCCGCGCTGGGCGAACGGGGCGTTGGCGATGCGCAGCGTCAGCTGCTGCTCCGTGCCGTTGGCGTCCTTGTACGTGCCCGAGAACCCGGCCAGCGCCTGGTCCAGGGAGTTGATCCCGTTGCCATCCCCGGACGCCGCGGCGCCGTGAAGGACGGCGTCCATCTGTGCGGCCGTCTCGCCGGCGGCTCCGGCCTGGGACATCGAAAGGGCCAGGACGATGCTGGTGGGCGAGACGACGGCGTTGCCACCCGACCTCAGATCGCTCTTGTAGAAGTCGAAACCGAAGGCGTCGATGGCCG
>JBEKCH010000023.1:0-39953 GCA_050014975.1 Candidatus Limnocylindrales bacterium
CCCGCCGTTTCGAGCTGGAGGTCGACGTGCCGATGATCGGTATCAACGTGCCGATCCCGGTACCCGCCGGCTATCTCTCGTTCGGCGGGACGCGCGGCTCGGCCTTCGCCGACCTGCAGATGCGGGGCGAGGACTCAATCCGATTCTTCACCCAGCAGAAGGAAGTGACCGTTCGCTGGCCCGAGCCCGGCAAGCGCGGCGCGCTGAGCCTTGTCTTCCCCGGGAGCAGCTAAGCGGCTCTCCTCCGTCCACGCGGTTGTCACGGTACCCATGGAGGTGTGCTTTTGAGGGTCGCGATCGTCACCGAGGTGAGCACGGCCGGTCGGAATGCGGACGTGGTTCGTGCGCTCGAGGGCCGGGGCCTTGAGTTGCTCAATGTCGGCATGAAGCATAAGGACCCGGACGAGCCGGAACTGACCTACATCAACACCGGGTTTCTGGCGGCGCTTCTTCTCAACTGCGGCCGTTGTGACATGGTTGTAGGCGGCTGCGGCACTGGCCAAGGATTCCAAGTCTCGGTATCGCAGTACGCCGGTGTCACCTGCGGACACCTCCTTACCCCGCTCGATGCCTGGCTGTTCGGCCGCATCAACGCCGGGAATTGCGTCTCCCTCGCGCTCAACCAAGGCTATGGTTGGGGCTCGGACATCAATCTTCGACTGATCTTCGACCAGCTCTTCTCGGTTGAGCACGGGGCGGGCTATCCGGAACAGCGTCGAGAGAGCCAGAAGCGGAGCCGCGGGCTGCTTCGTCAGATCAACCTCGTCTGCCACCGGCGCATGCCCGATATCGTGCGGGAACTTGATGATATCGTCACTTTGCCGGCGCTGACTTACCCGGGTGTCCTGGAGCTACTGGATTTGGACTCGATGGAGGATCGAGAACTCGCGGGAGCACTCAACGCGTGTCTCGGCAGGGCGGCGAGGCGATGAGCTATCCGTGAACCAGGTCACGGGCTCCGTCGCCTCGGGTTTGCGAGCAGGCGGAGGTCCGTGTGAAGGGTGTCGAGAGCGATCTTCTCGAGCTCCAAGCAGCCCGGCCGCCTCATCGGCGCTCAGAATTCCGCCTATCCAGAGCGTAGCACCTCAAGGCGCTGCTGATCTCTGGTCGTCAACGTCAGCCTCTCTCTCACTGGGGGAGACGACGTGTTGCCCCTGTGTCAAGCAGCGGCTCGGGCAGCGTCTGCGATGCGGGCTCGAGCAGCCTCATCGGTCTGGAGACGACGGAAGAACTCGTCCCTGAGGCGTCGACGCAGCGCTCGGATGGCCTCGGTCTTCGTGTCGGCGGCGGCTTGGCGTTTGGCAACGTACGCCTGTCCGGGTCCCGGACGCCGTTGTCGGCGTCACCTGCCGATCGTCGCGAACGCGCTCGTCGCCAGCCTCACGACCGGATAATGGACCCCACAGGCGGATCGTCCCCATGAAGGAACCTGGTCGTGCTAATCAGCTGGCAGCTCGACCGTGGCCAGCCAGCGCCGGCCACTCCCCACTACTCATTGAGCGGAACCACGGTGACGCCACAAATCTCTGCAAGGTTTCGGAGCTCGGCAACGGAGTCACCCTCCTGGAGAAGCAGGTGATGATCCATCCCGGTTTCGAACATGCGGGCGATAAGTACCTCTGGATCGCCCTCCGGGCGAAGGGCAGCGAGGAAGCCCCGACCACGGGCATTCCACTCCTCGGGCGGAATCCCCACGGAAGCAAACCTCCCGAGCCAGAGCTTGTACTCACCACGGCGCCCTGCCAGGCTTGCGGCGGTGAGTACATCCATTGGCCGATAAGGGAATTCGACGGCGGTACCCGTTGTGTCGCCCAGCGGCGTAACGTGGACCTGATCTGGCCCTACGGCCAAGCTCGCAGCGCTAGAGCCTTCGTGCCGCAGGAGGAGGCGGTCGCCATCGACAAGCACAGGCTCTGCGAGCGCGACGGGCGCGGGCCTGAGCCCGATCATCGCATTGGCAAGCACCGTGTGGCCCACGTCCCCTTCGGGGTCCAGATAGACACCCTCGTCGGCGAGCCAGGATGCAGCAAGGTTCACCAGCCCGAAATCAGTCGGGTAGCACGCGACTGCGAGACCATCGAGGCCGTAGGTCGAGATTGTCTTAAGGGTGGCCAGGTAGACCTTCGCCGCGAACAACGACCGTTCGGCGAGTAACTCAAGGTCGCGATGGCTCTTCGCATGAGCCGATAGCGCGACTCGGGCGGTTTCGTCCGTTTCGGACTTGGCAGCCTCAACTAGCTGTTCGAGGGGAAGGTGGAGGAGCGTGACCCCGAGTCTGTCGCCAAGGTCCCAGTCGTCGTACGTCATGTCCTGTGGCCCTCCCGTGCGCCACGTCGAGCGCGCCGCCATGAGCGCCGCACGAGATCGACGCAAACGACCAGCGGCCTTCGCCGCACGGGCAAGCGGAGCGACCGCCCGCACAAATCCGGGCTGGTCGACTTCTCCGTATCCCCACCGGTGGAACAGTCCAGCGCTCCTGGCAACACTTGAGAAATGCTTCACCGACGCGAGCGAGTACGTTTCCGGGTAGGGAAGGGCCCAGAGCAACACCGGAGCGCCGAACTCCCTGGTGAGCTGGAATTGGAGGGCGTCGACTACCCACGAGCAGTGCACGATGACAAGGATTTCTGGTTTCGCGCTGCCGAACGAACGCACAGCTCGCACGACATCGTCGGACCCCCACACGACGGAGTCCGGTCCGATTACGGAGAGACCGCTGCATTCGAGCACGGCTTTGGCTTGCCTGATGATGGCTTCGCCGCGATCACCGCCGGCTTCTACTGGACTTGCGACTGCGACGAGGGCGACTGTGGGCGCGTTCAACTGGACGTCCTCCGAGGGAGTTTCAGACGAAGGAAGCGACATACGTAAATCACTCCTCTCCGAACATGGGACAGAGGTCGTCGTATAGGCGGCGATAGCGGCGGTATACTTCGTCGTAGGCCCCGCGCAGGCCCGGGTTGGGCTCGAGACGATCCCGAATGACGACCATACGGTCAACCGCCTCGCCAATCGAAGAGAACATACCCGCCCCGTATCCCGCCAGAATCGCGGCCCCTAGGCAGCCGGCCTCCTCGTTTGTCGTAGTCACGACGGGTCGTCCTGTGAGATCGCACTTGATCTGATTCCAGAGCTGGCTGCGCGACCCGCCACCAGTAACTCGAATCTCGCTAACCGTGATGCCGAGACCTTCGACGACTTCGATGTTGCGTCGGACAATGCAGGCGATCGCCTCAAGGATCGAACGGACAAAATGGGCCCTACCGTGGCGCAGGGTGAAACCGAAGAACACCCCCTTCGCGTGCGGGTTTGCCTCGGGCGCCATCGCGCCCTGAAGATGCGGGAGCATGACGAGTCCTTCTGAGCCCGGAGCGACGCCTGAAGCCATATCGCACAACAGATCGTAGGCATTGCGCCCCTGGCGATCGCCGGCTTCCACCTCTGGCTGACCAAAGGTATCGCGGTACCAACGGAGCACCATGCCTCCGCTGGTGAATGTGTGCTCCATGTAGAGCCCCGGGACCCCATGTGCGTGGCACGGCATATGGCCGGCTGGATCGAAAAGGGGTTCGGCCACGGTGGCACATATCGCCAATGCCGCCCCAGTATTCTCTGAGAACACACCCGGCCTGATGTTTCCTACCCCGATGGCCCCGGCTGCCTGGTCGAGCGCGCCCGTGCATACCAAAGTCTCTGGCGACAATCCGAGTTCTTTCGCGACAGCGGGCAGGATCGTCGCAACAGGATCGCCGGAAGGTCGTATATCGGGAAGTCGATCCTCGCTGATGCCGAGGAAACGCAGCATCTCCGGCCACCATCGCCCGGTGCGGATATCCCAGTAGGCAGTCGACGTCACGAGTGAACCCTCGCAAACAGAGCGACCGGTGAGGCGTTTGATGAAGTAGTCCTCGATGAGCATGAACTGCGCGGTGCGGGAGAAGATCTCCGGCTCGTTCTGTCGTAGCCACAGGATCTTGGCTGCCGGCCACGTTGGAACAAACGAGACTTGTCCGGTAATCTTGTAGGCGTCTGGGTTTGGGAAGGTCTTCACGAGGATCTCGGCTTCGTCCTGGGCCCGGTTGTCAAGCCACACGATCGCTGGACGAAGGGCGGCGCCTCGTTCGTCAACGCAGATCAGTGTCTCACCCTGGGCTGAGATCCCGAGGGCTCGGATGTTGCTCGTCGCCGCCGTGGCCTTCGCGAGGACCTCCGACAAGCCGCTCTTGAATGCACTCCAGTAGATCTCAGTGTCCAACTCGACGGCGAGAGCAGTCGGCGTCCAGAGTTCGTATTCGCGCGTGGCGATCGCCAGAACCTTCCCGCTGCGATCGAAGAGCGCCGTCTTGACCGCTGTCGTGCCCAAGTCGACGCTTAGGATGGTGTCCATCATCCATCTCCTACGGGGTGGGCGCTGCGCTCCAACTCACCAAGGCTGGCGTATCGCCGACGTTAATCAGGGTGTGAGGCACCCCCTCTGGGATGACGATGGCGTCCCCTTCGCAAAGCTCGAAGTGCTCACGCTCGATCGTATGGATCAACACATGGCCCATGATCACGAAGAACACCTCGTGCGACATCGGATGGCCAACGTCGACCGCCCCGCGCTGCCCGGGCTGGAGGGTGGATGTACCGAAGGTGATCTTGCCAGTGCTGACGTAGTGGCGACAGAATTCCTCCCCCTCCATGAATGTGGTCGTGTCCGCGCGTCGAACCAGAGTCGGCTTCCGCGTGTCCATGTCATCCCCTTCGTCTTGATCTCAACCGATTAGGAAACGCAACCTGGAGATGTGCGTCGACCCGAAAGCCGCATTTCCTTGCGGGACCAGGCGAGCGCCACATCGATCTGCTCGCGGATAGAGCCGCCCGGGACGAGCGCCCGGTCAAAGACAGCCCCGCCGATCGTAAAAGCCCATGCGCCCAGGCTTGTCACGAGCTCAACCTGCTCCGCCGAGTCGATGCTTCCCGCAACCACGATCGGACCTGCCGATGCCTTGATAACGGCGTCAATCAGAGATGGGACATCGACCGACTTGTTTCGATACGCCAAGAGATCGAGGCCAGTCACTCCTGGTGTCGCCGAGAGACCTCGGGCGCTTTCGGCAATCTCCTCGATCGTGCCCTCGAGAACGCTCGGATGACCGACGATGCGTCCCGGGAATGGGAAGTACTTGATCCCGCTTCCATCCAGGATCCGTGTAGCCGCCACGACATTGGTGCCACCCATAAGAATGTCTACACCAATCTCCACGCCGGTCCGAACAGACGCGACCTCGGCGGCGAGGTCGGTGCTAACGACCTCGAGCGCGACGCTTCGGCCGTCGTCATGGATGCGGCGAGCCAGCTCGCGGAGTGTCGCAATACTCGCTCCGACGTCCTTAAAACCAACCCATCCCAGCGCGCTTGAACGGACCTCTTCGTACACCTCAAGGGCGCTCGCTACTGTCTGATCGTTCTTGGTGAGCATGAAGATGAAGGTGGACACTTGCTACTTCTCTCCCTCTGAGCCATCGGGGAACGTGTTGTTGGGTGGTCCTATGTGCCTCCGCAAACCCTCCCCGGGCGACTGTGCCTCGGTCATGTCGCGGACCCGGCTACGGACGTGTCCAGGAGCCAGTCTGTTCGATGTTCTAACGGGCCAAGGCCTGCATAGCCTGGTCGACGCCAAGGCCCTCGCGGACGATCCGGGAGATGGCATGAACCATGGCGCCAGGATCGGCGGACTGCCAGATCTTCCGGCCCATGACCGTGCCCCTGGCACCACCATCCATTGCGCCTTTGACCATCTCTAGGACATCCTGCGGGCGCTTCGCCTTAGGGCCGCCGGCGATCAGGACCGGCACGGTCGAGTACGCAACGATGCGCGCCATCGACTTTGGGTCACCCGGATACCAGGTCTTGATGACATCAGCCCCTTCCTCGCATGCCACACGGACGGCGATCCGCATGTCATCGATGGAGTAGGGGCCGTCATATGGAAGGGCATTCTCGGCTCCAATCGGAAATGGCTCGCCAATCAGGGGCATGCCAACCCGGCGACACTCGTCAGATACCCGACCATATGCCGGCAGCCAGTCTTGCTCAGCCTTGCCGACGAACATGGTAAAGACCACGGCATCGGCTCCGTTGTATAGAGCTTCGGCAGGCGACCCAACCTGTAGCTGCTCCGTGTCGCGATGCTCAAGGCCGCTGCGGCCGGTGATCCGCTGGACCCACGCGACGCGGCCGCCGAAGCAGTCCACCGTGTAGCGAGCGAGGCCGCGCCGCATAAGGAAGGCATTCGCTCCGGCCTGTGCCATGGCCCGCACGATGTCCCGGGGCTCGTCGAGCTCCCCAAAGCTCTCCTCGATCCCCTGGTCCATGGGCACGATGATGGCTGTTTGGGTCGCCTGGTCGAACAGGCGACGGATACGGAAGTCAGTTCCGGTCACAGACACGGTGCTCTCCATCGCATGCGCATTGAGAAGTCATGTGGCGCCCGCCAGCCCAGCGTGCGGGCCGGGTAGGGTCGTCAGATCGTTTTGGCATGGCGTATCCTCCTTTGACGTGGCGGACCGATCACCAGACAGCGCGTCGGGCGTGAGCCGTGGGCCACTGGGAATCGAGGCGTGAGCTGCGGCAAATAGGTGCGGGCGGACGGCCTCCCAACGCTCGCGGAGAGTCTGGTAGCGGGCGTGCAACGCGGGATCCGGTACATAGATGTCGCCAGGTGTCGCGAGGGCGGCGACGCCGTCGGCGGCGGTCCGGAATATCCCGCAGGCCATGCCGGCGAGGATCGCCGCGCCCACGGCCGCGGCCTCAACGACACCCGTGGTGTGGATTTCACGGCCCGTCACATGCGCCTTGAGCGCGTTCCAAGCGCGACTGCGGGCCTCCCCGTCGACGATCGTCAGCTTGCCGACCGGAAGGCCGGAATCAGTCAGTATATCGATCAGGGGCGGGTAGCTGTAGGCGATCCCCTCCATGATCGACCGAACGAAGTGGGCGCGGCGGTGACCCGGAATGATCCCGAAGAACACACCTCGGATCTCCTCGTCGTAGTAGGGCAGCCGAGACCCGTCGAGATAGGGGTAGAAGAGGAGCCCCTCAGCTCCGGGCTCGATCGCCTCCGCCTCGGTCAGCAGCTCCTCATATGAGCTGTGGGTTTCAGGGCGCGTCTCAGAGAACCCGAAGACATCGCGGAACCAGCGCAGGGAAGTACCGGCGCCTGCAATCGTTACCTCAGCGATAAAGCGCCCTGGCACCACATGGGGGCTATAATCCGCCAAGCCGCGCTCATCCTCACTCCCGTGGTCCGTGACGGTCCGCCAGCAGGTCGAGGTCCCTGTCCCGATGCTCACGTCGCCGACGTCGATCACGCCGCAGGCGAGGGTGGCCGCCTGGTCGTCACCGCCACCGGCGGCGAGGATGGTCCCGGGCGCCAGGCCGAGCGTGGCGGCCGCGTACGAGTCGAGTTCGGCGCGGGCCTCCGAGGGCCGGTACCGAACCGGCGGGAGGATCTCACGGGGAATCCCGACCTCTGCGCAGATCTCGTCCGACCAGTCCATCCGCCGCCAATCGTTGAGGACGCTCCGCGAGGTGGAAGACACGTCTGTACCGATGTCGCCAGTCAGGCGGTAGGCGAGATAGTCCTTGATCGGGAGAGCCCAGCGCACCTGCCGCCATATATCGGGTAGGTGGCGCTTCGTCCAGACAAGATTCGGTAGGCCCAGGCCGGGGATCGGGATGACCCCGGTGATATGAATGAGCCGCTCACGGCCGAGTTGCGCGTATAGACGTTCTGTCTCTTCGGGGTCGCGCCGATCGGTCCAATGGATGGCCGGCGTCAGAACCCGCCCGGCCCCGTCAAGGAGGACGAACTGGTCGCGCTGGGCCACGATGCACAGGGCGAGCACCGTGGCCGGCGGCACGCCAGCCCGGGCTACGATCTCATGGACCGTATCAACGAGTGCCCGGTACCAGTCCTCCGGGTCGTTCTCTGCCCAAGCCGTCGCCGGCCGGTGCAAGGGATACGACCGCTCGGCAACGGCGAGCACGCCCGCCTCGGCGTGGACCAAGGCGGTCTTGAGCCCGGACGTCCCGATGTCCACTCCAATCAGATGACTCACCATCTCGTTCGAGCCTGCCGTGCCAAGAACCGCGCGGGCCACAGAACCAGAGCTACAATCGCCACGACGAGCCCGACCGCAGTCGCCAGGAGCAAGCCGGGCACGAGGCGGACGATTGCCGGCACGTCACCAAGACCCACCTCGACCCTTGCAGGCCACGCGCCCATAGATCCTTCGACAACCAGGGAGTGATGGCCGGACCTCACCCGTCGTGGCTCAAACGGGAAGTCGCCGACCGGCGAGCTGACCTTCATGGATTGGCCCTCCGAATCCTTGTCTTGAGTTCCGCCGCGACGGCGCGAGCGTGGGCCATCAGAGCCGATGAGGGGACCGACGCCCCCGGAAGCTGGACAAAGGTGACGTCCGCGCTGCCATTGATCGCGCCCTCGACGTTGCGCAGCGGTCGGATACGATCGGCGAGGATGATCGCGTCGCAAGTGATGCGCTCCTCGTGCCCGCGAGACGCGACGGTCAATTCCTCGACTCGTCGATGGCCTCCGATCCGCACAGCAGACCAACCCGGCCACCATTCGTCCGCGTAGAAGGGGGCCGCACCGAGCTCCTCGGACACGATAAATACGCGCGTCCCGGTCTCGTGAAGCAGGCCCGCGACCGCCTCCGCCCAGTCGCTGGCGCCCAAGATCACGGGTCGCCTGCCGAGGACCACCTGCGCCTCAAGCAAATGGACTGCGACAGTCGCCGAAACGAGTCCGGCTTTGCGCGATCCCGTGAGCCGCATCTCTGCCGGGGTCGCCGGCCGAACCCCGCCTGCATACACGAGATGGTCTCCGTTGATCCACTCGATCCGCCCAGGTGAAGCGACCAAGAGACGCCGATCCTGCCAGCGAAGCGCGGTCGTCCCAAGCCGGAATGCCGCCCCAGCCGACCGAGCCTGAGCGGCCAAACTCCGAACGAGAGGATGGTCGTAGTGACTCGTGCCGCCCACCGCGGGAAGGCGATCAACTACGGACACAGAGGCCGAGCCGGCGAGCTCGGCCGCCACGCTCAACCCGGCGATGCCGGCGCCCACGATCAGGACCCGATCCATCGGTTAGGCCCCAATCCTGCCATCGTCGGCCATTTCCAGGTCCCCCGGGGCCGTCCCCGTTGCCAGCGAGCACATGAAGGCGACGCCGGCCAGACAGACCGCTCCCTGGCAACGACCTCCAGTCGCACGCGTCCGCTTGCGTATGGCCTCAAGCGAGCGCGCGGGGACCGGGCTTGCGAGCGAGCGTGCGATCTCTGCGGCGCTAACCTGCTCGCACACGCATATGATCTGACCGTACCGCGAGTCGATTTCGGTGAGGCGCTCGGGAGACAGGTTGCCGAACAGCCGAGGAACAGCCGGCACGGAGTCGGCGGCATTGGTGCGATCGATCGCATCGAGCCCGGCCTCGTTGAGCAGCTTGAGGACCATGTCCGCGATTCCCAGAGAGGTCGAAACTCCCGTAGACCGGTTCCCCGCGTGAACTAGGTTGGGCACCGTCGGATCGAGCTTCACTCGCACGGTTTCGTCGCTCGCGGGTCGGATCGCGGCGTACGACTTGATCGCGAAGTCCAACGAGACGGACGGCACGAGCCGCCGCCCACGCTCGAAGACGTAATTGAGCGTGGGGGAGTCAGTGTCCTTGTCGTAGGGCCGGTTGTTGTCCTCGGCAGATGGACCGAGCAGCGCGGTGCCATTTGTCGTCGGGATCACGTGGATGCCTTTCGAGTCCGGGAGCGGCGTCGCAAACACAATGTGCTTGAGGCGCGAGCCGAATTCGCGGTCAAGGACCCAATACTCGCCCTTGCGGGGCCAAATCTTGAACGCCTCACCACCCGCCAGGCTGCTGATCGTCCCCAACGACAATCCAGCAGCATTCACGACAAAGCGCGCTTCGATGACCTGTGTTGGTGTGCGAACAGCGCCGAGCGAGGCCCCGGCGAACTCGAACCCAATGACCGGCGACCCGAACTGGATCGTGGCGCCGTTGATGACCGCGAGTTCAGCAAACGCGATCGTCAGGCGCATCGGATCGATGATCCCATCGGTTGGCAGCCAGAGTGCGGCCCGGCAGTCGGGAGAGATCAAGGGTTCCATCTCGCGGGCACGTGTTCCCGTGATGATCTCGGCCGGTACGCCGCAGCTGCGAGCCTCCTCGAGCTTGGACGGGAGCTGCGCCTCCTCCTCTTCGGTCAGAGACACGATGAGACCGCCCAGGCGCCGGTACGGCACATCTAGTCGGGAGCACACATCCTCCCAACGGGGGTGAGTGGCCGCCATCAGGCGTGCATCCAGCGTCCCTGGCCCTGCGTAGTACGACGTCGCGACGCCCGCGTTACCCTTGCTCGCCTCCTCGGCGACGTCACCGTTTCTCTCGACGAGGCAAACCCGCCCGGTCGTCTGCGCCAACCGTGACGCGATCGCCGCGCCCACGACACCGCCGCCAACGACAACTACATCGAACCGGCCTTCATACGAAGGCCCAGCGCGGCGCGACGACCGGACGACAGGAACGGATCTTTCATATCCATGGTGACTACCTAAGAGACCCAAAGGCATGGCACCTCCAACGAATAGCGCTGTTCATAGTTCGCGGGTCAGCTTGCCGCGGTGTGCGGGGGAGGCGGCGGCCGGTGCCAACCGCAACACGGCCCCCTCTGAGCCCTGCGCACAACACATAGCGCCGGGGCCCTCTCCGGTGGTCGGGCGCCTTCGGCAACTGACTCGGCGTTGGCGAAGCGATTCAGAACGTTTAGGGTCACGCGGGATGCCGCGTTGTCGTATCCGTTCTCGCTAAGGCTGCCAATCCAGCAGATGGAGCCAACCGAGAACACGCAACCACCAGCGGGAGTCTCAAACACGACCATGTCGGCGCGAACGTTCGGATTCGTCGACCCACCCTGATCAGGCAGGAGGCTCGAGTAGTCGTCGATGACCGGCTGGAAGTAGTTCGAGAAGCCCGAGGCTCGGGCGAGCACCGTCGCGTGCCGTGGACTGCCAAGGTTGACGTCGAAGCGGTCGAGTTCGTCACCGGCTGCGCCACCCAGAACCGATCCGCCGATGCCGATTAGCTCGGACTCGGAGACACCGTCGAAGACCCATGCCCAGCGCTTGTCGTCTGAAGGGAGAACGCGGCTATAGGGCCGTGCTCGGCCCCATCCTTTCGCCGTGAAGCCAACGCCGACGAGCGCGTTTGGGGCGCGACCTCGGTTGCGCCAGAGGCCACCGGGCTCGCCAGTCGTGCTCTGATGGCCCTCGCCGGCCGGAGCGTAGTAGCTCGTATTGCCACCGCGACAGCGGCGAACTTCGATCATGTGCCTAGATCCCGGTGCAAAGCTAGTGACCCAGTAGAAGCTGTTCGCACCGAGGTACATGAGGCGCCCGCCGTGGTTGAGGTAGGCCTCGAGCGCGTCGAGCATGGCGGCGCTCGTGTACTCCATGTGCGATCCCGTGATAACGACGCGGTGAGCAGCCAGCAGGGCGGCTCCCTCCACGTGGAGATCCTCGTCGGTCGCGACGGAATAAGGGATACCTTGGCGTTCGAGGAGCCCGACCAGGAGAAGGTCCACGGGAAAGTGCCGATACGTGCCCGTGAACCAGTCGTGAAAGCCCGAACGCCAGTTGAGGATCGGGCGCAAACGCGAGGAGTATACGCACCCGTAGCCGTCGCGATGGAGATCATAAGTTGACAGACCGAACTCCGGGTTCTCCGACAGATACACCTGGTCTTCGTCGTGCGGGGACTTCTCGTCCTTCATCGCCGAGGCGAGACCCTCGGGGATCAGCTCGTTTGCGTATGCGAGATAGGTGGTCGTCGGCGCCAGGAACAGCACAGCCGGCTCTGTGGCCTTCGCGCATCTCACGTAGAAGGGAATCTCGTCTGTCGTTGCACCGTCCGAAACAATCGCGGCATACACGCCACTGCGCCAGTCCTCCGGCACGCTCAGCTTGACGCTGGGGGCCCATCCGGCGCCTTCCAACGAGTCCTCGTGAAAGTGGATCGCGTCGTACTCGTGGGGACTCAGCCTGGGATCAACCTCCGCCCCGCGCCACCTGGGCCCGCGCACGGCTCGCGTCGGCGCGTTGACGACACTGGCGTGCCGACCCCAGCCGCTGGTATCCCGAACAATGGATCCGCTTAGTTCTTCAGCGAAGTCCCAAGCGGCGACCAGCCCTCTGCCCAGCTGCTCGAAAATGGGCCCTGTCAGCAGGCCGTTGAAATGAGCGTGGGGCGACCCGTCCAGCCAGCCTGATCCGATGGCGAGGTCCGCGCCGCCCACAGAGAGACCGGCGGCGAAGAAGGCGCGCGCTTGGTGGCAGATGGGTTCGGGAGCGAAGCGCGTCTGCCTCGTGATTTCCATCGTCGTGTCGCCCGAGTCCGAATCGTAGGTGACGGACAGGCTGTGCCACTCTCCTTCGGCAAGCGCCTTCTCCGACCACAGCTCCGAGGCCTTGCCAGCCGCATCCGTGATCCGCAGCACCACCCCCCGAGATGAAGCGAACAGCCCAGGGTTTCCCTGCTTGGACCACGTGAAGATCCCACGCTCGACCTCGTCCAGCAACGTCGGCTGCAGCTCGAGAGACAGCGTGAAGGAGTCCACCACCGGGAACTCAGAGACACGAAGCAGCGATCCAGCCACCAGAGGCTGGGCTGCGCCCTCGTGCCGCCCGGCAACCGGCGCAACAGCAGGTTCGGGCGCGTCGCCGAATTCCGGCAAACCTTTGAAGCGAACGAACTCGATGTCGAAGAAACCTCGGGGCGCGCTGACCATGAATGAAATCTCGTCACCCGGCCGCACGCTCAGCGGATCCGGGTAGCCAAGGACCCGCTTGGCCAGCAGGCGCCCCTCAGTGGGTTTGGTTAGGTCGCGGCGGAATTCACCCATAATCTCAAACCTTCCTTCGGTCTGAAGACGGTCAACGGTCAAGAACCACGTTCATCCACTCTCTACGTTTCGTCGACGGGCCTGATCGGCCCAAACCGCTATGACAAGCACGATGGAGATCGTGATCTGCGTCCAATACGACTCCACACCAACGATCACGAGGCCGCTCTGGAGTGTTGTCGACACCAGAGTGCCGACGATCGAGCCGAAGACCGTGCCGATCCCTCCGAAGAGACTGGTACCACCGAGGACTACGGCCGTGATGACGGCGAGGTTGTCCAGCGTGTGTCCACCGATGGACGTGGTGTCGTACTGCGCGACAGACATGACCCCCGCGAGGCCCGCCAAGAACCCACAAATAACGTAGACCTTGACCAGATGGCCATCCACGTTGAGGCCAGCTCGACGGGCGCCTTCAGGGTTCGAACCGATGGCGTACGTGTAGCGGCCGAAACGCGTGCACGCAAGCACAAGCCCTCCGATCAGTGCCACGGAAACTGCGATCACGACGACCCATGGGATGCCGAATAGAGCACCGACTCCGATGTCCAAGTTCAGTCGCGTGGGGATATCTCGTACGTCGATTCCCCCAGTAAGCAGCTGTGCTACTCCTAGGGCGGCGCCGAGAGAGCCGAGGGTCACAATCAGCGCGGGAATGTGTGCTTTGGACACGAGCAGGCCGTTGATCAGGCCACACAACGCCCCTGTGGCCATTCCGACCGCCAAGCCAATCCCGATCGCGACCCAGCCGGCGTCGGCGCCACCACCAACGGCCTGCATGGTTTCCGCGCCACAGACACCGGACAGGACGAGGACGGAGCCGACCGATAGGTCGATTCCGCCAGTGATCATCACATACGTCATTCCGACGGCCATGACGGCCGTCGGTGCCGAGGCCACTGCGATCGACTTCAGGTTGAACGGAGTGAAGAACGCGCCAGGCGCGAGCAGAGAGAACACGACGACGAGCAGCACAAGAAAGGCGAAGATCGACAGTCGCTCAATCGCCGTGAAGGAGAGGCGGCGCCTCGGAAAGGAGACGGCACGGTCCCGAACTGTTCGTGCCGTGACGCCCTCGGCGATCGTCCGTGTCCGCTTAGTCATGCGTCATCGCCGATTTCGCTTTGAGTGATGGCACCGGTCATTGCGCCAACGAGATCGGCCATCGTGACATCCGATGCGCTGAACCGCGCCACGCGCCGGCCAAGACGCAGCACCTCGATCCGGTCGGCCACGGACATGACCTCTGGCATGTTGTGGCTTATGAGGACGACGGCGATGCCCCGATCGCGGATCTTCCGAATCAAGTTGTGCACGTGGTCACGCTGAACGACTCCGAGAGCGGCCGTGGGTTCGTCCAGAAAGACTACCCGCGAGGCCCACTCCATGGCGCGCGCGACGGCAACGGTCTGGCGCTGACCACCTGAGAGGGCGCCGATCGGCTTTCGGAGATCCGGCAGGTCGACTCCGAGGGCGTGGATGGTGGCGGCGGTCGCCTCGCGCATGCGCTTGTCGTCGAGCACGCCAAGAAACCCCAGCAATCCCGATCTGCACAGCTCACGCCCAAGGTAAAGGTTGGCCGCCGCGTCCAGATGAAGCGAAAGTGAGAGGTCCTGATAGACAGTCTCAACGCCTAGAGCACGTGCATCGATGGGTGAGCGCAGCTCGATTGGCGAGCCTTCGAACAGGATCTCGCCGGAGTCCGGCCGCTCGACTCCAGTCAGACACTTCACCAGCGTCGACTTTCCGGCTCCGTTGTCGCCGATCAACGCCACAATCTCTCCGGGCCAGACAGCGAAGTCGGCGCCGCGCAGCGCACGGACGTGGCCCCATCCTTTCTCGATCGACCGGGCGGCCAACAGTGGCTGGCCAGATTGGCACACTTGACCTCCCGGGTCCCGTTGTGTCTCCATCAGCACCCCATCTCCAACGGTAGTCTGGCCCGAATCACCCAACCGCTGGTCGGTCGTCGATGGCAGACCATCATGTCCTTGCGCCGTGCTTCGGCCTGAAGCCTGAAACGAGACGTTGCCGTGCGAGGGGGTCGAAATCGTGAACGCGCTCTTCATCTCAATGACTGCCGCAACCTACCCTACACGGCGAGGCCCCAAAACGGCTCGTCGCCGCTCCGTCCATTCTGCGGAGCGGCGACGAGTGTCGTCTCAGCAGCCCGTTTGGTACAGGTACTGAGCCATGCTCGGATCCGTCACGTTCGCCACGGTCAGGAGGCCCGCTGGCGTGACGATGTTCGCTTGGACCGGTCGGCCATTGAACGCGTTGTCCAGCTGATCGACGCCCAGCACTCCCATCTGGTAGGGGTTCTGCGAGACGATAAACGACACGGCGCCCGACATCATCAGGTCGACCATGGCCGAAGAGGCGTCGATCGCCCCCACGACGAGCTGTCCGGTCTTGCCGGACTCCTGGAGCGCAGCCGCGGCGCCTTGTCCGTCGGTCAGGTCCGGGAAGAAGATGCCGGCGAGATCAGGATACTTGGCCAGTGTGGAGGTCACGTTCAGAGTGTCCTGGCTCAGGGTGTTCCCATAGAGCGGACCGACGAGCTGGATTCCGGGGTGGTTCGTGGTGATTTCGTTCGAGAAGGCCTTAACACGCGCATCGAGGGTGCTGTAGCCGGGCGGCAGCGACATAATCAAGATGCGTCCCTTTTCTCCCAATCGCTTCGCCATCTCCTGCGCTACCTGGACTCCCATCGCGCTGTTGTCGGAAGAGACGTGCGAGATTGCGATTGTCGTGTCTTGCAGCGACGTGTCAACCTCGACAATCTTGATTCCGGCGGCTTTCATCGCAGCCTCCGCGGTGCGGAGCGCCACGGCGTCGCTGGGCTCTGCCAGAACGCCGGCAGGATGCTGGCCAGTGACTGAGTTGAAGTAGTTGCTCTGGGCCGCGGCATCCTCTGTGTCGGGACCTGTCTGCTGGAAGTCGTAGCCGAGCTTCTTGGCCTCGTCCCGCGCTCCACAGGACAAGGGCACGGTGAACGCGTTGGCCGCAGGCCAGATGAACACGATCTTCTTGCGGGCCGTCGGGGCGGACGTCGGCGTCGGGGCGGGCGTCGGCGCCGCGGCGGAGGCCATGCTCGTAGGCGAGGAACTCGTAGGCGAGGAAGTAGCCGCAGTGCTGCTACAGCCGGCGAGTGTTGCGGCCACGATCATGGCCACGCCGATGCTAAGCCACGGAGGGAGTCGTGGATGTCCCATTGATGGTTCCTTCCTTCCTCGATTGGTTTGGATTGTCCGGCGGATCGAGTTACAGCGCGCCATTCACATCTGCATGGCGCTGACACAGGTTCTTTGCTAGACACTTCCTTTCTGCCTGACAGCCTTAGCCTGCCGCTCACCAGGGCGGATGCCCCTCGGCTGGGCGACGAAACACCGTCTTGCGCTGTCGAGCGATTCAACCTATTGTTCATTGATCGCGGACTATGGTGATAGTCTGATGGCTTCGACTGTTCCATGTCAAGGTCGCCCGGTAGATTAGTGCCTGCATTACGTCCCTACATGTCCGCGCCCGACGAGGCATGGTCTTCCGGCGGGTGCTCAAGGAACTCGGCGGGAGCGGCATGGAGGCACGCCGCGATGGCACGGCATCGGGCGCTGAGGCTTGGGCGGGGCTCGAGCCTGTGAGCCGCTCGTGCGTCCTCGTCGGCATCGGCGCTCGCGGGGACCGGCCAACGCGCTGCTCGTGAGCGAGCTTGGATACCGCGACCGCGCGGAGTCGTGGGCCGACATCCTGCACGATCGCCGTGAGCGAGGCCCGACGGCATCGCTCCTCGCGATCGGCGATAGCGCCCGCTTGTGTGCCGCGCGTGCCGAGGTCTTCCCCGCGACCCGTCATGGGCACTTCTGGGACCATCGAGCGCTGAACCTGCTAGACAAGCTCCCAAAGCGGCTCTGGGTGTCCCGCCGCCAGATTCGGGAAGTCTGGGCCGCACCCGCCCGGGCGGCGTGCGAGGCGCGACGCAACGAGCTCGGGCCTGGGGCTTTACGCCGTCGGGCAGAAGCCGGCGGCCGACACGCGGTATCACGCGTGGGACGACCCACCGCGTTCTACGCCTTCCCGCATCTGTCTTCACCTGCGCACGAGTAGCCCGATCGAGTCGTCTCGTCAGGTGTCCGACTTGGCAGGAACATCTCCAGGCCGGGCGCTCGACGATCCTGAACACGAGATGGAACGCATACTCCCGAACCTGGACCTGCGCCATCACTAGCGGTCCTCAACAGCGGCCCCACCGTTATGGCCGTCCTCGCTGCCGAGAGTTACCGCGACGGCCGCCTTGTCGGACAGCTGCCCGACGGGAGGAGCAAGCGGCCTGGCTTACGTCCACCCCGGTAGGGAGAACTCCACGAAGGTGGACGATGGCTTCCCTTGTCCTTACCATCCTCACTGTCGGACTTGAGAGCAAAAGGCTCCCCGTTGGCGCCTAGAACGCCCTTGCAGCGCATTTCGGGGTAGCTGTCGGTCACAGAAATCGCCGACGCACCGACACGATTTCAGAGGCCGGGGAGATACGAGACGAACTGGGGTTGTCGCGGCGCGCGTCAGTACTCGGGGACGCGTCGACCTTCCAGAACCTCCCGCTGTATCGAGATGAAGGTCGCACCCCCGAGGCACTCGCGGATGACCGCCTGCGACAGGGCGTCGTCCCGCCTCGTCACAACCGCCGCGCGTGTCTCCGAGTCTCCAAATGCATCCCGGACGCGTTGGGAGAGGGGCCGACTCGTGACACCGGCGGGTAATCCCGCGGGCACCTCGTCCGCGTCCGCTATGGCGACATCAGCCCGTCCTTCGCCCAGGAGCGTCAAGAACTCCAGAAAGGTGGCCGGAATGAACTCGACGTCCTGGTCCCCGAACTCCAGTTCCGTCAGTCTCTTCAGGTCCACCGAGTCTCGATCGATCGCGACTCGAACGTGTAACGGGGGTATGGCGCCAAGTTCCCGCTGATACACGCGGTGGGCTCCCCCATAGCTACCGACCGGTAGACGCAAGACGATGATGTCGTCTGATCCGCACGCTTCGTCCGATCCCAGGGTGGACATGACAACCGCGTGGCACCGGGCGGAGCGGAGTGCCACCAGGCGTCGGAGCGAGCCACGGGAGAAGATCAGGGACGCGTCGATCCCGCACTTTCCGAGACACGCCTTGAGCGCAGTCGCAAGGCCGTGGATGCGCAGGCCGGTCGGCAGCGGCAACGCAATAACAATCGGCCCCCCACGCGCCGCCAACCACAGCGCGCCCACGTCCCGGCCCCGGAGGACCATACCCGAGTGCCGTCGACTCTCGATATCGACCGCGCCCGATTGCGCGAGCCCGGCGAGCGCAGCTTGAACGGCGCTGGCGCTGGCCCCGTATTTCCGTCCGAGTTCGCGCAAGGTCGGCAGTCGTGTTGGCATCTCCAGCCCGGCCACGTATAGACCCAGAAGGCTACGAAGCTCGGCCTGATGGAGCTCGGCCCTGCCGGGTGAAAGCGTGGACATGCCGGTCGCGTCCTCGGTTCTGTCGTTGTCTCGGAATCCCGCTTGCAACGTAGACAACAATGGTACAGGCGTGTTGGACCCGAGTGTTGTGGCGGCTCAAAGCGCGTCTCGTCAAACCGGTGTGTAGCGCAGCGCCTCCCTCAACCGCCTGATCTGTGGTCCAACCCCAGCGCTCATCGGAACTGGCACTGGGCCCGGCGTTGACTTGGACAACCAGCACGCCGAGTAGGATCGCCATCTCGCGACCGCCAAGGCAGTCGAGAGAGCGTATGCGGCCTGTGCATTGCCGTGATCCGTCCCCGCTCCACCCGAACCGAACACAGCAAGCGGTCATCAGACGCGTACGCACGCCCGTGCAACTGTAGCGTCGGCCCACCGTCGCCCTCAGCCCGGATCGAGGCCCCTGGTCTGTGGGCGCGATGCGACCGGGCGAGGGCGGGCCAAGACCAGAATTCAGGGTATCGGCCGAGCCGAGGCAACGCACGGAGCGTTCATGGTTGATGCAGTTCGACAGTGACTGGCGTGCCCAATGCAGCCGAGCGCTCCGCTGCCAGAAGCACCTCGACCGCGCGCAAGCCATCGAGCCCGCTCACGAGAGGCGGCTGCCGGGTGGCCACGCAGTCGATAAAGTGGCGTATGCTAGCCGCTGCAAACCCAGCTTGGCGACCCCTCTCGACGGGCATCAGACTCGTATCCCGGAAGGGAACCTGCGGCCAGCCGGAAGGCGTCTCGGGTGTGTAGATTTCGAGAGTGCGATTGTGGCTGGTGTCGATAAAGATGGTCCCTGTCGCACCCTGAACCTGGCATTTGAGATCGAACAAGCTAGGTGCACTATCTGAGACGATCCAGGAGTGCTCCAGAGTGGCGATCGCACCTCCTCGAAACCGGAGGGTAAGCACGTAGAAGTCCGCGGTGTCGACCCCGGCCCCAGTGAGGACTCCCTCACCGCGCACCGCGTATACCTCGGCCACATCGTCGTCGAGAAGCCACCGGAGAGTGTCGACACCGTGAGGGCCAAGGAACCAGAGCACGCTACTTTGGGCTGCCCAAGCGATATAGCGTGTCGGCACGAAGACAGTGTCGTTGAGTCGGAGTGACGCGAAGCGAACAGGGCCGACTTCACCAGCAGCGATGGTGTCGTGCGCCGCGACGAACGGCGGGTTCCAGCGATTGTGATGGTCAACCATAAGCAGCCGCCCTCGAGCCATGGCAGCATCAAGAATGGCCAGAGCCTCCTCCGCGGTCGTCGCTAGGGGTTTCTCGACCAAGACGTCGCACCCGGCTTCGAGGGCCGCCATTGTCGCCCTGTAATGCGCGAAGTCGGGCGTTGCAACAGAAACCGCGCCGATGTCTGCAGCGAGGAGCGCCTCGAGGGATTCGCAGGCCTGAGCGCCAGGGAATCGTTCAGCGAGTTCCGCCGCGCGTTCGTGCGCGACGTCATAAACCGCAACCAGCCGGACGCGCGGATCTTCGCTCGCTACGCGGGCGTGCAGTCGTCCGAGAATGCCCGCTCCAACCAACCCGTACCGGATGACGCCCCGTTCTTCCATGAGAGACCTCCGTACAAAGACGGCCCAGTGGGCCACGTGATCGCCGCACTCAACGGCCGTTGAGAGCGGGCGGGATCTGACGAAGCGTGTCGCGAGGGGAGACGGGGCCGAGAATGATGGACGTGCCCAAGGGCCGGAAGGCAGTCTCGGACGATTGCGTCGACGGCATGGGCGATCGCGTCCAGGCACTCGCCGACCTGCGTTGTCACCGGCATGTCTTGGGCGTGCATCATCCCCAGGAGGTCGATGGTGGCAAGCCGGTGCACCTCATCATCACGAGCGTGCACTTGCTCGGTCAAAGGCACACCGATCATCAAGCAGCCGCCTGCTCATCTCGCGAGAACAACCGACCCTCTCCTCGTCGCAGCCCCCGTTGCCCCGTAATGAGATCGAGACGCCCGTCGCCCGTCAGCCGAACCATCGACCACCATTGACGTCGATGACGTCACCCGTGATGAAGGAGGACAGGTCGGAGGCTAGGAATAGCACGGGCCCTGCGACGTCACTCGGACGTCCCGGCCGGCCCAAGGCAGTACTCTCGATCTCCGTCTGCTGGTCCTCCTTAGAAGTGAACGTTTCGTGGAATGGTGTCTCGAGAATGAGACCCGGGGCGACGCAGTTAACGGTGATGCCGCGAGGAGCGAGCTCCTTAGCAAATGCGACGGTCAGTGCGTGGATCCCCGCCTTTGCGGCAGCGTAGGCGCCGTAGCCTGGACCTCCCCCGGTGAGAGCCGCGAGCGATGAGATGTTGATCACGCGCCCGTGCTCCTGTCCCATATGCCGCATGACTGACCGCGTACAGTAGAACGTGCTGGTTAGGTTGAGGGCCAGTACGGTGTTCCAATGTTTGTCAGTCATCTGGCCCAGCGGAACCCGTCCGACCAGGCCTCCAGCGTTGTTGACGAGTATGTCGATTTGGCCGAACCGGGCGGCAACTTCCTCCACCATTCGTTCCACATCCGTCGGCCGCGTGACATCGAGTCTGAAGGCGGCCGCCTCGCGGCCAAGATCCTTGATCTCCTCGACGAGTTCGTCAGCGGAGTGGGTCAGGTACGTCAGCGCTATGTCAGCCCCAGCTCCGGCGAGCGTCAGCGCAATCTCGCGCCCGATGCCGACGCCGGCTCCCGTCACTAGCGCGACCTTCCCTGACAGATCAATCTGAGCGCTCATGGTTCCCCCATTCCTTGGATTCGGGCGTGAGACTTAGTGTTCATGTCGGTGGCACGCTCATCCGAGAGGACTTGTGGGCTCGGCGCCCGAGGGCCGAGGTCCGGCTCCTCACGGAGCTCGATTGCCGGGACACCCTCCCGACGACCGCAGTGGTCAATCTCGAGGACCACGATTTCGTTCAGTCCTTGCCGCAGGAGCGGCCACGGAAGGTAGAGGGTGCGCTGAGGGCCGCGGTCCCAATACCTGCCCAGGCAGAAGCCGTTGACCCAAACGTAGCCTTTGCCCCAATGGGGCAGAGCCAGGAAGCTATCGGCCCGATCTGCCACGTGGATCGTGCCGCGATAGAAGATCGGCCCGGCGCCTTCATCGCCTGCCGTCCGCCACGGAATGCGAGAGACGTCGTCTAGCGGGATTGGGTAAATCCTCCAACCGTGGATGAATTGGCGCCCATGGCTTACGCCGCCCGTTATCCCCTTGCGGTCGCCGAGGAACGGTCCCCAGTTGACCCGTCCCATGGACTCCACAAGCACTTCGAGTGTGCCCTCACGGTCGGGCAGGGCAAGTGCGACCGAGGTGGGTCCGTTCCGATCGAGTAGGGCCAGCTGCGTTCCGCTGAACATCACTTGCGCCCGGTCAGCGAGCCCCTGGACCGTGAGTTCCTCGCTCTCGCGGGGCCCATACAACGTCGCTTGATAGAGAGCAAACCCGTGCGCGAGGCCAAGTTCCTCGAATGAGAGCGGGTAAGGTGACGAGATTGGACCGGGAGAGAGTTCGGGAAGGCACCTCAGGAGCGGCGCCGACTCGCTCAAGACAACGCGCTGACCAGGCAACGTCGGTGGCGCAGCAAGATGCTGGGCGGGAGGAAGTGGCATATAGCGCCCGATAACCTCCCGCAATCGCCAGAACTTCTCCGTGGTTGCGCCGCGTTCGTCCACGGGCGAGTCATAGTCGTACGAGGTCACGGTCGGGAGGTACTTCCCGTCTACGTGATTTGCCCCCGACCAGAAGCCGAAATTGGTACCGCCATGGCCCATGTAGAGGTCGACCGAAGCGCCTGCAGCCAAGACTTGATCCAGCACATCGGCCACGTCAACCGCATCACGGGTGTGGTGAAGTTCGCCCCAGTGATCGAATGGGCCGCAAACCAGCTCGGAGCAGAACAACGGCTCGCCCGGGCGATGTGCACGAAGGGCGGCGAACGCAGAATTGGATCCACCCTCGAACCATACAGTCGCCAGGACGTCTCGGAGGGCGCTAGATGGCCGCATTAGGTCGTGAGGGTCATCACACGCATATAGCGGAACATCGATTCCTCGACGCCTCAGACCGTCCACTAAGTGGACGAGATACTCGGTGTCGGACCCATATCTGCCGTAGTCATTCTCTACCTGCATCAGTACTACATTCCCGCCTCTGGTCGCCAGGTGAGGCAGGAGGCGAGGAATCAGTTGATCGAACCAGCGATCCACGGCAGCGAGATACCGCTCGTCGGTGCATCGCAGATGTAATGTGGGGTCAGCAAGCAGCCAGGCGGGTAGGCCGCCGTTGTCCCATTCTGAGCAGATGTAAGGCCCGGGGCGCACGATCGCCTGGAGACCGGCGTCGGCCGCTTCGAGCAGGAATCGCTCGACCCCTGCAAGCCCGTCGAACACATATTCACCAGGTCGCGGCTCGTGCAGATTCCATGGGACGTACGTGTCCACTGTGTTCAATCCCATGGCGCGTAGCAGACTGAGGCGATGTCCCCACTGTTCGGGCATGACTCGGAAGTAATGGAGCGATCCAGCGAGAATCCTGAACGGCTGGCCATCTCTGATGAAACCCTCAGAAGTGATGCGGAGCGGTTTCACTCGATTCTCCAATGGCGAGGGATGGGCTAAGGTATTCATCCGGCCTACCGGTGCTGTCTTCCACGGCGGCGCTGCTCGAAGTAGACGGCTCCGATCAGAAGCAACCGATCGCAACCTCTTCCCAGAACGGCTGCAATCCGGTCATGACGAACCCGCTTTGCAATTCGGCGGGGATGAGGACTTCGACGATGGTCCCAAGGACGGTGCCCGACTCGCCATAGAGGCTCGCCCCAAAACCTTAGCCAGCCCGCCTAAACCTAGGCGTCGGTCGGCTGGTGACAACTGGAGCATTCGGTGACCGCCGGCGCACCGCACGTGGCCCAGAAGGGTCTGGAGTCATCGGGGGACTGCTGCTGGTATCGATTGATCCTATGGCCGGACTCGCAGACCGAAGCGAAGTAGTCCTTGTGCGTTGTGGTCGCCATGTTGACCTTCTTCGCCAACCATCGTACCTGCAAAGCTGCTGAAGGATGGCACCGTCCTGACCTGGGAGGCGTCGACAGTCTGGGCAATTCGGTGTTGTCAGCCGGGCTTCGCCTGCCATGGGGTTCTGCACCCTTGGCGGCATGCCGTCGCTCGCCAGCACCTCACGATTCGCGAGTAGTGACCATAGCCAAGTGGGGGCGCCGCATGGTGGTGCCACAGCGTCCGGTGGGCAGCGCCGAGGCGCTCGACACGGCGGCGCTGGTCAGGGCGAGAGCGTCACCGAGGAGACTCAAACCGTGCTTCGTCCCGGATGTCCCACCGACGACGATGAGGACGACCCCCCACGAGCCCGATTGACACGGCGAACGGCACCGCCGGGCAAGAGGCGCGCGAGCCTGAGCTGGCGTGTGACACTCCACCCAAAGCTCGATCTGCTATAACTCTCTCTGCTCCGAGCGGGAGTAACTCAGCTGGCAGAGTGTCTGCTTCCCAAGCGGACCGTGGCGTCCCCCCTACCCCGACTACGTCGAGCTTCCTCGACCCATTAACGCTGTCTAAACAGCGCGTTTTGGGGGGTCAAGGTCCGGACGCCTCCAGAGGATAGTTGCGCGCTCAACTACCTGGCTGTCGGCCTCGGTCCCGCCCACGAGTGACCGGGCCGGCCTGGGGGCGGCCGCGAGGGACGCCTCGAGGAGGCGGTAGAAGCGGAGGCCTTGCGGCTCGGCGCGGTGGTTGAAGCGGAAGGCGAACTCGGCTAGATAGAAGTCGAGATGCCGGCGTCTGATGGCGCCGTGGTGGGTCGCAATGAACCAATCCTCCAGCCGCCGGGCGACGCCCCAGACGTAGGGCAGCTCGACCTGGGGTCTGGCACGCCCGGGCACCGGGTCACAGCGATATCCAAGGGCCGTGAGCCCCGGGCAAAGCTCCCGGGTGGTGCGGAGTCTGGCACCCGGTACCACCGCCTTCGAGGCGAAGCGCCCGATGGAGAGCTGCCCGGGTTCCGGCAGGCGGGCGAGGCGGATGCGACCGGTCTTGCCCCCACCCACTTCCACCGCGATTACCACGATCACGGCGCGGGCCGGGTCGCGCTCCATTCCACCCTCGATGCCTTGCAGGTGGATCGAGGCGAGCTCGACGACCCCGCTGAGGCCATCGCCTTCCGGCTCTGTCGTGCCTCGTCGTAGCTTGTGGAGCCACGCCCAGGCGGTCTGGTACGAGCCGAGGCCGAGGGCGGCTCGCAGCGCCCCGGCGCTCACGCCGTCGGTGCCCGCTAGCTGCCAGAGCACCTCGAACCAGATGCGCAGCGGCTTGCGACTGCCCGCGAAGATCGTCCCGGCAGTGGCTGAGGTCTGGCGCCCGCAGGCGGCACAGCGATAAAGGCCATGGGCCGTCAGCCAGGTGCGCCTTCCTCCGCAACCGGGGCAGACGAATCCATCGGGCCAGCGCACCCCCAATAGGAACGCGCGGCAGGCGGTCTCGCTCCCGAACCGGCGCTCGAACTCTGCTCGGGTGCTAGGGATGTCGAGGCCACCGCCCCGGTCGTGCTCATCGCTCACGCGCCAATTGTGCGCCTGAGAGAGTGAACTGGATAGGTCCCCTGTACACAGGCGGGGTATCGCCGTACCGGCGACGAACTGTGACGATCCGGTCTGCTGAACGGCGCCACCCGCGAAGGGCGGGACGCCTACCAATCACAGACGGAGCCAGGAACATGAACGCCACGCTCACGCCAACCTCCACGCGCACCCGCCGCGCCGTGCGCCCCGTCCGAGCCGGGGAGGCGCCGGCCCCTTCGCCCGAGTCGATCGCGCCCGAGCTGCAGGGCTTCGTCGTCCCGATCGGCAGCCTCACCCTCCATCCAAGGAATCCCCGTCAAGGGAACTTGGACGCCATCACCGAGAGCCTGCGGCACTTCGGACAGCTGCGAGCGGTCGTGGTCCAACGCAGCACGGGTTACGTGGTAGCAGGGAATCACCTCGCCCGAGCAGCCCGTGCCCTCGGCTGGCGGAACCTGGCAGCCACCGTGATCGATCTCGACGATGCCACCGCCAGCGCCTACCTCTTGGCAGATAACAGAACCAGTGATCTCGGTACATACAACGACGCTCTGCTGGCGGCGCTCTTGGAGGAGCAGGCGGCGGCGGGCAATCTGGCCGGGACCGGATACGGCCAGGGCGACATCGACGAGCTGGTGGCCCGCCTGCTGGCCGAGGCCGAGCGCAAGGGCGATCCCGACGCCATCCCAGAGCCGCCTACCGACGATGAGCTCTACGTCCACCGGGGCGAGCGCTGGCGTCTGGGTTGCAGTGCCCTTTTCTGCGGGGACGCGCTAAACCCCGCGGATGTCGGCCATCTGCTCGCCGGCGCGGAACCGACCCTTCTCTCGACTGATCCGCCCTACGGTGTGTCGCTCGACAACGGATGGCGCGACGGGGTGGTCGGACCCAGACCCCGGGCCGGACGGGACGGGAGTCATCGGACCACGAGCTTGGCGGGTGACACCCGCGTCGACTGGTCCGAGGCTTTCGCCCTGGTGCCAAGCCTGCAGGTTGGCTACGTCTGGCATGCCGCGGTGCACGCCCCCGAGGTCGCCTCTGGGCTGCAGCGTATCGGCTTCGAGATCGTGAGCCAGATCATCTGGGACAAAGGGCTCTTCGTCCTGGGGCGCTCCTGGTATCACTTCGCCCATGAGCCGGCCTGGGTGGTCCGAAAGCCGCGAGCCAAGGTTGGCTTCTATGGCGCCCGCAACCAGGCCACGATCTGGCGTGTTCCATCGCCCAAGATGGTCGCCGCCGGATCGGCTGAGGCCTCCCTGGACCATCCAACCCAGAAGCCTGTGCTCCTCTCGGAGATCCCGATCGCCAACCACCTGCGCGGCTCCGACTCGGTCTACGACCCATTCGTCGGCTCGGGTACGACCCTGATCGCCGCCGAACGATTGGGCCGGCGCTGCTACGCCATGGAGATCGATCCCAAGTTCGCCCAGCTGACCATCGAGCGCTGGCAGGCGTACACCGGCGAGCGTGCCGTCCGCGAGGAGGCCGGGGCGTGAGCGGGCCGTCTACCCCGGCCGGGGCGCGGGGTCGCTAAGTGGCAGCGAGGGGGCGCAAGCCGCTGGAGGTGGAGCTCCGACTGCGCGAGCAGATCGAGAGCTTCTACTTCAACGGCCTGGGCCCGGCCGCCATCCGCGACGCGCTAGCGAGCAAGCAGAACACCACACCGGTCGAGCTCTCGGTGCGCCAGGTCCAGGCATACCTTCGGAGTAGCCGGAAAGGCTGGGTGAGGAGCATCGACCCGGCGGCCCTGCAGGCGGAGCGCGCCGAGCTTGTGGCCAACCTCAAGGACACGGCTCGTACTGCTGCGAGCGCCTCGGCCCGATACCGCGATAGCTCCGTGGGAGTCGGCTACGCCAACACGCGCATCAAGGCAATCAGCAACCTGGCTCGCCTGGAAGGTCTCATCGGGGGGCCAGCGAGCTCGGGGAGCACGAGTACCGGCGCGCCTGGTCACCCATACGAGAGGCTCTCGCCCGACGAGCAACCCGCTAACCTGCGCCGCTTAGCCGATATCATCGAGGAGACCCGATGAGCGCCGTTGGCCCCGTCACCGCCCGCCAGGTCGCAGCCGCCTGGCGCGACGCCGCGGCCTGGAACGACGTCGCCTTCGCGGAGTACGTCTCTGGCCTGCGCTACCCGGCGCACCTGCGACGCCTGGTCCGCTTCGCGAACGCTCACTCACCGGGAGCTTGCGGCGTCCTGCTGCCGCGGGACCACGCCAAGACGACCGCGGCCATCCACATGGTGGCCCGCCTGGTCGGCGAGCGGCGCGGGCGAGTCAAGGTGCTGATCGCGACGGCAACCGAGACCGACGCGCTCAAGCGCTCCGCCGCGATCCGCCACATCGTCGCCTCAGCTCGCTTTGCCGATGTGTTCGGCTGGGCCCGCGACGGGGTGGCAGGTGAGCGCTGGACCGAAGGGGCGTGGACGGTGCGGGGCGCCGAGAGCTTCATCGAGAAGGACGCCACGCTGCGCGCCGGGTCGCTCCTGAGCCTCAAGCCCGGCGCTCGGGCGGACGTGCTCGTGTGCGACGACCTGGTCGGACCCGACGAGAACGCGACCGCACGCGGACGAACCAAGGCCCTGGATCGATATCTCGCGGTCATCGATCCCATGCTCACTCCCGACGCGACGGTCCTGTTCCTGGGCACCCGCTGGCACGAGGACGATCTATATAGAGCCCTGGCCGATCGCGGCGTGCCGTTCTTCACCGAGCGGGCGTTGAGTGAAGAAGGTGAGGCGCTGTGGCCCGAGCGCTGGCCGGCCGAGAAGCTTCTCGCAAAGCGCGAGGCGATGGGAAGCGCGCTGTTCAACCTCCAATACCAGAACGACCCATCGGGAATGGGCGGAAACGTCGTGCGTCGGGAATGGTTCCGCTACGTCGATCGCCTGCCCGAGCGAGGCACCCGGCGGGTGGGAGTGGATCTCAACGCCGCCGCCTCAGAACGCTCCGACTACACCGCCGCAGTCGAGTGGTGGGAAGACCCCGACCACAACCTCTATCTCGCCGGCGCCTGGCGCGAGCGCCTCAGCGAGGGTCACCGCGCCTGGCTGACCGGGCGCACCGAGCCGGCGCAGGCAGGAGCAGCGGAGTTTGGACGACGCGACGGGCCGCGCCTGTTGTGGCCAGGGACGCTGCTGCCCGACAAGTTCGCCGGGCTTGCTGGCTCCCCCCTGCCGTTCCCGCGCCCGATCGTGGCCCTCAACATCGAGGCGACGCAGCACCAGAGCACGTTCGTGCGTGAGATGCTCGCGAGGACGAACTTGCCGGCCCACGCCGTCTACCCCGACCGCGACAAGGTGACGAGAGCGCGAACGCTCGCCGCCAGATACGAGGCGGGCAAGGTGTTCCACCTGCGCGGCGCACCGGGTCTCGCGGCCTACGAGGCGGAGCTCGTGGCATTCCCGAACGGTGAGCACGACGATTTCGTCGATGCGGCCGTGTATGGCGCCGATCTCGGGGGCAACGAGTTCTACTTCACCAGCGCGAGCCGCTAGCCCTGGTGCGGGGTGGAGGTGCGCGAGGCTCGACGGCGAGAATGCCGCGCGGCGAGGAAGGCGACGTAGTCGGCCACGCTCGCCCGTTCGGCGTCGCTCAACACGCCCAGTCGCTCGTCGAGCGTCGTTCCCACGCCGAGTTCGGCGAGCTCGCCCGCCAGGCGCGCCGGATCGATACCCCACAGGCTCTCGAGCAGCTCTACGAACGTGATCCCGGTCGCATCCGAGGCCGCCAGAAGATCTGTGGGGGTCGGGCGTGCCCGCGACGGACGCGAGGGATCAAGGAGGGCCGCGATGTATCCGGGATCGCGGCCCATGGCGGCGGAGAGGGCCCGCATCGAGAGGCCGGAGCGTTCGAGGATGTTGCGCACGCGGGCTCGAAACTCGTCTTCGTCTGGTGGCAATTCGCGATCCTTCCGGGCTCGATCCAACCTGAACAAATGGTTGCTGGAAGCGTGAGACTGACGTAATATAGCGGCATGATACAGCGCACGGACGACGGTGTCGAGACCGGTCGCCGCGTCGGGCGACGACCCCTCCGGCGCAAGCATCCGGAGCCTTTGGGATGGGCCCCAAGTCTGGTCGAAACCACTCGTCCCGCGAGCAGGTTCGGGCGCCCTCCGGCACAGGATCGTCTTCCGGCCCGGCCCCTGCGGCCGCTAATCGCCGAGTACACCGCGACCTTCGGCTCGACCTGGGCGCCGGTCACCCGGCGCAAGCACGCCGACGACTTCACACGTTTCACCGACTACCTGGAGGCCAATGGGCTTCCGGTGACGACCGACTCGCTCGACTTTCTCACTCTCGCCGATTACGTAACCGATCTTCGCTCGCGACCGAAGGTCTCAGGGGTCTGGCGAGGAGCACCCGATGCCCTCGCCCGATCCCTCCAGCTCGGTCCGGTACAGACTCTGTCGGCCAACAGCGTCAACGCCTACATGCGACCGCTGCGCTCACTCGCCATCTGGCTGGTCGACGAGGGCCTCCTAGCCGTGAACCCGTTCCGACGCTCTCGGCGTCGGGCGGCGCTCAATCCCCTTCTGCCATCCGAGGAGACACCGACCAAGAGCGCCACCCTCGACGACCTGCATGCCCTCGAACGGGGATGTGCTGGCGACGGCCCGCTGGATCTGCGAGATGCGGCCATCGTCTCGATCCTGGTCACGACCGCCGCCCGCAACTCAAGCGTCCGGCTGCTGCGAGTCGGAGACGTCGACTTCGAACGGGCGGTCATCCGCTTCCGACGGGCCAAGGGCGGCAAGACACTCGAGCTCGCCCTGCAACCTGGCACGAGGTCGGCGCTCGTGGAGTATCTCGAGCGGGGACGAGCCGCCTTCCTGACTGCCCCGCATGGTGAGAGCGAAGATTCGGGCTGGCTCTTTCTCTCCCATGCCGGCAGCGAGCCGCGGCCACTGACCATGAATTCCCTCTCGCTGATGCTGACACGCCGCTACCACGCCGGTGGTGGGAGCCTGCGATGCTTCGGCTCGCACCGCATCCGCCATGCCACAGCAACCCTTCTGGTCAACAACGGGATGCCCCTAGAGGAGGTGAGCCGGTATCTGGGCCACTCCTCAACGGTGCCGACCCGACGGTATGCCCAGCAGACTCCGGAGGCCCTCGGTGAGCGCGCGGCCACCGCTCTGGCGCGAGCCGGACTTGTGGCGGGCTGACCGTAGTGGCCCTGATGGTGGCCACTACGCGGCCCCGGCGCGGTGCTTGACGGCCGTCACGATGGAATTCCATCGTGGACGTTCAGGCCGGCCCTCCCAGTGCCAGGTAAGAGGCCCAGAGTGCCAAGCCGGCGCCGAACACGACAGGCGGGCTCAGCTTGAAGGCCCGGATGGCGACGAGCGCCCCCGCGGCAAGGACGAGGGCCGCGGGAACCGTTAGAACCTGGCGACCCATCGAGAGGGCGACCCAGGCGAGCAGGCCGACGAAAGCGGCCATGATCCCGGCGATTGCTCCCTTGACCCAACTGTGGCGGCGCAGGTATGGATAGATCTCGGCGGCCACGGTGGTCATCGCCACGCTTGGCGCGAAGATCGCGAGGGCGGCCAGCACTCCGCCGAGCAAGCCTCCGACCCGGAACCCGACGAAGGCCGCAGTGATAAGGATCGGACCGGGCGTCACCTGGCCGAACGCGACGCCGACCCCGAACTCCGCGGGGCTGAGCCAGTGGTGGGTTGTCACCACGTCCTGCTGGAGGACGGGCAGGATGGTGTTCCCGTTGCCAAACGCCACGCTCCCGATCGTCGCCATGGACGACACGAGATCGCGCGCCATGCCGCCAGCTAGGACCGCGACGGCGACACCGGCGAGCGTCAGAGCGGCCGGAACGAAGGCGATCGCAAGTCGCGATCGCGAGAGGGCTGTCTCGTCGGGCGACCCGAGGACGCTCGGCGCGGCGCCCGTTCGCAGCGCGACGACTCCCACGAGGAGCCCGATCGCCACGAGCCACAACGGGTTGGCCCCGACTGCAGCAAGAGCGAAAGCCGCCAGGGCGAGCAACGCCGACACTCGGCCGCGGACGTGCTGGGCGGCAAGGTCAACGGCGACGCTAGCGACGACGCCGACCACGATGGCATCGAGGCCGATCACCATACTGGCCACGCCAGGAGTCGCCCCGTAGGCCGTGTAGAGCCACGAAAGCCCCAACGTCAAGACCAGCGAGGGGGCGATGAACCCGGCGGCCGCCACAAGGGCTCCCCGGACGCGGCGGGTCCGATACCCGATGTAGGTCACCAGATCGACCATCATCGCGCCGGGGTAGAGCTGGACGAGCCCTAGACCTTCGTCGATCTCGGCCCGTGAGAGCCAACCCTGCTTGACGGTGACCGATCGGACGCTCTGGAGAATGGCCAATCCAAATGAGGTCGACCCAACCCCGAAGAAGACACGGAAGAGCCTGAGCAGGCTTGGGAAAGACGTCTTGCGGGTCGCCTCGAGCCCGGCTGGTTCGCCGGAGAAGCCGCTCGACGTTTCGAGGCCAGGTGTGGGGACCGCGCCTGCCGTGCCCCGGCGAGTCATGACCGGGCCTGAGCGCACCATGCCCTGCCGGAGCCGGCCGAGGTGCCAGCCGCCCATGGCGACGGTCCTCTCTGAACCGGGTCTGCTACTCGCTGAGCCAGAGCGCGATGTCGCCGGCCGAGGGGATGCGGCCGTAGCTCACAACCTTGCCATCGATGACCAGGCCCGGCGTGCTCATGACGCCGTAGGCCGCGATCTGCCCGTAGTCGGTGACCTTGACGACCTCGGCGTCCACGCCGGCCATGACGACGGCCTCGCGGGCGTTGGCCTCGAGCCGCTTGCAGTTGGCGCAACCGGGACCGAGGACCTCGATCTTCTTCAAGAGGTGGACTCCTTTCCGAGTCAGGCGATCAGGAAGTTGAACAGGTAGCCGATGAAGAGGATCCCGATCGTCACCGTCGCGGCGAAGGCGGCGATCAACGGCCAGCGGATGACGCGGCGCAGGATGATGAACTCGGGCAGGCTGATGGCGGTGATTGCCATCATGAAGGCGAGGGTGGTGCCGAGGGGCATGCCCTTGCCCAGAAGGGCCTGGACGATCGGGATCGTGCCTGCCGCGTTCGAGTAGAGCGGGATGGCGATCAAGACCACGATCGGTACGGCGAACGGGTTGGACCGGCCGCCGATGGCGGCCACGAGATCGGTCGGGGCGTAGCCGTGGATGAGAGCCCCGATCCCGATCCCGATCAGCAAGTAGGGCGCGATCCGCCGGACGAGGTCCTTCGTATACGCCCAGGCGTCGCGAATGCGGTCTTCCCACGTGAGCGGGGCCGCGACCAGTGTCACGCCCTTGCCCTGCAACGCCCAGACATAGTCCTCGACGTAGCGCTCCATGCCGAGCCTGCCGATGACCAGGCCGCCGGCGATCGCCACCGTGAGTCCGGCGGCCATGTAGACGAGCGCGATGCCCGGTCCGAAGAGACCCCACAGCAGTACCAGGGCGACCTCGTTGACCATCGGTGAGCTGATCAGGAAGGCAAAGGTAATGCCCAGCGGGATGCCGGCCTCCACGAAGCCGATGAACAGTGGCACGGCGGAGCAGGAGCAGAACGGGGTCACGATCCCGAACGAGGCGGCGCCCACGGTCCCGGTCATACGCCCTCGTCCGGCCAGCGCAGCCCGTACCCTCTCCGGCGGGAAGAAGCCGCGGATCAGCGTCACCACGGTGATGATGCCGACCAGCAGAAGCAGCACCTTGGGCACGTCGAGCAAGAAGAAGGCGACGGCCTCGCCGAACTGCGATCCCCGCTCCAGACCGAAGACGTTGAAGGTCAGCCAATCTGAGAGCGGCGCCTCGGCGAACCAGGCCACGAGCCAGGCGACAACCGACACACCGACGGTCAGCTGGAGCGGCGGCTGTAAGCGCCGGGCGGCGCCAAGGCGAAGTGTGGTCATCCCTTCGGTTCCAGGAGCGTCCCGAGCTGGGCGAATGCCGCCGCGCAGGCAGCCTCGTCGCGCTCGTAGTACATGCGGCGGGTGTCGGCTGACTGTCGCGACGCCCGGACGAGGCCGGCCTCGCGGAGACGGGCCAGGTGATTGCTGACGTTGTTGGAACGCTCGTCCAGAGCCGCCGCCAGCTCGCAGACGCAGTGCGGCCCATCCCGAAGGATCGCCAGGATGGTGGCTCGATTGCGGTCGGCCACCAGGAGGGCAACGGCCAACGGCGCCTCGATGTCGGGCGGAGCCAGCTCCAGACGCAGCTCCGGCAGCGGCGGTGATTTAGCGGGCATAAGGGACCTCCACGAGCATCCCGTCATGGGCAATCCGGGCCACGGGTCGAGAGCACATGCTTCCCCGAATCGTTGCGTGACCGTCAGCAACGAGAGGCCAATCAAGACGGGCACGGATGAGCAACATGTCAGCGTGCAGTGTGTCACTCACCGCTGAGATATCTACCGGACGGACGGCCCGTCTTCAGTGGGCCAAAGGTCCTGCGCCTTGCCGTCTCCGGACCTGCCATCGGCGCAACGCGACCCCGACCAGATCAGCTCTACGACGCCGAACGGCCATGCGCCCTGAAGGAAGCCATAGGCCGAGGATGCCAGGCACGCTCCCGCGAATGCCAGGACGAGTAGTGCGGACCGCGCCTCCAGCGCGTAGAACACGAGCATCGCTGTGACAGCCAGGGCTCCGAATGGGGTCAGCGGGTCCCTTCGAGATCTCCGTGTCGGGACGGGTGGTTGTAACGCCCGCGAGGCTCGGCTCGGGCGATTACGCGTGGCTCCGCTCTTCGAGCCGCCGTCGGTCCGTCGTTTCGAGCTGGAAGGTCGAGTGCTCGATGTCGAAATCCTTGGCAAGGCATGTCGCCAGCGAGTCGAGCGCCCCAGCCGGGTCGGCGTCCTCGGCCAGGACCACATGCGCGGAGACCACGTTCACACCCGACGTGATAGTCCAGGCATGGAGATCGTGGCAGTCGACGACTCCGGGTGAGGCCAGGATGTGCTGGCGGACGTGATCCATGTCGACGTTCTTGGGGCTGGTCTCCAGCAGGATGTCAGTCGCCTCCCGCAGGAGCGCGAACGTCCGGGGCAGGATCAGCAGACCAATGAGGGCCGAGGCAACGGCGTCTGCCCGCGTCCAGCCGGTTAGGGCGATGGCGACCGCAGCACCGATGACCGCAGCCGACCCGGCGAAGTCGCCCATGACTTCGAGGTGGGCCCCGCGCATGTTGAGGCTCCGGGCCTCAGAACCGCGCAACAGGAACAGCGAGACGGCATTCGCGAAGAGCCCGACGATCGCGACCGAGAGCATGAGCCCCGACGCGACTTCTGGCGGCTGTGACACCCGCTGCCAGGCCTCGACGAAAACGAACGCCGCGACCCCGAATAGAACCACTGCATTCGCGACAGCCACTAGGATCTCCAGCCGCAGATACCCGAAGGTGCGATCACGGGTAGGTGGGCGACCGGCGAACCAGATCGCGAGCAGGGCAAGCCCGATCCCTGCGACGTCGGTCAGCATGTGACCGGCGTCGGCGAGCAGTGCCAGGCTGTTGGCGAGCAGGCCGCCTACGACCTCGACCGCCAGGATCGAGATGCTCAACAGGAGCACGGCGGCGAGCCGGCCGCGGTTCTGGGCAGCTGCCGACCCGGGCGGGTGAGGCATCAGGTCATCTGCGGAGCGATCGCTTCAGCCACCCTGCAAGTATGGCGGACGATACCGTTCTGGCCTGGAGTCCAGATGCCCGAGCCCGTGGAGTAGCTGCCCACGAACCTGCGCCAGGGTGGGACAATCCGGCCCATGACAACGCTGCTGATCCTCAACGACCCGCCCTACGGCACCGAGCGGTCCTACAACGCCCTGCGGCTTGCGCTCGCCCTCGCCAAGCTCGAAGGTACCGAGGTGCGGGTATTCCTGATGGGCGACGCGATCGGATGCGCCAAGCGCGACCAGAAGACACCCGATGGCTACTACAACCTCGAACGGATGCTCAAGGGTCTGACCGCAAAGGCAATCCCAATCGGCGCCTGCGGGACCTGCATGGACGCCAGAGGCTTCGCCGAGACCGAGCTGACCGACGGCGTCCACCGTTCCTCGATGGCCGAGCTGGCCACCTGGACCCTCGAATGCGAGCGCGTGCTGGTCTTCTGAGCCTTCTTGTCCCTGGAGCGTCCCATGAACCAGATCTACCTCGACTACAACGCCAGCACGCCCATCCACCCCCGGGTTGCCGCGATCATGCGTCCGCTCCTCGACGGCCCCTATGCCAACCCGTCGGCGACACATGCTGGTGGGCGGGCCGCCCGCGAGATAGTCGAACACGCGCGTACACAGGTCGCGGCGCTTCTCGGTGCCGCCCCCGATGAGGTCGTGTTCACGAGCGGCGGGAGCGAAGCGAACAACTTAGCCCTGAAAGGTGCCTATTTCGCCCTCCGCAACCGCGGCGACCCCATCGTTACGACGACGGTCGAGCACCCGGCAATCGTCGAGCCGGCCCGGTTCCTGGAGCGTCTCGGCGCCCGGGTGACCTTCTTGGCGGTGGACCGGACAGGCCGCGTCGACCCCGACGACGTGCGCCGCGCCATCACGCCGCGGACGATCCTGGTCAGCGTCATGCACGCCAACAACGAAGTCAGGACGATCGAGCCGATCGAAGAGATCGCCCGCTTCGCGCGCGAGCGAGGCGTCCTAGTGCACACCGATGCGGCCCAGAGCGTTGGCAAGATCCCGACCCGGGTCGATGGTCTCGGCGTCGATCTGCTCTCGATCGCTGGCCACAAGCTCTACGCCCCCAAGGGCCATTGGGGCTCTCTACGTCCGCCGGGGCGTTCGCCTTGAACCAATCATCCACGGGGCGGGCCACGAAAGCCGCCGGCGAGCCGGGACGGAAAGCGCGCTCCTTGCTGCGGCCCTCGGCGCCGCCTGCGAGCTTGCCGGGGACCTGGGCCCGATGGCCGAAATCCACCGACTGCGCGATCTCTTCTGGGAGCTGCTGCGTGAGCGGCTCGGAGAGCGCGTCGTGCTCAACGGCCACCCGACGGAGCGCCTTCCCAACACCCTCAACGTGTCCCTGGTCGGCCAGGTCGGGTCAGACATCCTTGCCGCGCTGGACGGGGTCGCCGCCTCCACCGGCGCGGCCTCTCACTCAGGATCGGTCGATCTCTCACCAGTGCTAAGGGCGATGGGAGTGCCGCCGGAGGAGGGCATTGGGGCGCTCCGCTTCAGCCTGGGGCGCGAACGACCGAGGTCGAGATCCGCGAGGTAGCCGAGCGTCTGACCCGGGTGGCAGGGACCGTGCCAGCCGTCCCGGTCCCGAGCGTCTAACACCCCGACAAGCCATCCAGTGTGCGACTGCCAGCGATTGACCAGGAATGCGGACACCCAGGTGGAGCCCCGATCATACGCGCAGCCTTGAGCACGCCCACCGGGGTCCAACCGCTGGTTTCGCCCGAGCATCTGCTGACCTCGGCAAGATCGGCACCCCGATCGCCATTGGCCGCCCCATGTCAGGTGGTCGCATGAGACAGCTCGTCGGCTAGATCGCGGGCACAGTTTCGGCGGGTCTCGCTGGCGGGGGCGACCCTTCGGCGGGACCGCCTGCGGCCTCTTCGGGATGACGTCTCGCCCACCAGTGGCGGACGAAGACGGCGACGATCGCCGCGGCGGCGGCAATGAGGCCCACGATCTGCGCCGTCGCCAGACCGAAGAAGGTCCAGTTCCAGCCGCTGCGGAGGGTTTCGAGGAGGCTCCGCTCCACGCCATACCAGACGAAGTAGAGCAGGCCGACATCGCCGGCGATGAGCAAGCGACGGCGAGCTGTGAAGCGACGCCACAGCAGGAGCATCACCCCGACCCCGATCAGGCTCAGCACCGACTCGTAGAAGAACAGCGGCGTGAAGTGCTGACCGAGGGTTGCCGTCGGGTCGGAACCGGCCGGGCAGGCGTACTCCGCTACCCGGTACTGGCACTGGATGGCGATGCCCCAGGGCAGGTTGGTGGGCGGGCCGTAGAGCTCCTGGTTGGCGAAGTTGCCCCAGCGGCCCACCGCCTGGGCCAGCAGGATGCAGGGGGCCAGGATGTCGGCCCAGCGCCAGAACGAGAGGTGGTAGTGACGAACGAGCCAGACGACCGCCAGCAAGCCTGTGAACAGGCCGCCGTAGATGCCCAGGCCGCTGTATGGCGGCAGGACGATCTGGGCCAGGTGGTTCTGGTAGTAAGCCCACTGATCGATGACGTGGTAGGCCCGTCCGCCGATCAGAGCCGCAATAGCAAGGATGATCAGGCCGTCGATGAGCATGTCGGTTCGTTCGCCGCGCTGGCGGGCAAGGCGGAAGGCGAGCCAGGTGCTGGCGGCGATGGCGACTACATACGCGATGCCGTACCAACGGATCTCGAGCGAGCCGATCGCGAGAGCGACCGGGTTGGGCGTGAAATCGATCATGGTCGGCACAGTTTATCGGGGAGTCTTGGCGCAAGTGGCGTCGCGGGCTGGCCGATCCGTACTCTGGAGCGCCCCCGCGAGTTCCAGGCCCTCGGTCACGTCCGAGGTTCAGGTCAAAGGTCCGGCGCATCGTGACCTTTGGCACATGGGCACATGCACAGGAGTGATCTATTCATAACTGCGCATACAGGAGCCTATGAGGATCAGCAGGTCGAGCCCTTGTGGCGTCTCGCCGACCTACCGTTCCGGACTCGATTGCACGTCTCGCGAGGAGGACCGATAGATGGTGCGCGGCACCGACAGCATCTATGAGATGCAAGCAACGCTGCTCAAGGCGCTCGCCAGCCCTCGTCGTCTTGAGTTGATCCACTATCTGGGCGAAGCCGGGCCAACCGAAGTCTGGAAGCTGGCTGAGCACTTCGGCATTCCCCAGCCCGCGGTTTCCCAGCACCTTGCTGCTCTCCGGGGCGTGGGAATAGTCGACTCCGTTCGCGACGGCCGCGAGGTTCGCTACGAACTGGCGGACCCGGAGATAGTCGCGGCCTGCGGCCTCATGCGCCAGGTTCTCATTCGCCGAATTACTCGCCTCGGCGACATGGCCGCTTCCTTTGTGAGTCAGGACCTCGAGCCGGCCGCGGCCGTCCAGGCCGGGCGATAGCCAGCCAGCCGAACCGTCAGACGTCTTAAGGAGTCAGCACCGTGTCGGAGAAGCTCTTGTTCATGATCACCCACGGCCCCGACCACCCGGAGCACGTGACCATCCCGTTCGTGATGGCGGTAGCCGCCCTGGCCTCGGACGTCGAGGCGGTCATTGGCCTCCAGGCCGACGGCGTCGAGATCGCCGTCAAGGGACGCGCGGGCACGATCGCTGCGGAAGGGTTCCCGCCCCTGTCCAAGCTCATGAATGACTACCGCGAACTAGGCGGAAAGATCTTGATCTGCGGCCCGTGTGTGAAGTCGCGCCAGATCGACGCCGCAACCCAACTGGTAGAGAACGCCGAGGTCGTGGCCGCGGCTAGGTTCGTCGTCGAGCTGACGTCTGCAACGAACGCCCTTACCTACTAAGCAACCCCAACCGACCGGAGACAGCCATGAGCCCCATGAACGTAGCTGAACTCGAGACCATCACTGCAGCCGAGATCATCGACGCACGCGGCGCGGCCTGCCCCGGACCGCTTCTGGAGGCCAAGAAGGGGATGGGCAAGATCGCCGTGGGCGACGTCATGGAGGTCTGGTCGAGCGACCCCGTCACCAAGACCGACATGGGCGCGTGGGCCGGCAAGGTCGGTCACGAATTCCTTGGCGTCGTAGAGGCCGATGGATACGACCGCGTCTTCCTGCGCCGAGGCAAGTAACCCTTCGAGATTCGATCGGCGGGCGGCCCCCTCGCCCAGCCGGGTCAACGCATCGCAGGAGCGTCGATAGATGACCGCGCTGGCCGCCGCCCCGGTGGACGACAAGGCCCAGACCGCCGCCCCGCGGATCCTGGTCTTCTCCACGAACAACATCTCGGATCCAGGCATCGACCTGGCCGGCAGCGCTCACCTGCACTACTCGCCCGGCGTGCGAGTCATCAGCATGCCGTGCACCAGCGGCATCCGCCCGTCCTGGATCCTCCACGCTATCAAGCAGGGCTTCGAAGGCGTCTTCATCGCCTCCGACGGCGACGAGTGCGCTCTCCTGCCCGACTGCGCCAAGCGCGCCTCACGGATCGTTTCGGAGGCTCAGGCACTCCTGAAGCAAGAAGGCCTGGCGCCACAGCGCCTCAAGATGGCCGCCATCTGTTCGGTCTGCGCGGAGAACTTCGCCAAGCACATGAACCAGTTCTCCGATAGTGGGCAGCGGCATCGCCGGCATGGAGTCGGCCCTCAAGCTCGGTGACATGGGCTACAAGGTCCTGCTCGTCGAGAAGGAGGCCAGCGTCGGCGGCAGGATGATCCTGCTGTCCAAGGTCTTCCCCACCCTGGACTGCGCGAGCTGCATCTCCACGCCCAAGATGGCGGCCTCGATCCACCACCCGAACGTGACCGCCATGACGTACACGGAAGTGGACAAGATAACCCGCGGCGAAGACGGCGTGATCAGGGCGACGATCCGCCAGAAGCCCAGGTTCGTCGACGAGGTGACCTGCACCGGCTGCCAGCTCTGCGAGAAGGCCTGCACCGTGGCCGTGCCCGACCAGTTCAACTACGACCTGGTCGCCCGCCGCGCGGCCTACATCGCCTTCCCGCAGGCCGTGCCCAAGAAGGCCGTCATCGAGCGCGAGGGCTCGTCGCCCTGCACGTACGCCTGCCCGGCGGGGATCGAGGCGCACGGGTACGTCTCGCTCGTCCGCAGCGGCGAGTACGAGAAGGCCCACCGACTGGTCCTCGACGCTACGCCACTGGTCGGCACTCTCGGGCGCGCCTGCTATGCACCCTGCGAGGGCGAATGCACCCGCGGCTCGCTCGAGGGAACGCTCCCGATCCGCCGGATCAAGCGCTTCATCTCCGACCAGCACAACGCCTCGGACAACGAGCTCGG
>JBEKCH010000024.1:0-38988 GCA_050014975.1 Candidatus Limnocylindrales bacterium
GGATCGATGCGCTGTCCAGATTCCTGGACTTCTACAACACCGCTCGGCCACACTGGTCACTGGCCGGCCAGCCGCCGATCAGCCGGACGCCCGTCAACAACCTGACGGGGAAGAACAGCTAGACGCCCGACGCTCCCCCGCCGGCTCTCGCAACCGCAGCATCGGAGCCGGCCCGTTTCGCGGCTCTCTCCGACCCGGCGGTCGCCTCTTGCTCAACCGATGTCTGCGGCTTCGTCCTGGGCAGCAGCAGGGAGAACAGCAGGCCGAGCAGTACGAAGCCCGTTGCCGCGTAGCCCGCCAGATGAGCGGCCTCGACGAAGGCGTCCTCGATCGGAGGCGCCACCTGCTTGCCGAAGACGGCGAGCTGCTGGGGGTCGAGCTTGCCGCCGAGCTGCGAGGCCATCGACGGGTCCACCTGCCCGGTCCGGAACCCGATCAGAGCCTGGCCGGCCGATTGCTCGATCGCCTGGCGGACGGCCGTCTGGGCGGCCGGCGGCATGCCCGGGATCTGAGCCAGCCGATTGGCGGTGCCGACGCCGAGGGATACGAACAGCACCGAGCCCAGGACCGCGATGCCGAGCGCCGAGCCGATCTGTCGCATCATGGAGTTCGTGCCGGAGGCCAGGCCGGAGACCTCCGCCGGTATATCGGACAGAACCACGCTCGTCAGTTGCGACGTCGCGAAGCCGACGCCCAGCCCGTATATGAAAAGCGGCGGCACCAGCAGCAGGACGTTGAGATCCTGTGAGATCAGCGTCGCCGTGGCGAAGATGCCGACGGCCTCCAGGCCCATGCCGAGCGTCACCACGCGGCGCGGGCCGTAGCGGCGGGCAATCCCCGCGGCGACCGGCGCGGCGAAGAAGGCCCCGATCGCCAGCGCCATGAGCAGGAGCCCAACCTCGAACGCGGACATCCCCAGGACCGCCTGCAGGAAGAGCGGCAGCACGAACAGAAGGCCGAACTCGCCGAGAGACACGATCGTCCCGGCCATGTTGCCGAACCGGAACGCCGGATATCGCCACAGCGCGAAGTCGAAGAGGAAGAACTTGCCGGCGCGCTCGCGCCGTATCTCCACGACCGTGAATCCCACCAGGCACACGAGACTCAGCGCGAAGGCGAACGGGATGATCGAGATCGAGTCGAGCGGCCATTGCCAGCCGAAGAGCCCGAACGGCTGCGAAGGCGCGGTCCAGCCGTATGTGTAGCCCTCGATGAGGGCGAAGACGAAGGAGGACAGGCCGACGGTGATGAACAGGAAGCCGAACGGGTCGAAGCCCGCCCTGGCGTTCTCGTCGCGGGACTCGTCGATCCAGGCCAGCGTGCCGAAGATCGCCAGGAGGCCCCACGGGATGTTGACGTAGAAGGCCCACCGCCACGACAGGTTGGTCGTCAGCCACCCGCCGAGGAGCGGTCCCAGGGCCGCCATGCCGCCGATCACGGAACCCCAGATGCCGAAGGCTATGGCCCGATCGCGGCCGCGGAAGTTGCTGTTCAGGATGGACTGGGTGGCCGGCAGGATCGCCGCGCCACCGAGCCCCTGCAGGAAGCGGGCCCCGATGAGCTCCTCGCCCGACTGGGCAAAGCCTGCGAGCGCCGAGGCTAACAGGAACAGGATCAGCCCCGCCACGTACGTCCGGCGCCGCCCCATCCGGTCGCCGATGCGGCCCAGCGTCACGAGGAAGGCCGCGAAGACGAGGGCGTAGATCGTGTTGACCCACTCGGTCCCGGTGCCGGACAGGCCCAGGTCGCGGGCGATGGACGGAACGGCGACGTTCACGATCGTCGCATCGACGATGATCATGGCGACGCCGACGCTCAGCATTGCCAGCCCCAACCAGCGGCGCCTGGGATCGGTTGGGGAAATCGGGTTGGCGGTCACGGTGCGCGTATTCCTTGTCTAGGGCAATTATCAGTAAAGCAATTATGATATAGAGAAGACATGATTGGCAAGCGGTCGGTGCCAAAGGGGACTCCGTTGAGGGCCCGCATCTCCGACGAGGCGCTGGAGACCAGCAAGCTCCTTGTCGAGTTCCTGCATGCCACCTACGCCACGCGGCGCAAGCCCCTGGCCGGCGCACAGGAGCCCGATTCGGGCGCAAGCGCCCATCCCGGGGAAGCCGGGCCCGGAGGCGGGGGCATGTCCGAGCATGCGGTTCGGGCGGCCATCCATGTCTACCAGCACGGCGAGCGCACGGTCGGCCAGATCTCCTCGGGCCTGGGGATCTCGTACGGCTGGGCCAGCCGCGTCGTGGAGGAGCTGGAGGCGGCGCATTACGTCATCCGCGAGCGCGATGCCTCCGACCGCCGGGTCGTCCGCGTCCGGCTCGACGAGGCCGCGCTCGAGCAGGTCGAGCGAGCGTACGCCTGGCGAGGGGAGGCAGTCTCACGCGCCCTGGAGCCGCTGTCCGAAAGCGAGCGAGCGGCCGTTCGCCTCTTCCTGCGCCGGGTCATAGACCTCATGCGCGAAGCCGGGCAGGACGCCCTTGCGGAGTCCTCGCCGCCCGCCGATCCGCCCCGAGCCGGTACAATCCGCTGAGCAGTCGCACGGCGATCTCGCCCGCGACCGCCCGAACGCCGTCCCGCTGGAGGGTACCCGTGCCCACCCGCCAGGTCCGACGAGCCGGAGCGCACGACGCTGCGGCAGCGCCCTGCAAGCTGACACGTCGTAGGAGATGGTCGTGCCCACCAAGGATCTCGCCCGCCGCACTGTCGTAACCGGTCTCGGGGCCGTCACCCCGATCGGCCTCACCGCCCGCACCTACTGGGAGAACCTGATCGCCGGCGTTTCGGGCGTCGACACGATCCGCCACTGGGATCCTTCCGGGCTCGACGTGCGCATCGCGGCCGAGGTCAAGGATTTCGACCCGACCGTCGGCATGGATCGCAAGATGGCCCGCCGGATGAGCCGCTTCGTCCAGTTCGCCATGGGCGCCGCGACCGAGGCCGTCGAGGATGCCGGCATCGATTTCTCGGCCTACACGCAGGAGCAGCGCGACCGCGTCGCGGTCACCATCAACACCGGCGGCGGCGGGATCGAGCAGGTGATCGAGGGCACCAAGGTCCTCGCCGAGAAGGGCAACGGCCAGGTTTCGCCGTTCGCGATCCCGGCCCTCTCGGGTTCGATGGCAGCCTGCCAGGTCTCCATCAAGTACGGCATCACGGGCCCGGTCACGACCCAGGTCGCGGCCTGCGCCAGCAGCGTCATCGCCTTCATCGATGGGCAGCGGCTGATCGAGTCCGGAGAGGTCGACGTGGTGATCGTGGGCGGTGCGGAAGGGAACCTGGTGCCCATTGCCTTCGCGGCGCTCGGCAATATGGGCGCCCTCTCGCGCCGCAACGACGACCCGACCCGCGCCTCCCGACCGTTCGACAAGGATCGCGACGGCTTCGTCTTCGGCGAGGGCGCGGCGGTCGTGGTCCTCGAATCGGCCGAGCACGCCCTGGCCCGCGGGGCCAAGATCCAGTGCGAGGTCCTGGGCGGCGGCCTCACTGCGGACGCCTTCCACATCAGCGCTCCCGAGCCGACCGGGCGGGGCGCCGCCGCGGCCATGACGAAGGCTCTCCGCCGGTCGGACGTCGCGCCCGACGAGATCGATTACATCGTCGCCCACGGCACCTCCACACCGCTCAACGACGCGACCGAGACGCGAGCCATCAAGACCGCCTTCGGCGATCACGCGCACAAGGTCGCGATCAGCTCGCCCAAGTCGATGGTGGGCCACCTCCTCGGCGCGGCCGGCGCGGTGAGCGGCCTGGCGGCCATCGGGGCCATTCGCGAAGGCGTGATCCCGCCGACGATCAACCAGGAAAACCCGGACCCGGAGTGCGACCTCGACTACGTCCCCAACGTGAAGCGCGTCATGAGGGTCGACACCGCGATCATCAACGGCTTTGGGTTCGGCGGCCAGAACGCGGTCGCGGTCTTCCGCCGCTTCCACCTCTAGTAGGGGCGCGATCGGAGGCGCCCGATCGGAGGCGCCCGCACTCGCTACCCCCTGGTCCTGGGTGCGTGCCCGGCGGGGCTGCGAGCGCGACCGTGTACGATGATCGAGTGGAGCGCCGCCGACTGTTACCCCCATGGCTGCGGCGTGGATTCCAGGCCGGCGCCCTTGGGGCACTCCTGTCCGGAGGCACGCTGCTCGCCTTCCAGCTGAGCCGCCCCGCCCCGCGCGTGGCACTGCCGCATGGCGTCGACGGTTCGCTCATCCTGGTCCCCGCGCTGCTCGCCCTCGGCGTCCTGGCGGTCAGCCTCCCCATCTTCATGGCCGCCACCCGCAGCGAGGCGATATTCGGAGCGCTGACCGGGTTCCTGGTCGCGGCGGACCTGCTGATGGCGGTCTCGTTCGTCTCGCGCCAGCTGATCGCCGTTCACTTCCTGTCGCGCGCCCTGCCGCTGGGCGTGGTGTCGGCGGTGCTGGCCATCCCCGTCGCGGTCGCGGGGATCGCCGCGGCCCAGCTGGTCTCCGAGCACGGATTCGGTCGTACGGCCGGATTGCTGGCTTCATTGGGAGGGGCCGTCGCCGCCCTCGCGATCGCCCTCGTCTGGCCGTACGTCGGCTGAGCCCGAATCAGGCGGTCAGGCCGCCGCCAGGGCGGCAGCGCGCGCCACGGCGCGGCCGCGCCCGCGGCGGAGCCGCAGCGAGTTCGTGACCACGCTCACCGACGAGAGGGCCATCGCTCCGGCGGCCATGGCCGGATCAAGCGTGACGCCGGCCACCGGGTACAGCACGCCCATCGCCACGGGGATGAGGACCACGTTGTAGCCGAAAGCCCAGGCCAGATTCTGACGGATGACCCGCAGCGTCTGACGTGAGAGCCTGATCGCCGCCGCGACGCTGCGCGGATCGCCACCCACGAGCGTCACGTCGGAGGCTTCCAGGGCCACGTCTGCCCCGGTCCCGATGGCGATCCCCACGTCCGCCTGGGCGAGCGCGGGAGCATCGTTGATCCCGTCGCCGACCATCGCGACTCGCAGGCCGCGCGCCTGCAGCGAGGCCACGGCCGCGGCCTTGCCGGCCGGCATCACCTCGGCCATGACGCGCTCGGGCGCAATGCCGACCGCCGTCGCCACGGCTCGGGCGGTCGCAGCCTGATCGCCCGTTACCAGCCAGACCTCGACCCCAGAGCCCGAAAGCTCGCTCACCGCGCGTTCGGACTCGGGCTTGATCTCGTCGATCGCGGGCAGCAGGCCGGCGGCCCGACCGTCGACCGCGACCCAGGTGATCGCGGCCAGGGGATCGGCCGAGGCTGCCAGCGCGTCCAGCCGGACGTCTTCGGAGGCCAGGAACGCCGCGGTTCCGACGAGGACCTTGCGGCCGTCGACCCGGCCTCGAACGCCGCGCCCGGCGATCGCCTCGAAGCCTTCCACGGGACGCTGGCCGAGGCCCTTTTCGCCGGCGGCCGAAAGGATGGCCGCGGCCAGCGGGTGCTCGCTGCCCCGCTCCACCGACGCGGCGAGATCCAGGACCTCTTCGGGGCTGAAGCCCGGGGCCGCTCCGACCTCTCCCAGCGAGGGCCGACCGCGAGTCAACGTGCCCGTCTTGTCGAAGACGACGGCGTCGATGCGAGCGGCCAGCTCCAGCGCCTCGCCACCGCGGATCAGGATGCCGGCCTCCGCGCCGTTGCCGGTCCCGACCATGATCGCCGTCGGCGTGGCCAGGCCCATGGCGCACGGGCAGGCGATAACGACGACGGTGATGAACGCTACCAGGGCGTGCGTGAGGCGGGGCTCCGGGCCCAGGACGTACCAGAGGGCGAAGGTTCCGGCTCCCACGGCCAGCACGAAGGGCACGAAGACGGCCGCGATCCGGTCGGCCAGCCGCTGGATCGGCGCCTTGGACCCCTGCGCGCGCCGCACGAGATCCACGATCTGCGCCAGGGCCGTGTCGCGCCCGACGCGTGTCGCCCGGAAAAGGAAGGTGCCGTGGCCGTTGATCGTCCCGCCGATCACCTCGGCGCCGGGGCCTTTCTCGGCCGGGATGGGCTCGCCGGTGAGCATCGACTCGTCGACCGCCGAGGCGCCATCGACGACTCGCCCATCCACCGGCACGCGCTCGCCCGGGCGCACGCGCACCAGGTCGCCGACGCGCACTTCCTCGAGCGGCACGTCGGTTTCGGTACCGGCCCGCACGATCCGAGCCGATCGAGCCTGCAGCCCGATCAGCGCCTTGACGGCGCCTACGGTCTGACCCTTCGCTCGAGCCTCGAGCCAGCGGCCCGTCAGGATGAGCCCGATGATCGCGGTCGAGCTGTCGAAGTAGGTCTGTGGCGCGATGCCGGCCGAGCGGAGCAGGGCCGGGGCGATCGTCACCAGGACGCTGAATGCCCACGCCGCGCTCGTGCCGACGACCACGAGCGTGTCCATGCTCGTCGTTCCGTGGCGCGCGGCCCGCAGGGCCGCGCGGTAGAAGCGGCGGCCGGCCAGGAACTGCACGGCCGTGGCGGGGCCGATCAGCAGCCACGCGGCCTGCTCCATCGTCCAGGGCGCGTTGGGCAGATACATCACCACCATCGCCAGCGCCGCCACGGCGAGCGAGATAGCGGCGGTCAGCCCGAGGGTTCGCTGCTCGCGCGCTCGAACGGTCGCCTCGGCGTCGGCCTCCTCGAGCAGGGTGGCCCGGCCGCCGCCGGCATGCTCGGGCAGCTGGCGTATCTCGTAGCCGGCCGCCTCGATGGCCCGCGCGATCTCGTCCATCCCTGCCAGCTCGGGCAGATACCGAACCGTCGCGACCTCGGTCGCGAGATTGACGTTGGCCTCGGCCACGCCCGGCGTTTTGCGCAGGAAGCGCTCGATGCGGCTCACGCACGAGGCGCAGCTCATGCCCTCGATTGGCAGCTGGATCTCGGCGGAGGGTGGGCCCGATGGCGCGGTGGGAACGTTGGGGGCGGTGGCTTGCGCTATCTGCATACTCCCGGGGAGTATATGGCCACGGGCCGAATCCGACAACGAGCCGAACCCGGTGGGCGCCCGCCGGCGCGTACACTGCAGTCGTGACCGGGATCGTAGCCGCCTTCACGATGACCCCCGCTCCCTGGGGACCGCTGCACGTCGCCGCGACTGCCGCCGGCATCGTTGCCGTTGACCTGGGCTCGGAGACCCCGGACTTCGTCGACGGGCTCGCACGGCGGCTCCACGGCCGGGTGCTTCCCGCGGAGGACGGCGAGGTCCCGGCGGAACTGCGAACGACCCTGAACGCGGCGGCGGGACAGATCGGCGAGTGGTTCGCCGGGAGGCGCACGGCCTTCGAGCTGCCGATCGACCTGCGGGTCTCCGACTGGGACCGCCTGGTGCTGACCGGCGCGGGCCGGCTCCGTTACGGCGAAACGGTCGGCTACGGCGAGCTCGCGCGGCGCGTCGGCAGGCCGGGCGCGGCGCGGGCCGTGGGCGGCTCGATGAGCCGCAACCCCGTCCCCCTCGTGATCCCGTGCCATCGCGTAATCGCCGGCGACGGCAGCCTCGGCGGCTACGGCGGCTCGACCTACGCCGACCGCCAGGCAGCCCTGGCCGTCAAGCGCCAGTTGCTCGCCCTCGAAGGCACTACGCTGCGCCACTGAAGCTTCGGGGCGCCGGTATCCGCATCTGGCAGCCGTCGGTCGTGGCGGGCGGGCTCCACGGGGCCAGGTTCTCGGGGGCACGCTAACCTGGCGCCATGCGAGCCCTCGAGCTCCTGCGTCCGGCGCTGGCAGCCGAAATGCCGCTTCGGCTGACCGAAAGGGCGGAGCCTGCGCCCGGTCCGGGCGAGTTGCTGCTGCGCGTCGCGGCGTGCGCCGTGTGCCGGACCGATCTCCAGCTGGTCGAAGGCGACCTGGCGGCCAGGCGCCTGCCGATCGTGCCCGGCCACCAGGCGGTGGGACGAGTGGCCGCCATCGGCTCGGGAGTGACCGGCTGGTCGATCGGCGATCGGGCCGGCGCGTACTGGCTCTTCGGCACGGACGGGTCATGCCGCTTCTGCCAGAGCGGGCGTGAGAACCTGTGCCGCGCGGCCGAGTTCACCGGCTGGGACCGCGACGGCGGCTTCGCCGAGGCCATGGTGGTTCGGGCGGACGTCGCGGTGCGGATCCCCGACGAGTTCGCCGACCTGGATGCCGCTCCCCTGCTCTGCGGCGGAGTCATCGGCTATCGAGCCCTGCGCGTCTCCGGCCTCGAGCCGGGCGGCCGGCTCGGCCTGTACGGCTTCGGTGCGTCGGCGCTGCTGTGCATCCAGGTCGCCCGCCATTGGGGCTGCGAGGTCCACGTTAGGGCCCGGTCCGAAACCGAGCGGCAGCGGGCGTTGGAGCTGGGCGCAGCGTCGGTCGGCGACTACGGCGATCCCGCGCCGCCCCTGGACGCTGCGATCACCACGGCCCCGGCCGGGGACGTGGTCGTGGCCGCTTTGCGCGCAGTCGACCGCGGCGGCATCGTCGCCGTCAACGCGATCCACCTGGACCGAGTGCCGGAGTTTCCGTACGACTGGTTGTGGTGGGAGCGCCAGATCCGCAGCGTCGCCAACGTCACTCGCCGCGACGCCGCCGAGTTCATGGCGCTCGCAGCGTCGATCCCGATCCGGACGACGGTAGACGTCTTCCCGCTCGAGGCCGGCAATGATGCCCTGCAAGCACTTGCCGCCGGACGGATCCGCGGCGCCGCGGTGCTAACGACAAGGAGCGAGTAGGAAAGGCCCGGGACCGATACGATCGGTCGTCGACCCGCAGAACTCACCCGGCCTCAGGTTCCCTTGACGCTGAGCTGTCGTGGTGATCGTGCGAGGATGTGCGCGAGGGTGGCTGGTGATACCACCAGCCCCAGGGCCTCAACCTCGAGGGGCGCGCTAGACTCCCTCGCTGCGGCCGCTTGACATAGGAGCAACGGATGAACGACGTAAAGCTCGGAGCCCTCTGCTGGAACCAGTACACAGACTGGCCGTCGCTGCTCGAGGCCGGGAAACGTGCCGACCGGCTCGGCTACGACACCCTGTGGACGTGGGACCACGTCTACCCCATCGTCGGCTCGGACGATGGCCCGATGTTCGAGGCCTGGCTCACGATCACGGCGTGGGCGATGGCGACGGAGGACGTCCGGATCGGTCTGATGGTCGGGGCCAACACGTTCCGTGAGCCGGCCCTCGTGGCGAAGATGGCGACCACGCTCGACCACATCAGCAACGGGCGAGCCATTCTTGGGATCGGCGCGGCCTGGTTCGAGACCGAGCACCTCGCCTTCGGCTTCCCGTTCGGGAGCGGGTTCCCGGAGCGTCTCCGGTGGCTGGGAGAGGCCCTGCCGGTGATCCGCGGCATGCTTCGCGGGGAGGAGCCAACGGCGCGCGGCGACCGATACCACGCCAGGCAGGTCCGCAACGACCCGCTGCCGATCCAGCCGGCACTGCCGATACTCGTCGGCGGCGACGGGGAGAAGGTGACGCTCAAGCTCGTGGCGAAGTATGCGGACGCCTGCAACATCGGCGGCGGCATCGCCAACGTCCGGCAGAAGGAGGCAGTGCTCCGGCAGCACTGCGCAGACGTGGGGCGCGACGAGCGCGAAATCGAGCGCACGACCGGGATCGGCGTGCCCGTGATCCGCGACTCGCGAGAGGAGGCCGAGCGGGTGTTCCGCTCTATCTTCGAGCGCAACGGCCGGGCGCGGCTCTGGCAGGACCAGCCCGTCGGGACGCCCGAGGACGTGGCCGAGCAGCTGGCCCCTTACCTCGAGATCGGCTACCGCCACCTCGTGGCCGGGTTCCCATCCCCGTACGACGAGGAATCCATGACCAGGCTCGTGACCGAGGTCAAGCCGGTTCTCGAGCGCGCCTGACCCTCGGGGCCCGCTCGCGCCAGCGGTGTCTGCGTCGTGGCCGCGTCGATGGAGCCTGCAGCAGCCTACGAGATCGCCAGGGGGATGACGCCGTCCGGCACCAGCGGCAGCGAGCGCAACCGCACCCCCGTCGCGGCGAAGATCGCGTTGGCGAGCGCCGGGGCGATCGCAACGATCGGCGTCTCGCCGCCTCCGGCCGAGGCGAGATCCCGTCGATCGAGGAGCACCACCTCAATGGGCGGAACATCGTCGATGCGCGGGACGCGGTAGTCCGACATGGACGCGTTCTGGATCTTGCCGGCCTCGAAGTGGATGGCCTCGAAGAGTGCGGCGCCGAGGCCCATGACGGTCGCGCCCTCGACCTGGTTCGTCAGGCCGTCGGGGTTGACGATCGCGCCGCACTCGAAGGCAGTCACGATCCGGAGGATCTCGAGGCGCCGGTCGTCGCCGACGCGCACCGCCACGCAGGTGGCGACGCGGGCGCCCTTCTCCACGCCGCCGGCGATGCCCAGCCCGAAACCGGGCTGACGCGGCCGGCGCGCCCAGTCCATGCGCTCGGCCGAGACGCGGAAGACTTCCGCGAGCCGTTCGTCGCGGAGGTGCCTGAGGCGGAGCTCGAGTGGGTCGACACCCAGCGCGTCCGCCAGCTCGTCCATGTGGGATTCGCGGGCGAAGTGGTTCGCCGCCGCTGCCAGGGACCGATACGGGCCCTGGGGCAGTGGCGAGTCGGCGGGCTGGAAGTCGATGCGCTGGTTGGGTATCTCGTAGGGACCTACGGCGCCGAACACGCCGGAGTTCGTGTTGCGCAGTTCCAACGCCGTGATGGTGCCATCCCGGTTCGCGCCGCTGCGGACGTCGATCAACGCCGCCGGTCGAAGGTGGCCGCGGGTGAACTCCTCCTCGCGGCTCCAGCGCACCTTGACGGGGCGGCCGGTGGCGCGCGACAGCCGCGCAGCCTCCTCCGCGACCTCATCTCCATGCTTGCCGCCGAAGCCGCCGCCCGTGTCGGGCACGATTACGCGCACCTGCGCTTCGGAGACGCGGAGCGCCTCGGCAAGCTCGCGCCGCGCACCGAAGGGCTGCTGCGTCCCGCACCACGCGGTCAGGCGGACACCGTCCCACTCTGCCAGCGCCGCGTGCGTCTCGAGCGGTACGTGGGCGATGTACGCGGTGGTGTATGTAGCGGCAAGCCTGACCGGCGCCGCGGCCTGCACCGCGTCGGGGTCACCGACCTCGTGATGGAACGCCCCTTCCCAGCCCTCCTGCTCCACCGGATGGGTGCGCAGATGGCCGCTCAGCTCGGTCTCGGATGGCTGCGGCACGAGGTCCCACTGCGCCTCGATCAGGTGAAGCGCGCGTCTCGCAGTGAGCGGGTCGGGGGCGGCCACCCCCACGAACGAGCCCTCGTGCACGACGGTCACGCCCGGCACCGCCCCGGCCCTCGCGACATCGACCGAGCGGAGGGTCGCGCCGAAGGCCGGCGGTCGGAGCACCCGCCCGTGGAGCATGCCGGGACGGGACAGGTCGGAGGGGTAGCGCTTGGCGCCCGTCACGATCTCCGGCCCGGTGAGGCGCGCGGTCGGGCGTCCAACAACCCGCTCCGCCGGCCCCGGCGTCAGGGCCGCGCCGGAGGAGGTGACCTCCACGCGCCGCATGCCACGCACGAGCTCCCCGTAGGTGACGGAGCGGCCGCCGTCGGATTCCCGAATGCAGCCGTCGGATGCCACGAGCTCCGCGGGTGCGACGTTCCATTGGGCAGCGGCGAGGCCGAGCAGGCACTCGCGCGCGGAGGCGGCCACCTGCCGCAGGAGCTCGCCCGCATCGGGCATGGAGCGGCTGCCGAACGTGCCGACATCGAAGGGGCAGATGTCGGTGTCTCCCATCACGAGCCGGACTGCGGCGAGCGGAACGCGCAGCTCCTCCGCGACCCTCAGGGAGAGCGCAGTCCGGTTGTCCTGCCCGACGTCGACCTTGCCCGTGAAGGCCGTCACCGTTCCGTCGGCGCCGACGTGGAGCCAGGCACCCGCACTGGTCGTCCAGCCGCCCGATGCCTCCGGGCGGCGCGGCGACTGGCCTGGCTCCCGAACCACGACCAGCCCCTCGGGCAGGACATCGAAGTAGTCCCGCTGCTCAGCGCGGGTCAGGTCCCACGGTTGCCGGGGCCGGGCCCACCCGGCCAGCGGGGCGGCGCCGACCACGAGCGGCTCGAGCCCGGTCCAGACGTCCGCATTCCGCGCCAGCTCGGCCGCGCGGCGCACCGCGCGCAGGATGCGGGGGTACGTGCAGCAGCGGCAGACGTTGCCCGCCAGGGCCGTCTTGATCTGCGCGTCGTCCGGATCAGCGTCCCGCTCCAGCAGCGCGACCGTGCTCATGATCATGCCGCCCGTGCAGTAGCCGCACTGGAAGGCGCCGACCTCGACGAAGGCGCGCTGCACCGGATGCAGGCGGCCGTCCCTCGCCAGCCCTTCGACGGTGGTGACGGCGCGGCCGGCAACGTCCGAGATGTGCGCCTGGCAGGCCCGCACGGGTGCACCGTCGAGGAGCACGGTGCAGGCGCCGCATGCACCCTCGCCGCAACCGGGCTTAGCCCCGGTCAGCCCGAATTCCTCGCGGAGCACGTGGAGCAGATCCCGATCCGGCTCGAGCGCCAGCTCGCGCGCAACCCCATTCACGACGATCTGGGCGGAGCCAGTCATGCTCGTCCCTCCGCATTCCATGCCGGGTGGCCAAGCATAGCATCGGGCCGCTGATGGCAGGTCCAACCGCCGCCAGCGGCTCCAGCTACAGCCGGCCCCAGCCACAGCTTCGATCGCCGGGTCAGGCGATCACCCTCTCGATATCCCGATACATGCCTTTGTGCCAGGTGTGGTCGAGCATGTCGCTCATGCACTTGTTCAGGAGGTCGGCCAGCTCCGGGTCCAGGATGTGCATGTCGCAGGCCACGAGGTCGAGGTTCGGGTTGTCGCGGTCCAGGCGCTCTTGCAGCACCGACAGCATGAGCGTGGCGCGCCAAGACCAGGTCGGATGCGACGGATCGGGCAGCCAGTTGGGCCCGTCGCCGTTGCCCTCGGCCCAGCCCCGCTCTCGGGTGGCGAGCTCCTCGCTCTGATCGTATGCGGACCAGCCCCGCATCGGGATGACGAACGCCGTCGGCCCGCGCGTGTCGTTCAGCTTGCCGGCGATGTCCCGTGAAACCTGCTCCACCTCCTCGAGCGTCGGCACCATGATCGTCACCGAGGAATTGTGCTGATACGGCAGACCACTGCCCTTGTACGACTTCCGTCGCTCCGTCTTGAAGTCGTCGAGGTACGCCTGGGGCACGCTGTGGAGTGGCCCGAGTGCAGCCTGATCGAGGCCGCCCGGGACCACGACCTGGGGGATTCCCATCTCGCTGGCTGCCGTCAGGCGTTCCCCTTCCCACGTCTTGGGGGTTCCGTACACGCTGTTGTACAGGTTGTTCGTGAGCTCACCGGGCGTGATGTCGATGATCGCCGTGATGAGCCCGGATCGGATGAGATCCTCCATCGTGGCGCCGACGCCCACGGCGTGGAAGATGCTCGCATCCCAGCCCTTGCTCTCCATGAACTCCGCGCACCGCAGGACGGTCGGCGTCGTGGTGCCGTAGGAGGTGATCGCGACCAGCGGCCTGGAGCCTCGCGGGATGTCGGGCTCGAGAGCCATCGCGACGACGGCCGCGGTGGCGTTCGCCACCGCCTTGCGTGTGACGACGTTGATCCCCTGTTCCGCGGTGGGATTGACGATGTAGATGTCCTTGTTGCCCAGCCACATGCTGACGTCGCTCGACGCCATGTCGGTGAGCATGATCTTCGGCACGCCGAAGGGCAGCGCTCGCATGACCCGGGTGGCGGTGCTGGTGCCGACCGATCCCGCCCACGAGATGATGCCGTCACACCTGCCCGCGGCGTGGAGCTCGACGATCTTCACGGCGCCGGCGTGACCGACCAGGTCGATCGCCATCGCCCTTGGCGCCGCAAACACGTCTTCGATGCGGGTGCCGGTGCAGGCCAGGATCTCCTCCAGGCGGACATCTGCCCAGTCGACTGCGCCACCGAGACTGAGGTCCATGATGATCGGCTCGCCGCCGTGCTCTGCGACCTGCTCGGCCAGGTACTTGATCTCGGCGCTCTTCGTGTTGCACATGCCGGCGCAGACGATCGACGGCTTCCTCATCTTCGAACACCCTTCTCATGTCGCGGAGCTGCCCGGCGGAGTCGGGGCAGTCCGACGGGCACTACTGCCGGGCCACCGGCCTCATCGGGAAGACGCCCACCACGGCGGGGCTATCCGGATCCAGCAACAACTCGCAGCCGACTTCGCCGGCCTTGATCAGGTCGCCCAGGAACTGCGCCTGCTCCGGTGGGAGGCCGACGTAGATCGTTCCGCGCTCCGTGGCCACGGGGCTGACCTCGTCCTCTACCCCCCCGATCTCGAAGCGGCGGCGAAGCTCATGGACGGGCACGTAAGGGCGGCTCTTGATGAAGCGGCGCATCTGGGCAAGCGTGCACGAGGGACGCTTGCCCGGAAGAGGCTCGACATCCTCGCCTGCCGCACTCGCCGAAACGGCAGACGCCGGCGTCCGTGCGGGACCTGCCACGCGCTCCGGAGCGCGACCCATCGGCCGGCGTCGCTGCCCGCCCGGCTGGCCTATGGCCGGGCCGACGCCCACGCCATTCGGTTGGTTGCCGTTCTGATGCATAGCCCGGTCGTGCGAACCTTCGGCGCTCCCGTCCGCGGGCCGTTCGGCCAGCGTAGCCCCGGAGCCGGCGACCCTCGAACCAGCGTCCCCGGAACCGGCGCCACGGACCTGTTCGCTCGACCCGCCCGCGGCACCGCCTGTCGCGCCGCTGGCGCTGCCGTGCCGGCCGCGGCCCCGGCGTCGCGGGCTCATCAGCTGCGCGCCGCGGCCTGCTCGGCAGCCTCGGTGGGCGCCACACCGGCCAGAACACGCTGGGCATAGCGCTCGGCGAAGCTGCTGGCGGCCTGCTCGGGCACGATGGCCTTGATCGAGTCCCGGTCCAGCCCGTAACCGTACTTGATCGCCGCTATGTTCTCGTCGACGTACTTCTTCGGCAGCGCCTCGCGCAGGTGCCGGTCGGTGAAGTCCACGTCGCACACGCACAGCAGCCGGCCAAGGGCGATCATGTTCCCGAAGAGGTCGCGCCCGAACTTCTCGACGCCCAGCTGCAGGAAGGGAATCTCCTCGCCGCGCTCCCCGGGCCTGGTCAGGCCGACGTCGGCAATCAGGTAGTCGGTGCTGAGGTGCTTGGGCCCGCGATCGGCCAGGCGCAGGACCACGTCCGCGCATTCGACCACGAAGTTGGAGATCGGCTCGCGGTCATAGGCCAGGAAGGCCTCGCTCATGCCGCCGCGGACCGACGAGTCGTAGTCGAACAGGAGCGTGACTTCGTAACCCATGACCGCCAGGAGGCTGGCCATGGTGTTGCCGATGACGCGGACGCCCTGTCCCCCAACGCCGTCGATGACGATGGTCTTGGCTGCCATCCGATCCTCCTCCGCCCTGCGCTTACTCGCCCGCACCCTGGGCGGGCCCGGCCGAACCCGCCACGGTCGCGGGCTCGCCCTTGACGATGCCCAGCTGGTGCGGCTCCAGGTGCTTCGAGCCGGGAGGCGCCGTCTTGTACTCGGTGCGGTAGTGCTGCAGCATGTCGTTGGCGCTGGCAAACCCGATCCGCCGGCCGTTGTTCTCGATGCACTGGCTGGCGATATCGACGAAGGCGAAGCCCGGCCACGCGATCGCTTCCCGGATGGCCTTCCTCATCGGCCCCTGGTGGTAGACGGTTGTCTTGGCGTAGTACGCGTTCGGGTTGGTATTGACGACGCCCTGCAGGTTGATCGGCGTGTAGGTCGCGCCTGCCGGCGACGAGATCGTGCTCGTGCCCTGGGGAGTGGTGGGCCCGGTCTGGCCGCCGGTCAGGCCGTAGATCTCGTTGTTGTTGCAGAGGACCGTGACGTTGGGGTTGCGCCGGATCGAGTGCAGCAGGTGGTTGCCGCCGATGGAGGCAAGATCGCCGTCGCCGGAGACGACCAGGACGTTCAGCTCGGGCCGCACCATCTTGATCGCCTCGGCCACCGGCAGCGTTCGACCGTGGAGCGTGTAAACGGACTCGAAGTTCATGTAGGCGCCCATTCGGCCGGTGCAGCCGATCCCGGTGACGATGACGGTGTTGGTCTTGTCCAGGCCGAGCTCGTCCATCACCGTGGCCAGCTGCTGCATGATCAGGCCTATCCCGCAGCCCGGGCACCAGATGGTGGGGAAGAGATCGGTCTTGAGCTTGTCCTTGACTGCCATGGCGGTGAAACCTCTGCGGGGACGCGGGTCAGCCGACCCGGGCCGGCGACGCCGAACCGGAAGGCGTGGGTTCTGCGGGCAGCATGCCGATCTCGGCCAGGCCTTCGCGGATGGCCTCGAGGCTCATGCGGCCGCCCAGCAGCGGCACGCGCTCGACACGTCGGAAGAGCATGCGCTCCACGACGTTGGCGTACTGCCCATCGCTGCCTTCGATGACGATGATCTTCTTGTAGCGCGCGGCGATCTCGGTCAGCTCCTTGTCCAGGGTCGGCCAGATCCGGATCGGCCGGAAGAGCGCGAAATGGGGAGCCAGCGGCTGGGCGATCCGGCGGGTGATGCCGAAGGCGATGACCAGCGTCTCGGCGTCCTTGTTCCAACCGTACTCGTAGAACGCGTATCGCTCCGCCACCTCGACGCGCTGGGCCCGGGACTCGTGGTACTGGCGGATGAACTCGTCCGCGTCGGCCGTGGCCGGCTCACCGTCGGGGTATGTGGCCACGCCCGAGAAGAGCCTGGTGCCGCCCGAGGCGAGAGGCTCGAGCGTCCGCGGAACGATCGGCACGTCGATCGCGTCCAGATCCGCCACCTCGTTCAGGTGGCCCAGGAACGCGTCGGACAGCAGAATGACCGGGCTCCGGCTCTCCTCCGCCGCGTTGAAGGCCTGGATCGTGTACTCGTAGCACTCGGCGACGCTGGACGGATAGAAGACGATGCTCGTGTAGTCGCCCGTGGAGCCGTAGCGAGTCTGATTCAGGTCGCCCTGGCCGGGCATGGTGGGCATGCCGGTCGCCGGCCCCACGCGCATGACGTTCACGATCACGCACGGGATGCCGACCTTGTGGCCGTAGCCGATCGCCTCCTGCATCAAGCTGAAGCCGGGCCCGGAAGTGGCCGTGAACGACTTGGCGCCGGCCAGGCTCCCACCCATGATCGCGTTGGCGCTCGCGATCTCGTCCTCTTCCTGCAGGAAGCGGAACTCAGGATGTTGCGCCGCGTACACCGACGCCTGGGCCAGGATCTCCGACGACGGGCTGATCGGATAGCCGGCGAAATACGTGGCTCCGGCCTTCACGGCGCCGAGGAGCACGGCCTCGTTTCCCTGGACGAGTCGCTTGGTCATCGTGTGTCCTGTCGGATCAGGTCTGGTTGTCGCGGTCGACGTCGAGAGCGCTCTCCGCGTCGGTGATGCCGCGATGTGGATCGGTGCCGGCGACGGCCGGTCCGCGGGCGACGTCCGGGACGTGCTGCGGAGCGCCGTGGCGCGCAGAGGCAGCCTGCTCGGCCTCCACCTCGCGCGGCAGCCTGCCGGTCTCGTCCCGCTTGGGCAGAACCTCGATGGCGAGGTCCGGGCAGTAGCGCTCGCACAGGCCGCAGCGGATGCAATCCATGGCTTCGATGATCGCGTCGTGCGTCAGGACGAGCGAGCCCTTGGGGCAGATCTCCACGCAGATGTTGCAGCGCTTGCACCACTCGTCGACCCAGCGGATGTTGACGAAGTCGATGATGGTGGGCGCGCGGTGCGGCCGTCGTTCGGGGACGTAGAGCGTAGTCGTGGCTGGATCTCCAGAGGCGGTGCGACATGCTGCGCGATGCCGGCTCGTGAAGTTTACGGAATCGGGCGCCGGGCCGCAGATTGCTGATCGAATCGGTTCACATCTCGCGCCCCAGTCGGCTCGCGGCGCGACTCCGGATTCGGTGCACGAACCTCCGCGCGGCCCTACTGGAGGCGCAGAACGGTCTTCGCCCTGGACCAGTGGCGTTCGAGCTGGTAGTAGTCGCGCTCCGGCGGGGCGAAGATGTGGACGATCACGGCGCCGAAGTCGAGCAGCGTCCAGTGCGAGCTGGACCCGCCCTCGCGACCGATCGGCCGGACGCCTTCGTCGCGCAACTTCTCGGCGATGCCGTCGCCGATGGCCCCCAGCTGGCGCTCCGAACCGCCCGAACAGATGACGAAGTAGTCCGCCATCGAGGTCAGCTCCGAGACGTCGAGCAGGACGATGTCGGCGGCCTTCTTGTCCTCGGCCGCGTCCACTATCTTGCGGGCGACGTCGAGCGAGCTCAGGCGCAGGCCTCTCTGGCGGAGCGATTCTTCGATCTGGGGCCCGGCCGCGTCCTCTTCGGCGTCTGCCCGTGCCGCCGCCTGGGCCGCCTCGTCCGCCTCGTAGGCGGCAGCCTCGAGCTCGACCAGCGCGTCCTCGGCCGCGGACACCGAGGCCGACCGGGCCAGTGGCTTGCGCCGTCGCGGGAGGCCGTCGGGGCGGGGTATCGCGTTTGTCGAAGGCACGGAATCGGTCACTTGGGGCGATCCTCCGAAGAGTCTTGCGAACGATATAGCTGATGGTCGCAGATGTAGGCCTCGACGGCCGGGGGGACGAGGTAGCGAATCGAGCGACCGGCGGCGGCGCGGGCACGCACGGCGGAGGCGGAGTGGGTCAGCGGCACGGTCTCGACCGGAATGATCCGGCCGGCGGAGTCGCCAAAGCGGGCAACGAGCTCCGACTCGGATGGCAGCGGTGTACCGGGGCGCCGCACCACGGCCAGCCGGCAAAGCGACAGGATGCGATCCGGGTCGTGCCAGCCCGGCAAGCCCGCCAGCGCCTCGGACGAGAGGATGAGGAAGAGCTCCCGCGCCACGCCCTGTCGAGCCGCCTCGCCGGTGAGAGCGTCGAGAGTGTCCACGGTGTACGAGGGCCCCTCGCGCTCCAGCTCCATGAGGCTGACCGCGAAGCTCGAATTGCCGGCCACCGCCAGCTCCACCATCGCCGCCCGGTGGCGAGCGGGCGTGATCGCCAGCCCGATCTTGTGGGGCGGGATGGCAGCCGGAATGAAGACGACGCGGTCCAGCGTGAGCGCCTCGCGCACCTCCTCGGCGATGGCCAGGTGGGCGTAGTGGACGGGATCGAAGGTGCCGCCAAGGATCCCGACTCGACGATCGGTTGGCGCAAGGACGGAGCCTCCATCGGCGCCCGATAGTCCGCTCGCGGCTCCGGTCACGGCTCGTCCCACTCGTCGGCTTCCCATTCGAACTCGCCGGCCCCGATGCGAACGGTTTCTCCGGACGCCACTCCCTGCCGCCGCAGCTCGTGGTCTATCCCGAGGCGAATCAGATCCTCCTGGAAGCGTTCGGCCGACTCTTCGTTGTCGAAGTTGGTCTGGGCGGCGAGCCGCTCGATCTTACGGCCGTGGACCACCAGCGTGCCATCCTCGCGAGCGACTGTGAACGCGTTCCCGGCCGACTCGAGGCGATGCACGACGATCCCGGCGGGTTCCGCCGGCTCGGCCAGCTCTTCGAAAGAGGGCAGCAGGTCGGAGATCAGGTCCCGCAGCCCCACCAGCCCGTCGCCCGTCTGGGCGGAGATCGCCGCAGCGGCGACCCGCTGCGCCAGGCGAGCGTCGCGGAAGGCGGGCCAGGCCGCTGCCGCCTCCGGCTGATCCATCTTGTTGAAGGCCACCAGCGTGGGCTTTGCGAGCAGCGCCGGGTCGTGGGCCCCAAGCTCGTCGCGGATGACGTCGTAGCTCCACTCCGGATCGCGATCGCACCCGTCGACGACGTGGACGATGACGCGCGTGCGCTCGACGTGGCGCAGGAAGGCGTGGCCCAGGCCCGCCCCCGAGCTGGCCCCCTCGATCAAGCCCGGCACGTCGGCGATCGTCGGCCGGCGGCGGTCCTGGTCGCCCAGGTCGAGCACGCCCAGGTTCGGCTCGAGGGTCGTGAAGGGGTAATCGGCGATCTTGGGCTGGGCGGCCGTCAGCGCCGCCAGCAGCGTGGACTTGCCCGCGTTGGGGAGCCCCACCAGGCCGACATCGGCGATGAGCCGGAGCTCGAGGCGCAGCTGACGCTCCTCGCCGGGCTCGCCCTTCTGCGCATGCTTGGGCGCCTGGTGCGTGGCGGTCGCGAAGTGAACGTTGCCGAGCCCGCCACGGCCGCCGCGGGCGATCATCAGCGTCTGCTCGGAGGCCACCAGATCGCCGATCAACTCCCCGGACCGATCGTCGAACACGCCCGTCCCGGGTGGCACCATGAGAATCAGATCCTCGCCCGCCTTGCCATGCTTGCGCTGGCCGCTGCCCCGCCCCCCGGCGGAGGCCGTGAAGTGGTGCCTGTGGCGATAGTCGCGCAGGTTCGTCTCGCCTGGATCGACCGTCAGGTAGATGGAGCCGCCCCGGCCGCCGTCACCGCCGTCGGGGCCGCCGCGGGGCACATGGGCCTCGTGCCGGAAGGTCGCGGCTCCGTCGCCGCCGTCGCCGGCACGGGTCCAGATTCGAACGAAGTCGAGGAACATGAGGCAATTCTCGCATGCGGCTGGGGCGCGACCGCGACGCATTCCGGCCGGCGAGCTTCGCGGCGGCCCAGGCCTGGGTCAGGTCCGGCTCACAGGTAGTTGAGCGGGTTCCGGGCGCAGGCCAGCGTGCCGCCCGTCCAGGGATAGCAGGCCCAGACCTCGAAGTGGAGATGCGGCCCGGTGGCGTTGCCGGTCATGCCGACGTTGCCGATTCGCTGCCCGGCCGCCACCACCTGTCCTACGTGCACGAACTCGGCGGAGAGATGGTTGTAGGTCGTCCACAGCTTGCCGCCATGCGAGATCCAGACGACGAGGCCACCGCCGTAGCCGGCCGAGCCGGCATACTTCCAGCCGGCGAAGATCACGGTTCCGCCGGCCGCAGCCACGACCGGAGAGCCCTCCGGCGCTCCTATGTCGATGGCGTCATGGAAATGGGCGCAGCTGCCGTAGCGCGGCTCTGAGGCGAAGCCCGTGCAGCCGAACCGCTGGGTGATCCGCCTTTGGCCGGGCACCGGCCACGTCAACCTGCCGCCGTTCCAGACCGTGGAGCCGCAGCCCGCCTGGCAACCGGGCCTGGGAGTGGGGGGCGCCGGGATGGCCGGCGGCGTGCAGGGGATGATCAAGGTCTGGCCCACCGTGACCATGGACCCGGAAAGATCGTTGGCGCTGATGATCTTCGCCACCGACGAGTGGTACTTGGACGCGAGCGAGCTCAGGGTGTCCTTGGCCTTGACGGACACCAGGACGCCGTCGACCGGCGGGATCAGCAACTTGAGCCCGACGCCGATCGAGGAGGGGTTGGGAAGGCGGCTCGTGTTGGCCCAGTAGATCGTCGTGTAGGCAAGTCCGAACTTGGCCGCGATCTTCGAGAGGCTATCGCCGCCCTTGACCACATAGGTCTGGAAGCCGCTGGAGCCGGCGGGGATCTCCACCGCCTGCATGACGTTGTAGATCGAGCCGTCGCCGTCGTACGTGTAGCCACCCGAATCAGGCTGTGTCTGGTCGACAGTGGTGTTCCCCAGGCCGGAAACGCCGCCGCCGGCGCTCGCGACCGGGCTCGGGCCGGGCTGCTGTTGACCGCCGCTGGCGGCCGACACGGGTGCCAGGGCACTGCCCGCCGCGATCACCAGCAGGAGCAGGCATGAACCCAGGGGCAGAAGGCGGCGGTGTCTGGTGAGCGGAGCCAGGCGCCGGCTGAACGAGTCCTGGGCGGCGCCGGCCGCTGCCGTCTCGACGGCGGGCGGGCCGGGAAGCCTCGAGGGCACGTCCGGGGTGTCTCCCAGGATCTCGTTTACCGGAGCGACCGCGGTTCGGGTCAGGCCGCGCAGCGAAGCCGCCACCGAGGCGCGCGTTCGGCTGAACTCCAGGCGAATCGGCGTCTCAGGATTGCGCGCGACCAACCGGCGCAGAACTCGAAGCGCAGGACTCGCGGGTGAAGGCAATGACTGCTCCTGATCGGGACGGGGCGCCGGCACACCCTACCAGACGAGGTGTAGCCGTGCAATCGAAGGGCTGGCTGGCCTGGGCGACGCGCAGCCGGGCCGCAGTCCGCCCGTCCGCAACCGGCCGGTCGGCTCGGCCTCGTTCAGGCGTCGAGACTCTTTGTCAGCGTGGCCAGGAACGAAACGTTGTTGTCGGTCTTGGAGAGACGATTGAGCAACAGCTCGATGCCTTCGTTCGTACCGACCGCGGAGAGCATCCGGCGCATCGTCCAGACCATCTTGAGCACTGGCTCCTCGAGGAGGAGCTCCTCGCGGCGGGTCCCAGAGCGCTGGACGTCGATGGCCGGAAAGACCCGCTTCTCGGCCAGCTTGCGGTCGAGGATGAGCTCGCTGTTGCCGGTGCCCTTGAACTCCTCGTAGATGACATCGTCCATGCGGGAACCGGTGTCGACCAGGCAAGTGCCGACGATCGTGAGCGAGCCGCCCTCCTCGATGTTGCGGGCGGCACCGAAGAAGCGCTTGGGCGGATAGAGCGCGATCGGATCGAGGCCACCGGAGAGGGTTCGACCGGACGGCGGCAGAGCCAGGTTGTACGCGCGCGCGAGGCGGGTGATCGAGTCGAGCAGGATGACCACGTCGCGGCCGGTTTCCACCTGGCGCTTGGCGATCTCGAGGGCCATCTCTGCGACGTGGGTGTGGTTCTCGGTCGGCTCGTCGAACGTGGAGCTGATGACTTCGCCCTTGACCGAGCGACGCATGTCCGTGACTTCCTCAGGCCGCTCGCCGATGAGCGCAACCATGAGCAGGATCTCGGGGTAGTTGGTGCTGATCCCGTTGGCGATGTGCTTGAGGAGCATCGTCTTACCGGCCTTAGGCGGGCTGACGATGAGGGCGCGCTGGCCCTTGCCGATCGGGTTGACCAGGTTGATCAGGCGCTGGCTCAGGTTCTTGGGGTCGGTCTCCAGATTGATGAGGACGTCGGGGTGGACCGGCGTCAGATCCTCGAACTTGGGGCGGCGGCGTGCCGTCTCGGGGTCCACGCCGTTGACGCGATCGACCCGGATCATGCCCCAGTACTTCTCGCCCTCGCGGGGGGCGCGGACGGAGCCGCTGATCCGGTCGCCGATCCGGAGGCCGAAGCGGCGGATCTGGCTGGACGAGACGTAGACGTCGTCGGGCGTCGGCATCAGGCCATGCCGCCGCATGAAGCCGAAGCCCTCGTCGACGACGTCCAAGATGCCGGTGGCGTAGGCGTGGCCGGCCAGCTCGCTCTGTCGGGCCAGGATGCGGTCGACCAGCTCTTCCTTGCCGGCGCCAGCGGCCTCCATCTCGAGGTCGCGGCCGATGGTCTGGAGCTCGTTGACGTTCATCTCGCTGAGCTCGGTGATGTCGAGATCGCGAGTGTCGCTCTCCTGGTAATCGTCGTAGTCGCCCATGGGCGCGCGGCCGGCCGGGCGGCGGCGAGGTCGGCGATTGCGAGAACGCTGGTCAGGACCGTTGACAGGCATGAAGGCAGAGCTCATTTGGGGAGGGTGCCGTGCGGGCCAATCGCGCGGAATCGTTGCCGCAGCGGGCGCACGGTCGGGGCGACGCGGAGAATACCCGTCCCGGCGAGTTGCGTCAATCGGGAGTGACCGGATGAGCCGAAAAGGCCCCGGGCGATCCGCCGGTGGCCCGCGCGACCCATGCCGGGCCTATGCCGATTCGAGCTCCCCGGGAGCGGTGGCGAGGCGGCGGGCCGAGAGGCTGGCGCCGGCGCTGGCCAGCGCCACGAAGGCTATCGCCACGAGATCCTGGACGGCCAGAACCTGTCGCAGCAGCACGAATCCGACCGCCGCGGCGATCGCCGGTTCCAGGCTCATCAGGACGCCGAAGGTGGCGGCGGGAAGTCGTCGCAGGGCCGCGATCTCGAATGTGTATGGCAGGGCGCTGCTGAAGAGAGCGATGGCGACCCCGCCGGCCAGAACCGCCGGCGCCGCCAGGACCGGCCGGAGGTCCGAGAGGGTCAGGCTCACCGGCACGATCGCCGCCGTCGCCACCAGCATTGCCAGCGTCAGGCCGCGGCCGTCGGGCCACTCGCGAGCGACGCGGCCGCCGACGCCGATGTACAGCGCCCAGCAGGATCCCGCTCCGAGGGCCGCCACCACGCCGACGGCGTCGTCCGCTTCCAGGCGACCGCCGGCCAGGACGTAGATGCCGGCTGCCGCCAGCGCGACCCACACCAGGTCGAGCGGGCGGCGCGAACCCAGCACGGCGACCGTCAGCGGACCCCAGAACTCGATCGTCACGGCAACCCCGAGCGGGATGCGCGACAACGCCACGTAGAAGAGCGAGTTCATGGCGGCCACGACGATCCCCAGGGCCAGGCAGCTCAGCAGGGCGGAGCGCTCGACGCCCCTGACGCGCGCCCGTTGGAATGCCAGCAGCATGATCGCCCCGAAGGCGATCCGCATCGTTACCACGGGGAGCGGCCCGTATTCGCGGATCAGGTTCGTGGCCAGCCCGCCGCCGAACTGGACGGAGATCGTTCCCGCCAGGATCAGCAGCTCGGGCGGGACGCCGTCCAGCCGCGAGCCTGGCACTCGCGGCGCCGTCCCAACCCCCGCGGACTCCGCGACGGACACCGGCCGCTACAGCGTCGACAGGTAATGGCTAGGCGGCCGCCCACGCGGCCGCCGCCTTGCGGACGTCGTACCAGTCCTGCGCAAGTGCGCCATCCCCTTGTCTCCTGCGGTGTCGAGGAAGATCTTCATCCAGCAGTCCCAACAGCGAAACGACGCACATATGGGATCCCGGTCGTCGCGGGAGCCCTCGCGCCAGGTCGATGCAGGCGGGAATCGTATCACCGCAGCGCCGATGCTCAGGCCACGCAGGAGGACGGCGCACCCCAGACCGCCCAGCGACACTACTTCCGGCGCGCCCGACCGCTTCACCGTCCAGGCGCACGCCGGACGAGCGCCGGGCTCAGGAGAACTGGGGTTCCGTGGTCGCGTTGCCCAGAAGGGCCGCGGTCGCCGCTGCCGCGGGAGCCGGGGCTCGGAATACTGGTTCGCGACCTTCCGAAAGGGCGACCGCGGCGCCCACGAAGCCGTCGAAGAGCGGGTGCGGCCTGTCCGGCCGGCTGCGGAACTCGGGATGGAACTGGCTGGCCACGAACCAGGGGTGGTCGCGCAGCTCGATGATCTCCACCAGGCGGCCGTCGGGCGACTGGCCGGAGAGGACCATGCCGGCCGCCTCGAGCAGGGGCCGGTAGCGGTTGTTGACCTCGAAGCGGTGGCGATGGCGCTCGTAGATGAGTTCGGTCCCGTAAACCGCGTTGGCCTTCGAGCCGGGCGTCAGGCGGGCCGGGTACAGACCCAGGCGCATCGTCCCGCCCTTCTCCTCCATGTCCCGCTGGTCCGGCATGAAGTCGATGACCGGATGCTCGGTGAACATGTCGAACTCGGTCGAGTTGGCGTCTTCGGTGCCGAGCACGTCGCGCGCGAACTCGATGACGGCACACTGCAGCCCCAGGCACAGCCCGAGGTACGGCAACCGCCGCTCGCGGGCATACCTGGCGGCGATGATCTTGCCCTCGATGCCGCGATGGCCGAAACCGCCCGGGACGACAATGCCGCGAACCCCGTCGAGGAGTTGGTCGACCGAATCCCTGGTCAGCAGCTCCGAGTCGATCCAGCGGACCTTGACGTCGACGTCGTGCGCCCAGGCGGCGTGCTTGAGTGACTCGGTCACGGAGAGGTACGCATCGGGCAGCTCGATGTACTTGCCGACGAGGGCGACCTCCAGGGACGGCTTGGGGCGCTTGATCCGCTCCACCAGGCTGCGCCAGGAGTCGAGGTCGGGCTCCTGGGCCGAGGCCTCCAGGCCCAGCTCGCGCACCAGCAACGAGCCGAGGCCCGACTCTTCGAAGAGGAGCGGCACCTCGTAGATCGTCGAGGCCGTCTCCGCGGGAATGACGGCTTCGCTGGCCACGTCCGTGAACAGGGCGATCTTGTCTCGGATCTCCTGGCTGACCGGGTGGTCCGAGCGCAGGACGATGATGTCCGGCTGGATGCCGATGCCGCGCAGCTCCTTTACGGAGTGCTGGGTCGGCTTGGTCTTGAGCTCGCCCGTCGCGGCCAGGGCGGGCAGGAGCGTCACGTGGACGTAGATAACGTTGCGCCGGCCAACGTCCTTGCGCATCTGGCGGATGGCCTCCAGAAACGGCAGCGACTCGATGTCGCCGACCGTGCCTCCGACCTCGACGATGATCACATCGGCGCGGCCGTCGCGAGCCAGGCGCTGGATCCGCTCCTTGATCTCGTTCGTGATGTGCGGGATGACCTGGACTGTGCCCCCCAGGTAGTCGCCGCGACGCTCCTTGCCGATGACGGCCTGGTAGATGCGGCCGGTCGTGACGTTGGAGAGCTGAGAGAGGTTCTCGTCGATGAACCGCTCGTAGTGGCCCAGGTCCAGGTCCGTCTCGGCGCCATCGTCGGTGACGAAGACCTCGCCGTGCTGGTACGGCGACATCGTGCCCGGGTCGACGTTGATGTACGGGTCGAGCTTCAGGACGGAGACAGCCAGGCCGCGGGCCTTCAGGAGGCGGCCGATGCTGGCGGCGGTGATCCCCTTCCCCAGAGATGATGTGACCCCTCCGGTCACAAAGACATACTTCGCCATCTGGCTCACGCTCCTCCGGGGGTTTTTCCAATTCTACGGACCGGACGGCCCGGCCGCAAACCAGATTTGCTGCGTGGGTGCGAGACCGCGCAGCCGGGGACCGGCGCGGCTGTTACGACGGCCGCACGATGACCTTCAATCCCTCACGGGCAGAGGCCGCGGCGAAGGCGGCTCTGAACTCGCTCAGTGGGTAGCTCGCCGTCACGACCGATCGAACGTCCACGAACCCCGCCTCGACGAGCCGGATGACCTCCGGGTAGACACGGTTCATGCGGCGCGAGAGCTTGATCGTCAGGCCCTTGCGGCGAGCAGTGGACGCCGTGAAAGCCACCTGGTCCTTCGACGGGATGCCGGCGATGACGACCGTTCCGGCCGGGGCCGCGAGCGAGATCGCCGTTTCCACGGCGTCGTCCTCGCCGGCGGCCTCGAAGGCGACATCAACGCCGTGCCCGCCAGTCGCCGCCATGAGCTGGCCACGCTCCGACCCGCCGGCCACCAGCGCTGCGGTGCTCGCGCCGGCCTCGCGGGCGGCAGCGACGCGATGAGGCAGCACGTCGGTGGCAACGATCGTCGTGGCCCCGGACACGCGAGCGAGCTGGACGAGGAACAGCCCGATCGGGCCGCAGCCGAAGACGCCCACCCGTGCGCCCGGCCGGATGTGCGCCAGCCTGACGGCATGAAGGGCGACCCCGAGCGGCTCGAGCATCGCCACGTCCGCGTCGCTCAGGCTGTCGGGCACGGGAACGAGACACCTGCCGGGCCAGGCGACGAGCTCGCGCAGCGCCCCGTCCGTTGCGCCGTGACCCGCGAACCGAATCTTCAGGCAGAGATGGACGTGCCCGGCCAGACACTGCTCGCATTCCTCGCACCCGATGGCCGGATCGATCGCCACCCGCTCGCCGCGGCGCGGCCCCGATTCGATCACGCCGCCCGCTTCGTGACCCAGCACGAGCGGCCGGGAAAGCTTCGCGTCTCCGATCCCCGACTCGGCGTACCAGTGGAGATCGGAACCGCAGATGCCAACCGCGGTCGCGCGAACTAGTTCGTCGCCCGGGCCGGGAACGGGCGGAGCCTCATCCACGAGTCGGAGATCGCCCGGCCCATGCAACCGAAGCGACTTCATGCCGACGCCTCCGACCGGCCGGCCACCCGCAGCAGCTCCTGCTCGGCCGCCTTAGTCCAGCGGCCGTCCCCGAGCGCGGCTGCCACGGTGGGGAATCGCTCGCCCAGCTCGGAGAGGCGGACGAGGCCCAGGTCGGGCAGAGACGGGTAGACCATGATCTTGCCCACCGAGGTCCGCGACTCGACCGCCGCGAGGGCATCGGCGACTCCCTCGAAGCCGGCGACCGCGTCGAGCGAAATGTTCGTGTCGAGCCCGCCACTCTCGACCTTGCGGAGCACGGCCTTCATGTCGGGGATCAGAGAGCCGCTCGTGCCCAGGAAGTAGCAGTGCCGCTCGATGTAGCGGTCGAGGTCAACGTCCACCCGGGTGCGGTTGGCGAAACCGGCAAAGATGTTGATCCGGCATCCGGAACCTGCCAGCGCGACCGCCTGACCGACCAGTGGCGGCGCCGGCACCATCAGCGCGATGTAGCTGAAGCCCGGCGCGAGCTCGGTGTTCCGAGAGTTGATCACCGTGAGCTCGACACCGCGAGATGTCGCAATCGGCCCGGCTGCCCTCTCGAGACGCTCGAGGCGAGCGTCGTCTATATCGACCGCCGCGATGGAGAGATCCTTCCAGCCCGCCGACGCCGCCCGGACGACGTGCATCAGGCCCATGGGACCGGCGGCCCCGATCACCGCCACGCGATCCCCGGATCGAAGCTCGCCGTCGGCCGGGATCGCCACGTAGCCCTCGCCGGCGGACGCGCCCGAGGTCCCCGTCCAGCGGGTCAGGTCGTAATGCACGCGGCCTACGTCGAGCGCGACGGCGCGATCCATCGAAACCCCGCCGGTCACGATGTTGATGAGGCCCCGCCCCGCCAGGCAGTCCTGAAGCACTTCGATCCTGCCGGCATCGGCCCCTAAATACACGATGTCGTCGAACGCCTCCCGGGGGACATCGGTGAGATCGGCCACGCTCGTGATTGCGAACCGCGATGCCTCGAGCGCCTGCCGCTGGTCGGCATCGGCTACGAGAGCGGTCAGCTGGGCCGGCCGGGCCTGTTCGAGCAGCTCCGCGATGCCACGGATCGCGTGACCCGCGTCCGCCACGACGAGCAGGCGACCCGCGGGGAGCGGCCGGCGACGCTCGCTGTAGACGTAGGACGCTTCGACGCACGCCCAGGGCTCGATCAGGGCGACCGCCGACGCGCTCGGCACCTCGCCGACCGGTATCAGGAACCTTTCGCCGCTATTGGGCTCGATGATCATCCTCTCATCCAGCAGGACGTACTCCTGGAGCCCGCCCTCGAAGTTGTAACCAAAGGCCGCGTTCGAGGCCGCCGTCGCGAGGTGCCGGTAGTCCGTCTGGATGAGGCAGCGCTCGCCGACACGATGGCGGCGCACCTGGTCGCCCACCGCGACGATGCGCCCAACGGGCTCGTGCCCGGGGACCGTCGGCAACCGATCCGGCACGTACGAGGGTATTTCGGCCAGCACGGTCGCATCGAGGCCCGAGAGGACCTCGCTCTTTCGGGGATGGCTCGCGAACGCGTGGAGGAGCTTCGTGTCGGAGAAGCAGATCCCGACCGCCTCCATCCGCACGAGGATCTGGTACGGCCCCGGCTGCGGCACCGCTTTCTCACGGTTGTGGACGATCCGGCCAGCGTCGACGATCTGGATCGCGTGCTGGATGTCGGGAATTGGCCGCGCGCTCGGTGCCCCTCCGTCCACGTCTGGGCTCCTCGCTACTTCAGCATCACCTGGCCGCCAGTGACCGCGATGGCCTGGCCGGTCTCGTAGCGCTGGGCGACCACATAGTAGAGGGCCTCGAGGACATCGGTCGGCGTGCAGCCCCGACCCATCGGCACCTTGGCTTCGTAGAACCTGCGCACGTCCTCCACGGTCTGCGCGCCGGGCACCTTGCCCTCGCGCAGGTACTGCACGAAGAGGCCGTTGTCGGGATCGGACCAGAGCGGCCCATCGAGGAAGTTGCCGGGGCAGATGGCGTTGACCTTGATGCCGTCGGCGACCAGCTCGAGGGCGAACGACTGAGTGAGACCGATCCCGCCGAACTTGCTGCCGGCATAAGCGCTGTTGCGGCTCGAGCCGGCGAGCCCCGACTTCGAGTTGATCTCGACGATGTCGCCCCAGTAGTCGGGCCGCGCCCGATGCTGACGGGCAAGGATGGGGGCGGCGTGTCGGACGCACAGGAAGTAGCCCCGGTAGTTGACGCGCGTAACGGCGTCGAACTCCGCCACGGGCTGGGTCGTAACGCTGCCGGCCCGGAGTATGCCGGCGTTCGAAACGAGCAGATCGAGGCCCCCGTAGCGGCGGACTATCTCATCGAAGGCGGCCGCCACCGATGCATCGTCGGTGACGTCGAGCGCAGCGCCGACGGCCCGCCCGGGGCCGAACTCGGAAGCCAGCGCCTGCGCCTGGCGTCCTGCCAGCTCGGCATTGATGTCGGCCAGCACCACGTGACCGCCCTGGGCGGCGAGGTCGGCCGCGATCGCATGCCCGAATCCCTGGGCGGCGCCGGTGACCACGATGACGAGGCCGCGAGCCCGGCCGGCGATCGCCGCTCCGGCGGCCACGGCGCGGCGATACGCCTCGGCCTCCCAGCGCTCTATGAACTGCCGCTCCGCCTCCGCGAGCGGGCGGACACCGCCCAGGCGATGCGCCTCAGTGGAAACTCCGGCCGCGTCGAGGTAGACCTGTCGCACCGTCTCGGCTTGTGCATACGAATCGCCGGCCGTAAACAGACCCAGCCCCGCCACGATGATGACGGCGGGTGCCTCCGCCCCGGTGGCAACCCGCGCGTCGATCGCGCTCTTCAGAGTATCGAGGATCTCTTCCGGCGACGCGCCCTCGCGCGTCGTCACGAAAAGCGGGAACGAGCCCGCGTACACGATCTGATCGGGGGTCAGCGGGCCAGCGAGCGCCAGCTCCCGCCCCACCGCCGAGCCCGCGAGTGAGACTGCGAGCGGCGAGTCATCGAAGGTCACCACCTTGAGTCGAGGGCCTGTCGCCAGGAGCGCGCGCAGCGCAGGACCGACGGCATGCAACGTCGATCGGGCCCGGTCGGCCCCGAATCGCTCGACGTCGCCCCACGACATGGCCGGCAGGCCCGCCAGGTAGGACCGGATCGCGTCCACCAGCCGGGTGCAGGTTTCCTCGACTTCGGTCGTCGAGTCGCCGGTCACGACGAGGCCGTGGTTCGCAAGAAGCAGCGTGCGTGGAGCGGCCGTCCGCGTGCGCTCCTCGTAGCCTCGCCTCGCGTCGCGGATCGCGCGAGCGAGGGGCAGTCCGGGATCCGTGTACGGGACCCACAAGACGCTCGAGCCAAAAAGCCGTTCCGCGATCTCTGCTCCCCGGCTCGCGCAGGTGAGCGCATTCACCGTCGTGGGATGCGTGTGCAGGACGAATCGCTCCGGCAGGAGCGCGTGGAACAGGCATTCGACAGACGGGCGCCGGTCGTCGGGCACGCCGATACGGGCCTCGCGGGCGACCCGCATGACCTCGTCCGAGCCGCCGACGACGAGTCGATCGGGCGACATGTCGAGGAGCGTCATCATCCGCCCGATGTCGAGTGCGATGACCGATTCGGGGGCGAGCGCAGCGAGCGAGGTCCCGCTCGGCTTTATGTACAGGACGCCGTCGACCTTGACCGAGCTGTTGCCGCCGCCGCCGCGAGCGAACTCCGGGTCCTCGCCGAACCGGCGCGACAGCGCGGCCAGCTCGAGCAGAAGGCCCTTGACGATGGGCCGCCCCGGCGGCGGCGACTGCGTGGTCACGCCTGGACCTTTGCGGCAGACCGGCCGGCGATCAGATCGGCGCCCATCCGGCCAAACCATTGGATGCGCGCTTCGCCGTCACGGAATCCCGCGTTCGGCCGGCCATCGCCAGCCACGTAGCCCGGCTCGCCGGACGCAGACCGCTCCTGATGCGCCGCCACCACGCAAGTGCCCTCCCAGAATGCCTCGCGCGACAGGTCGGACAGCGGTTCACCGCCGAGCGCAGTCGGCTGGAGAGGGATCATGCGCCTGGTGTTGTGTTCGGTGCCTGCCATAACGACGATGCCGGCGCGACGGAGCACGGCTACATAGCGATCGACGACCTGGCGGCGGTTGCGCCCGGGGATCAACTCGGCACAGTAGATCCCGCGACCCAGCAGGCGCTCCACGAGCGCCTCGGGCGGGTCCTCGAAGGGGCAGATCGGGGACGCGCCGTCGGCCAGGATCGGGTAGCAAGGGAGGCCGCCGAGCTCGAGGATGAGCCGGTACGCGTCCTCGAACGGGATGGCAGCCTCGGGCACAAAGGCCGGTCTGCCGGCCTTCATCAGGCTCGAACGGATCGCCTCCTGGACCGCCACGGCATCGGTCGCGTCCACGCTCGTCGGCGCCTGGAACACCCGGCCGAGCACGTCAGCCCGGGCGTCCAGCGCGACCTCGCGAAAGAGCAACTCCTGGAACACCTGCGCGACGTGACGCTCCTGCAGTGCCACCCATTCGATCGGGACGCCGCATCGCTGGGCAACCGATGCTGCGATCTGGTCGTGCGTCACAACGCCATCCAGCCCGACTTGCGCGAAGCGGTTCGCCACGAGCGCCGTCATCCGCCGCATTCGGTCGTCGTTCGCCGCCCGCATCGTGGCCATTCGGCGTGCCGCGGCAGGGATGGGCGGGTCGAGACGGGTGATCGCCTTGCCGCACAGGTACATGCGGTTCACATTCGTCGGATCGTTGACGAGCGTGCCGCCGCCCGGCAGGTCGTCGACCAGCGTGATGATCTCCATCCCCAGGAGCGGCACAACGCCTGCCTCGGCCGCGGCCGTCACGAAACGAGGATAGACACCGAAGTCGTGGTAGTTCGAGGTACCGACCGCCGCGACTCCCTCGGTTGCGGCTACGCGGACCGCCTGCTCCACCGTGTCGAACGCGGAGAAGTTCGGCGGCAGGTGCACGTGGGTATTGACAATCGGCCGGCCCGATCCCATGTCCGAGTCACCAGTGAGACGATCGCCGTCGCCCATGCCTTCCTCTAGACCGCTGCCGCCTGTGATGCTCGCCGCCTTTGAGCCCGACACAGGGCGAACCTGCCTCGGGCTGCGCGCGATGTGTTTCGGATCTTTTCGATTAGTTGCTGGTAGCTCTCATCATACGTGATCACGTGCCCGATCGGTCGGCCATTCTGCCAGCGATCGAAACTGATCGTAATCCCGAGACTCGCCCAGCTGACCCGGACGCCGGACTTATCAGTCGGCGCGGACGCAGATCGCAATCGCCGCTGCGCTCGTTTGAGCGATTGCCGCTCACATGTGAGGATGCTACCATGCCAGAGTTCACGCCTGCAGACGCGGCTCCTGGAACCTCCCGGTGCCGCCAGCTGGTGCAAACGAGGAACGATGAATTCGTTGGTGCGACCCGAGGGACATGGCGCGCGCCTTCACGTGGTCAACACCGTGCTCGCCGCTCGCCGCTACTTCCTTGACGGCGCGAGCAAGAGCGAGATCGCCCAGGAGCTCGGGATCTCGCGCTTCAAGGTCGCCCGCCTGCTCGACGCCGCACGCCGGGACGGGATCGTTCGCATCGAGATCGGAGCGCCGTCGGAGATCGACATGGAGCTCTCGAGCCAGCTCGCGGCGCGTCACGGATTGCGGGACGCGCTGGTCGTGCGAACGATGGATGGACCCGATGAGTTCAAGAGGGAGCAGCTCGGCCGGGCGTGCGCGGAGCTGCTGACCCAAACGCTGGCGGCGAGCGACGTCGTGGGTATCTCCTGGGGACGGACCCTTCACTCGATGGTCGGGCACCTGTCCCGTCTGCCCGGCTGCACGGTCGTCCAGATCGTGGGCGGCGTCCCGACCCTCGAGCTCGATGTCAACTCCATGGAGCTCGTGCGGCGGGTGGCCGACTGCGCCGGCGGCCCGGTGTTCCCCCTCCATGTGCCGTTGCTCGTCGATAGTCCCGAGATGGCCGCCGCGCTCCGAAGCGACCCGCATGTCCACAAGACCATCGCCATGTTCGATCGGCTCACAAGGGCGGTCGTTGGCATCGGCGCATGGACGGCCAGCGGGTCGACCGTTCGAGCGGCGTTGCCCGAGGAGCTGGCCGCACAGCTCGACGCGGCCGGCGCCGTGGCGGACATCTGCTCGACCGTCCTCGACGCGAGCGGCCGCGAGATACGAGCGGATGGATTGCCCAGCCGCTTCATCGCCATCAGCCCGGAGCAGCTGCGAGCCGTCCCGGACGTCGTGGCGATCGCCGGCGGGGCCGCGAAGGCGCCCGCGATCCTCGCAGCCCTCCGAAGCGGGCTCATCCATCGATTGATCACCGATGAGGAGGCAGCCAGCCTGCTCCTCGACCCATGAAGGCGACCACGGCAAGGCACATGAAGGCAACGACAGCAAGCTCAAAGCCAGAGGTGAACACAATGGTCACGGAGCCGGCCTACCGGAGCGACACTCGACCCGACTTCGCGCCGTTCGAGGAGTCCCTGGGCTCGATCCGCGGCTTCGATTTCGCCGGCGACGCCGGCTCCGAGATCGCCGCGGGGCGGCTCACCGCCGCGGCCACGCTCGACCTGCTCGACGACATGCTCGCGGTCCGAGAGCTCGAGGAGATGATCGTCCGCCTTCGCTCCGGGGGCTACGATCCGCTGCCGGGCTACGACTACCGTGGCCCCACTCACGTCTCGATCGGCCAGGAGGCGACCTCGGTCGGCGCCTGCGGCGCCCTCCGCCCCGACGACCACATCACCAGCTCGCACCGCGGCCACGGCGACGCCATCGCCAAGGGCTTCGCCGCGGTCCGGGCGATGTCCGCCGACGCCCTCCGGGCCCGCGCGCCCTGGTCGAAGGCGTCGAGCCAGGAAGGCCTGCTCGCGGACGCACTCGAGGAACACGTGTATCGGACGATCGCGGAGCTCTTCGGCAAGGAGGAGGGCTACTGCCGAGGGCGCGGCGGCGGGATGCACATCGGCGACTTCTCGACCGGCCACCTCGGCGCGAACGCGATCGTCGGCGGCAGTGTCCCGATCGCCACGGGCGCGGCGATGGCGCTCCGCTACCGCGGCTCCGATCGGGTCGTCTGCTGCTTCGCCGGCGACGGGGCCTACGCTAACGGGGTCGTCCTGGAATCGCTCAACTGGGCCTCGCAGGAGCAGTGGACGAACCACCTGGCCGGGGCGCGCGCCGCTGGCCTGCCGGTCATCTACCTGATCGTCAACAACCACTACGGGATGACCCATCGGACCGACGAGGAAGTGATGGGCGTCAAGCACCTGGCCCGCCGCGGCGCCGGCTTCGCCCAGAACAACATGCACGGCGAGGTTGTCAACGGCATGGACGTCCTGGCCGTTCGCGACGCGATCGAGCGGGCCGCCGCGATCTGTCGCGAGGGGCGTGGTCCGGTCCTGATCGAGGCGAGCACGTACCGCTACTACGGCCACTCCCTCTCCGACCCGCGCAACGAGTATCGGACGCGGGACGAGGAGGCAGCCTGGCGCGCGGTCGACCCGATCGAGCGGCTCAAGGGCCAGCTCATCGCGGCCGGCATCGCCGACGCGGCCGCTCTCGCGGAGATCGAGTCGCGGGCTCACGAACGAAACGCGCGGGCAGCCATCCGGGCCTCGCAGGCCACCGACCCGGACCCGGCCGACCTGCTCAAGTACCTCTACACCGACACCGCCGCCGACGTCGTCCCCGACTCGGAGGGCGACATCGTCACCTACGCCAAGCCGCCCGTCGCCAAGCGCGCCAATGGCGCGATCACGTACAAGGACGCGCTTCGCGAGGCGCTCGTCGAGGAGATGCTGCGCGACCGGCGGGTCGTGCTCTACGGCGAGGACGTCGCGGACTACGGCGGGGCCTTCAAGCTCACCAAGGACCTGCTCGAAGCGTTCGGTCGCGAGCGCGTCTTCAACACGCCGATCTCGGAGGCCTGCATCTGCGGCACGGCGGTCGGCGCGTCGATGGCCGGCCTGCGACCGGTGGTCGAGCTCATGTACATGGACTTCGCGCTGATGGCCTCCGACCAGATCGCGAATCAGGCCGGCAAGTGGCACTACATGTCGGGTGCCCAGACCGAGGTGCCGCTCGTCATCCGCGCCTCCGTCGGCGCCGGCAAGGGCTACGGCGGTCAGCACTCCCAGTCGCTCGAGAGCGTCTTCACCCACATCCCCGGGCTATACGTCGTTTACCCGGCCACGCCCGCCGACGCGAAGGGGTTGCTCAAGTCCGCGATCCGTACGAACAACCCGGTCCTCTTCGTCGAGAGCCAGGGCCTCTACGGCACCAAGGGCATCGTGCCCGAGAACGACTACCTGGAGCCGCTCGGCGTCGCCAGGGTCGTCCGCGAAGGCGCCGACGCCACCATCGTGGCCTGGGGTCCGGCCGTCCTCGACGCACTGGCGGCAGCCGAGCGGTTGAAGGGCGAGCAGGGCGTCGAAACCGAGGTCATCGACCTGCGCAGCCTGGTCCCGCTCGACATGGAGACCGTCCTGGCCTCCGTTCGCAAGACCGGCCGTTGCGTCGTCGCCAGCCAGGCCGTCCTCATCGGCAGCTTCGTCAACGAGATCGTCGCCCGCATCCAGTCAGAAGCCTTCGACTACCTCGACGCGCCGGTGGGACGAGTCGGCGCGGCCAACGGCATCTCGCCCCAGGCGGAGGGCCTCGAGCGGGCCTTTCTCCCGAACGCCAGCGACATCCACGCGGCGGTAGCCGCGATACTGTAGAGCCCGGCCGATCGCCGACTTGACGAGGGACACCATGGCGCATCCGATCCTCATGCCGAAGCCCGGCCAGATGACTGAGGAGTGCGTCCTCGTCGCCTGGCACAAGCGCGAGGGCGACACGGTCAAGAAGGGCGACGTGCTCTTCGAGATCGAAACCGACAAATCGAACATGGACGTCGAGGCGTTCGAGGAGGGCGTGCTTCTCCGTCGCCTCGTGGAGGAAGGCCAGACCGTTCCGGTCAACGCCGTCTGCGCCTACGTCGGCGAGCCCGGCGAGGCCGTCCCCGACGCGCTGCCCGTTCCGAGTGCCGACCTGCCGGGCGGGGCTGCCGAGTCGGAGCGAGCGCCGGCCCCGGTGTCCCATCCGCCCGTCCCCGCGCCCGCCGTACCGGCTGCGGCCACGGCAGCCGCGGCGCCGGCACCGCCGCGTGCCGACGCGGCCGGCCACCTTCGAATCAGCCCCCGAGCCAGCCGGCTCGCGGCCGATTCGGGCATTGACCCGCGCACGATCAGCGACACCGGTCCCGAGGGTCGGATCACCGAGCGGGACGTTCGCGCCGCCCTGGAAGCTGCCCCGGCAGCGGCAGCGACCGTAGCGGCGCCCGCCGCGGCCGCCACCGCGCGCGCGGCGCCGGCCGCCCCGAGTCCCGCGCCCGCGACCCCGGCCTCCGACGAGGCGGCGCCGCAGCAGATGAGTCGGATGAGACGAGTCATCGCCGAGCGGCTCACGCTCAGCGCGACGACCGTCCCCCAGTTCACGGTCACGGTTGCGGTCGACATGACCCGACTGCTCGCCCTTCGGACCGAGCTCAAAGCGGCCGGCACCGGCCTCAGCGTCACCGATTTCATAGTCTCGGCCGCGGCGCAGGCCCTGGTCGAGTTCCCAACCGTGAACTCGCGGACAGATGGGGTCTCGGTCTGGCCACGCCGGCGCGTCCACGTCGGGCTGGCCGTGTCGGTGCCCGACGGACTGGTCGTGCCCGTGATCCGCGACGCCGACCGTCGGTCACTCACCGACCTGCACGCCCGGGCCACGGAGCTCGCCGAGGCGGCGCGCAACGGGACGCTTCCGCCGGACGACATGACCGGCAGCACGTTCACGATCTCGAACCTCGGCATGTTCGGCGTCGACGAGTTCTGCGCGATCATCAATCCCGGTGAGTCGGCGATCCTCGCCGTCTCGAGCGTGGTCCCAACGCCGGTCGCCGTAGGCGACGGAATCGGCATCCGGCAGCTCATGAAGCTCACCCTGACAGCTGACCATCGGCTCGTCGACGGCGAACTTGCGGCCCGGTTCCTCAATGCGCTTCGCCGCAGGCTGGAGGACGCCGCGGCGTTCCGCGGGGATATCCTCAACGGCTGAGGCAATTGACCAGGCTGGAGGCACCATGTACGGGACCACGCAGCTCAGCCGGGTTGGGCAGAGCATCTGGCTCGACAACGTCACGCGCGACCTGCTCACGAGCGGGACGCTCGAACGCTACATCGCGGAGCTGTGCGTGACCGGCCTGACGTCCAACCCGTCGATCTACGACAAGGCGATCGGCGGCTCCGCCGCCTACGACAAGGCGATCGAACGACTCCGCGCGACAGGCTCGGGCAACCAGGGCATCTTCTTCAAGCTGGCGCTCGACGACCTGGGCAGGGCCGCCGATCTGTTCCTGCCGATCCACCGCCGGACCGGCGGTGTCGACGGGTTCGTCTCGCTGGAAGTCTCGCCGCTCCTGGCCCACGACGCCGCGGCGACCATCGGCGAGGCACGCCGCCTGCATGCCCTGTGCGGCCGTCCGAACCTGTTCATCAAGATCCCGGGCACGCCTGCCGGCCTCGAGGCCATCGAGGAGACGGTCTTCGCCGGCGTCCCGGTGAACGTTACCCTGCTCTTCTCCGCCGGCCAGTACCTGGTCGCCGCGGACGCCTACACGCGGGCGATCGAGCGTCGCGTCGAGGCCGGGCTCGACCCCTACGTCGCCTCGGTCGCGTCAGTGTTCGTCAGCCGCTGGGACGGGGGCCTCGCCGGCGATCTGCCGGCCGATCTCCATCTGCAGCTGGGCCTGGCGACGGCCCGCAGGACGTACGCCGCCTACCGGGAGTTCCTCGACAGCGATCGCTGGCAGAGACTCCTCAACGAGGGCGCCCGGCCGCAGCGGCTCCTCTGGGCGAGCACCGGCACGAAGGATCCGAACGCCTCGGACGTCTACTACATCGAGGCGCTGGCAGCGCCATTCACCGTGAACACGATGCCGGAGGAGACGCTGCTCGCGTTCGCCGACCACGGTGCCGTCGCCGGAACGCTGGCCGCCGGCCCCGACCCGCGAAACGACGCTCTCCTGGCTCAGTTCCAGGCACAGGCCGTGGACCTGGCCGGGCTCGCGCAACGTCTCCAGGACCAGGGCGTCGACGCCTTCGTGCGCGCCTGGCAATCCCTGCTCGCGCGGATCGACGAGAAGGCCGCGGCCAATCCCGCCGGCTGACTTCTCTCGGCCCGCCTCGACCGGCGCCGGACGCGGCTCGGTCGGGTGTTGGGAGGTGGCGGCGCCGGCCCAGCCGGCGCCTTCACCCACCGCCTCGGATCCGACGGTCAAACGCTCCGGCGTCACTTGTGCGTCACTTGGTCCCGACGGCCGGCCTGCCGCCGCGGATCGG
>JBEKCH010000025.1:0-58487 GCA_050014975.1 Candidatus Limnocylindrales bacterium
GCGCCGAGTTCCTCGGCGACGGCATGGCGCCGAGGAACGACTGCCCGGCCCTCCGCCTGCTCAGCGTCCCCCACGCCGGCAAGGGCTCGGCGGTTCGGGCGGGCATGCTGGCCGCCCGCGGCGACCTGATCGTCTTCGCCGACGCCGACATGGCGACGCCGCCGGATCAGCTGTCGCGGCTCGTCGAGGCTCTGATGGAGGCCGACCTCGCGCTGGGCAGCCGGATCCAGCCCGACGGCTCGGACATGCGTGCCTCCCAACCTCGCTTTCGAAGACTCGTGGGCAGGCTCTTCCGCCTGGCCGCGAAAGTCTGGGTGACCGGTCCGATCGACGACACCCAGTGCGGCTTCAAGGGGTTCCGGCGCGAGGTGGCCCGAGATCTCTTCGGCCGGCTGCGGATCACCAGCATCGTGTTCGACGTGGACCTGATCTTCCTGGCCCGGAAGCGCCGCTACCGGTTGGCGGTCGTGCCCGTTGTCTGGGCCGACCGGCGCGGATCGCGCCTGCATGCCAGCCCCAGGCTGGCGCTGCGCGTGGCCTGGGACCTGCTCCGCATCAGGTTCGTCCACCGCGGGGTGAAGGGAGCGGCGGAAGAGGAGCTCGCGCCCCTATGACCCCCATGACCCCGATGACCCCGATGATCCCCATGACCCCGATAGCGGGGCGATGACCGAGCCATGACGGAGCCGCAGGCGCAGCCCGGATCGCGTTCGCGCCTCGCGGGTTTGTTCGTGCCCGTCGGCACGTTGCTGGTGCTGGTCATGATGATCGGCCTCATCTACGCGGTGGCCGGCAAGACCCTCGGCTATGACTTCGAGGCGTACCGTGGCGCGGCCCAGCGCCTCGTCTCCGGGGAGCGGCTCTACGACCCGTCGGTCTCGGTGGCCGGTGGCTTCGCCATCTACCTCTACCCGCCGCCTTTCGCCGTGGCCATGGTCCCGCTGCTGGCGCTGCCCGACGACCTCGCCCGCGTCCTCTGGTTCCTGGCCATGGCTCTGTGCCTGCCGGCAGGCGCGGCCCTGCTGCCGGTCGACCGAAGGATCCGCTGGCTGATCGTGCTGCTCGGAGCCCTCAACTGGCCGTTTCTGTATTCCGTCAAGCTCGGCCAGGTCGGACCCCTGCTCTTCCTGATCCTGGCCGCGGCGTGGCGCTGGCGCGACCGCGCGGGTCCTCTCGGCGTGGCGATCGCGCTGGGCACGCTCATCAAGATCCAGCCGGGATTGCTGATTCCCTGGGCGGCGGTCACACGGCGTTTCCCGGCGGCCGTGGCGGCCGTGCTGGTCACCGTCGCCGTGGCCGCGGTCGCGACGGTGGCGACCGGCTGGGGAGCGTGGCTGGACTACGTCGCTCTCCTGGGCCGCGTCTCCTCCGCCGTCACCACGCTGCACAACTGCTCGCCCGGCGCGGTGCTCTACCAGGCGGGTGCGCCCGAGGCTCTGGCCAGCCTGGTGCAGATGGCTTCGACGGTGCTGGCCGCCGGCGCCGTCCTCCTGGCGTGGCGATTCGCCAGACCGGAGGCCAGCCTGGCCGTGACCGTCGTCGCCAGCCAGCTGCTCACGCCGCTGCTGTGGGATCACTACGCCGTCCTGCTGCTCCTGCCCACGGCGTGGCTGCTGGAGCGTGGCCGAACGTGGGCCGTGGTCTTCCCGCTGGCCGGCTGGATCTCGCTATTCGACAGCGGCTCGAGCTGGCTGCCGTCGGCGTCGGTTCCCCTCGTCTTCTTCGGCTGTCTCGCCGCCCTGCTCTGGGAAGCCGCCCTCGAACGCCGGAGGGCCCGCATCCCGGGCGCCGCGTCGACCCCGGCATCCGCGACCTGACGGCCACCTGGACCGCCTGAGGTCCTTTCTGGCACGACGGGGGCGTGGTGCTATTCTCGCGAGGTGACCAACCCCTCTTCCTCTGACGGCAATCCTTGCTGTCCGTCCGCCCGGCGATGCCGCCCAGACCCGACGCAGTGAGCCTCGAACCCGTGGCGGAAATAGGCCCGAGGCGCGCCCTCGTCGCCCGCCGTCGAGCGTTCGATCTCATTGCCCCGGAGACGTGGGATGCGCTGGTCGATCGCTCCCCGTCCGCCACCCCCTTTTCTCGCCATTGCGTGCAGCGCGCCTGGTGGGACGCGTACGGCGCCGCGGCCCATGACCAGACGCTGGTCGTCGTGGACGAGGCAGCGCCGGACGAGATCGTCGGGATCGCGCCGCTGATGCATCGCCACGAGCTGGAGCCGGGGGACCTGGCAGCGCGGACGGCCATCCGCCATCAGGCCGGCCCGGCGCTCCGGCCCGTGCCCGCCTCGGCGACCGCGGTCTTCTTCGGGGCCTCGTACCACGCCGACTACGCCACCATCCTGGCGGCGCCCGCCGACCTTTCGGCCGTGTGCGACGCGGTCGTGGCCGCTCTGGCCGGCGAAGATCCGTCCCGCTGGGACGTGGTGGACCTGCGTCGCCTCCGGGCCGGCGACCCGGCCACGGACGCGCTGGCCGCCGCCTTCGAGTGGGTCGCACCGCGTGGCCGGTGGCTGGTGACGCGCGAGCAGGAGGATGTCTGTCCGGTCCTCGCGCTGCCGCCCGGGATCGACTTCGAGGGCTATCTGGACACCCTCGGCAAGAAGGAACGCCACGAGATACGCCGCAAGATCCGCCGCGCCCAGGCGGCCGGACCGATCGCCCTGACCAGGTCTGCGGACTCTTCCGCGGACCTGGAGGCGTTCATCGACCTGCATCAGAAACGTTGGGGTGAGGAAGGCCTCTTTCCCGCAACCGAAGGCGGGGCCGCAAGCCGCCGCTTCTTCGCCCGCCTGTTCGAGAGCTGCGCCCCGACCGGCATCGTGGAGCTGGATTTCCTGACGGTCGGAGGGCGCCGAGTCGCGGCCGGAGTGATCCTCGACGATGGCCACACCGTTTACTACTACAACGCCGGCGTCGAGCCGGACGCCAGAGAGCTGTCTCCCGGAGTGATCATGGTCGCCTCCTATATCCAACGCGCCATCGAGCTGGGTCGCACCCGCCTCGACTTCATGCGGGGCAACGAGCCCTACAAGTACGAGTGGGGGGCAATAGACGAGCCGATCGACCGGCTGCTCGTGCAGCGCACCGCCGGGGCCGGCGGCGCGGTCGCCGCAGAGGGCCGATAGCGTGGGCGCCGACGAGAGCATGGAGGAGCCCTGTCTCGAGCAGGATGAGCGCGGGCCACTCCCCGGTGGGCGGGTCAGGATCGTGGAGGTCATGGCCACCGGCACGAACGGAGGCGCGCAGGAGCACGTTTACTCCCTGGTCACGCGACTGAATCCGGCCCGTTACGACGTTCGGGTCGTCTCGCTGTCGCACGGCAGCAGCGTCCGCCGGTTGCAGAGGGCGGGGATCGAAGCGTCGGTGATCGACGAGCCGGACGACCGCCTGGCCGTTCTGGCCCTGGCGGAGGACCTGGCCACCTTCGAGCCCGAGATCGTCCACAACCACATGTATCGGGCCGAGGTGGTCGGCACCAAGGCCGCCCTGCACCTGGGTGAAAAGGGCTGCCGTCGCCCGGCCGTCATTTCGACCGTGCATTCGAGCCGCGTCCGCTGCGTCGAGGATCGCGAGACGCTCCGCCAGCTCACGCCGCTGATGGATCGCCTCATCGTCGTCTCCAGTGCGATCGAGCAGAAGATCGCCGACGAGGGGCGCAGGAGCGTGCCGATCAGCCTGATCTACAACGGCGTCGACCTGCAGCGATACAACCACCAGCAGCCCTGCTGCACGCTCCACGAGGAATACGGCATCGACGCAGACGCCCCGATCGTCGGCGTCGTGGCTCGACTCGAGCCCGAGAAGGGCCACCGCACGCTGCTCGACGCCTGGCCGCTGGTCCTCGCGGCCGTCCCCAATGCGTGGCTTCTCGTCGTTGGCGAAGGTTCGGAGCGGGACTCGCTCGAGGCCCAGGCCGACATCCTGGGCATCTCCGGGCGGGTCGTCTTCACCGGCCGCCGCGAGGACGTGCCGGCGGTCACGGCCGCGCTGGACATCTCGGTCCTGCCGTCGTACCGGGAGGCCCAGGGCCTGAGCGTTCTCGAAGCGATGGCGCTGAGCCGCCCGGTGGTGGCGTCGGCGGTGGGCGGGATTCCGGAGATGATCGAAGACGGGGTCAGCGGGCTGCTCGTCCCGTCGCACGACTGCGACGCGCTGGCGGCCGCGATCGTTCGATTGCTGACGGACCACCCGCTGGCCGACACGATCGCCCGCCGTGGCCACGACCTCGTCCACGAGCGCTTCTGCATCGAGCTGATGGTCCAGGCCGTCTCGGACGCGTACGACGAGGCCGCACTTCGGATCCGCCAGTCCGAGGGCGTGGCGCGCTGACCGCGCCAACCGGGGCGAGCGCTGGCGAGTAGCCGGCCGGGCGCTACCGCGCGGTCGCCCGCCAGTATCGTTCGGCCGGTCCCACTCCCGCGACCGCGCCAACCTGCGCCGCCCGGGCGCGGATGACCGACTCCATGTTGGAGTCGCTGCCGAAGAGTTGATCGATCTGGCTGGCATAGATCCGAATGCCGGCGAGCTTGCGGTCGAGCAGCGCGTCGCTCAGCTGCACGTACTCGGGTACGAGCGCGAGTGATGGCGAAAAACCGGCGAGCTGATCGGGCCGGAGCTGCTCGAGGCTGTGGAACTCTGCCCAGGCGGAGTAAGGCAGGTCCTCGTAGAAGACGAGATCGCAGCTCAAGTCGGGCGAGCTCCCGCCGCTCGGGCGAACGCCACCCAGCGCCATGATGCCGGCCCGATGGACGAGCCTGTGGTCCACGTGCCCGCCGACGCTCAGTGGCAGGTACGCCACCGCTGGGCGCAGCCGATCGAGGGCGGCTCGGAGCCAGGCGTGGGGCGGCGGGTCGTTCGGCCTGGGCACAAGCGTCGGAGGGTTGTCGCCCTCGTAGCCACGGAACACCGCATCGGGCAAGCCCGCTCGAATCAGCCGCGCGCCGGCGGCGGCGGCGTAGGCCGCGTCCTCCAGCGCGCGTTCGGCCATGACGCCGGCAGGGGTGAGCGGTCCCGGCCGCCGCCCGAAGCCGAGGGCCTCACGCTGATACGGCGTCAGCTCAGCCTGCGACCCGGCTCCGCCGAAGATCGTGGCGATGGCTACGGCCTCGCCGCTTTCCTGGAGGCGGGCCACCAGGCCTCCGCAGGAGAGTGCCACGTCATCGGGGTGCGGGCTGACGAAGAGATGGCTCATGGCCGTTGTCCGCGCCACGACCCCAGCCAGCGTCGGCGAGCCCGGATCACCGTCTCTTCGTCGTAGGCCGCCGCGCCGACCAGCGGCACGAAGACGCAGCCGCCGAACGTCCTTTCCTCAAAGCCCTCGCGGCGACGGATCACCTGCAACAACTCCTGGCCGCTCAGCGGCCCGACAGGGATGACGAGCCTACCACCGTCCGCGAGCTGACGGCGCAGCGGGTCCGGTACCCGGGGCGCGGCGGCGGTCACCAGGATGCCTTCGAACGGGGCTCCCAGTCGCCAGCCAACGCTGCCGTCGGCGACCTCGATCCGAACTCGGTCGGCCAGGCCCAGGGAAGCCAGGCGAGCGCGCGCGGCTGCCGCCAGCTCGGGCTGACGCTCGATCGACAGCACGTCGCATCCGAGCCGGCCGAGCACGGCCGCCTGATAGCCCGAGCCGGTGCCGACCTCGAGGACTCTCATCCCCGGGTTCGGCTCCAGGAGCTCGGTCATGAGGGCGACGATGAACGGCTGGCTTATCGTCTGGCCGGCCGCGATCGGCAGGGCAGTGTCGTCGTAGGCGTCCTCCTCCAGCTCGAGCGGCAGGAAGATCTCGCGCGGCAGCTCGGCCATCGCGGCCAGGACGCGCTCGTCGCGGATTCCGCGGGCGCGAAGCTGGTGCTCGACCATCTCTGCGCGCAGCCGGGCGGCTCTCTCGGGATCCACTCGTCGAAGATACGCCGTCGGCGGGCGCGTGCACGCGGCGATGGACAGATGGACAGCCTGTACGGGCTGCCGCCGGCCGGGCTACACCTGGCCTAGGCCGAAGGAGTCGCGGTCGGCGTGGCGCTCGGAGCTACGGAACCAGAGGCGGTCGCGGTCGGGGTGGCCACCGGCGTAGGCGTCGCCACCGGCGTCGGCGTCGCCACCGGCGTGGGCGTCGCCGGCGGCGCCGAGTAGGTCTGCAGCTCGAGCGTCGGCAGCGTCGGGCCGGCGCTGGCTGGAATGAAACCCGCGGCATACGAGCCGATCAGGATTCCGACCAGACCCACGGCGCAGACCAGGGCGAAGATGGCCGAGGCGCGATCGTCGATGTGAACGCGCTCGTGCGTGGCCCGCACGGAGCCCTGCGGGCGAGTCTCCTCCGCTGCCGCGGAACGGCCGAAGCCGAAACGACGGCCGGGCTTGCTGGGCTCCTGGGCCACCCCTGCCTCAGCCTCGTCGCCGGCTTCGAGGTCTTCTTCGAATTCCTCTTCGCCCGGCACGAACTCGTTGGGCTCGCCCTGCTCGAGGGTGTCCTTGTCCTGCTCCGACATGCCCTGGCTTCACTCCTGTGGTGTTACGGCAGCCGCGTGCATCGTTCGCCGGGTGCGGAAGCCCGCCCAATGACGGTCCGGGCGCTTGCCCTTCTGCGGCAGTTTAGCGGGATCGCCCACCGGACGCGCGGCGGGCGATCCCGCCCGTCATGCGTCGCGGATGGCGCGGATCCCCAGGCCGGCCAGGCCGGTGGCCGTCGCCAGGATGCCACAGGCGGCGAGAACGACGTGCAGCCCAAAGATCTGGGCGAAAAGGCTGCTCGTGACCATCGAAGCGGCGAGCATCGCGTTCACCAGGGCCAGGCGGATTGCGACCACTCGTCCGAGCATCTCGGCCGGGGTCCGCTGCTGGAAGATGGTCTGGCTGGGCACCACGAAGGTGACGTTGGCGAGGCCGACGATGGCCGCGAGAACCAGCGCCACCCAGAGGGCGCCCGTCATCGCTAGGGCCAGGAGCGCGAAGCCCAGCGCCGCGAACCCGGCCACGATCGCCGGCCCCTTGGCGATGCGCAGCGCCAGCGTCCCGATGACCACGCCGCCGCCCAGCAGGCCCACGCTCATCGACATCTCGAAGAAGCCGTACGCCGTGGGCGCGTCGAGCCGGCCCAGGGGCAGAGCCGCGATCAGCAGCGGGGAAAGCGCGGTCAGCGCCCCGAGCCCGTACTCCGCGATCGCGGCCTGGACCGTCGTGGCGAAGAGGACGGTCTCGGCGCGGAGGAACCGCCAGCCGGACGCCAATTCCGTGCGCAGCGACGGGCGCCTGACCGCTGCGCCCCGGGCCAGGGAGATTCGCGGGATCGTCGCCGCCGCCACGAGCGAGGCCGAGGCCAGGTAGCTTGCGCCGTCGATCCAGAAGGCCAGCGGCAGAGCCGATCCCAGGAATGCCACGAAGAGCCCGCCGAGGCCGTAGCCCGCCATATCGGTGACATTGTCCGCGATCGACATGGCCGAGTTGGCGGTCAGGAGATCCCGCTCGGGGACGACCTGCGGCAGGGCCGCGACCCGCGCCGGTCGGAAGAAAGACGAGGCCACCGCGACCAGGAAGACGAGCCCAAAGACCAGCCCCAGGTACAGGCCCGAGACGACGGGAATGGCGAAGACGAGGCCGGCCCGAACCAGGTCCGAGCCGACCATCACCCGTTTGCGATCCCACCGATCCACCAGCGCGCCGGCCACGGGGCCCACCAGGAAGGTTGGAATCGTCATCGCGGCGAAGACCAGGCCCAGCGCCAGCGGCGAGGCATTGGTCGCGCGCGCCACGAGGAAGACCAGGGCGATCTGGTGGACTCGATCGCCCAGCGAGCTCACGACCTGGCTCAGCCACATCGCCGAGAAGGCCCCGTTGGTCGCCAGCCGAACGTACGGGTTGCTGAGCGCGCCCTCGCCCTCGATGGCCGCCCCGGGCGCGAAAGCCGGCGCGAGCGGGACAGACACCAGCACCGGCGCCCGAACCACCGCGGCGAAGATGAAGAAGGCCAGCCCGGCTCCCAGCAGCAGATCGCCCACCGATGCGACCGACTGGATGATCGGGATCGGAATCGGGATCACGTCCGCCAGTGGCCCGCCGTGGGCGAAGAAGGCGGCGTTCATGGGCCCCGTCAGCAGAGTGTGGAAGCTCGAATTGAGCGTATTGGGGTCCAGGCCGGCCGCGCCCAGGCTGGGCTGCCAGACCGGCATCCAGCCGCCGTTGACGACGATGGCTATGCCGTTGGCGGCCGTGCCCAGCGCGGCGGCGGTCATTCCAGGCAGGCCGCGGTTGGCCAGGAGCATCGCCGCCAGCAGGACGTAGGTGACCAGGACCAGCCACATCCGCACCGGCTCGGGCACGCTCCCGGCGGCCAGCGCCCAGTCCAAGCTGATGCGAGCCCCGGCGGCCACGAGCAACGCCGGCAGCCAGCGCAGCCGAACGTCGAGCAGGTTCTCCACGCTCCCGCCGACCGCAAGCCCCAGGACCAATCCCAGAAAGACTCCGAGGGCGGAGATCATCAGCCGGAGCTAGGCCAGTTCGGCGGTCGGGCCCGTTCCCTTGGCCGCCATCGTTGCGGCCGCCTGGCCGATGAGGGGCACGTCGCGGACCTCCTCGCGCCCCGGGTCGGCCAGCCCGCTGGCCCACTTCGTTCGAACAAAGGCATCCACCACGACCGGGTCGAACTGGATGCCGCCGAACTTGCGCAGCTCGGCCAGCGCCTGCTCGGGCGTGAGCGGGGTCATTCGATACGGTCGGGCATGCGTCATAGCCTCGAACGCGTCGGCCACGTGGAGGATTCGGGCCAGCTTGGGGATCTCGTCGCCCATGAGCCGGTCCGGATAGCCCGATCCGTTGAACCACTCGTGGTGGTGTCGAATGATCGGCAGCTCCGGCGCCAGGTGCGTGACCGGACCGATGATGGCCGCGCCGAGCTCCGGGTGCATGTTCATTTCCGTTCGCTCCTCGCGCGTGAGCCACCCCTCCTTCTTCAGCACGGCGTCCCGCACACCGATCTTGCCGATGTCGTGAAGAAGGCCGCCCCACTCAAGGGCCTCCAGTTCTTCGTCGCTCACCTTCATCGCCCGCCCGATGTCCATGGCGATCTCCTGGACGCCCTCGCTGTGGCGGCTGGTGTACGGGTCGCGGCTGTCGACCGCCGCCGCCAGGCTGCTCACGGTCTGGGTGAACATCTCGCGCACTTCCGCCCATTGCTGGTAGGCGAACCGTGTGGTGTAGAGCGGCACGGCGAACAGCAGCACGGCCCACGGCGTCACCACATACATTTGGGCCATCAGCCACCCCACCGGCGCCAGGCCGAGCAAGGTTACGTAGGCGCCACGCGACCGCCGGAACTGTGCCGCAATGGGCTGTCCCTGCCTCAGCGAAACGATCACGACGGTAAGGAACACGTTTAGCGAGAAGCAGATGGCACCTGCGAGCAAGGTTGCGAGGAAATCGATCGGGGCGTACTCATGACGATAAGGAACCGCCTGCAATGCCGCGGCCGCGATGATCAGCGGCGCGACAATGACGCATCGGTTGGCCACGACGCCGTACCACGGGACCTCGCCCTTGACCTCTCGGGGCTGCGTTGTGCCAAAGAGACCGACCCAACCCGCGACGGCGGGCCCCCCCAGAGTCATGGTGGCGACTAGCGGAGCAAACGCAACGTCTACTGTGTTGCCACTGGGCATTCGCACCGGGAGGAAAGAGCAAACCAGGGTCAGGCAGATCCAGAAAAGGATCCCGAGGAGAACGCCGCTCGGGCCCTCCGTTAGAATGGACACCGACCGAGCCGGCGTGTACTGCCAAGCATAGGCAGCCCAAGTAACGGCCGCCAGTAGTGCGGCCGTTCCGACCGTTGCACACCCCAATACCGCCAAGAGCCGTCGATTCATGCACACCTCATCGACGGCGGCACCCTATTCCCCTCAGAGACTCTGACCAATGGGCCAGATGTACTCAGAAGGGCCTGTAGCTGGCTTCCGCGGCGAGGACGGCGAGCAACGTGAGTGAAAGTGCACGCAGGATCGCGCAAAGGCGAGTGGTCATGACGGCTACCACGGCTTGGTGATCTGCTCGGGCGACCACGGCTTGGTGATCTGCTCGGGCGACCACGGCTTGGTGATCTGCTCGGGGGACACGGGAGTCCACTCCTGACAAGATTCCAACGCGCGGCGGGTGGCGCTGCCTGCTTGGCCCCCGCTCAAGTGCCCGAGTTCGGCCGGGGCTTCAAAGCGTCCTCGCGTCCTTCGTCCGGTGGCCAGAGTAACACGTACCCCGGACTTTTGGCACGTTAGGAAGCCGAAAGTACTGGGGTCAATACGGGAGATGTCCTAAACCGGGGGGCAGGGGATCAGATCGAATCCAAGGGAGGAGGTTCCCTGAACGGCGGGAAGATGCCGCACCCGGAGTCAAGGAGGCGCCTGCTGGCCCAGGTGAGGAGGACGTAGGGGATTCTAGCCTATTCCGTCCACGGGCTCCAAAGACCTCAGCCCGCGATCCCCGGGGGCAGGAGTGTGCCCGCCTTCCAGGATGCGGTGACGCCCGACGGCACGACCTGGATGAAGATCTGCCCCCTGACCATGGGAACCGGCTTGCCCTTGTTCGGGCCGCTCGCGTAGGTGATGACCGTGGGAGCGTACTCGCCCTTCTTGGTCCAGATCGCCGGGATGGCCAGGCCGTTGTTGAAGACCATCGCCGTGCCATGACCGAGATACTGCACGTCGAGGCGGTGCTTGTGCTCTTCGGCTGGAGTGGTCGCGAGCAGGCCCGCGTTCATGTTGAGCAGGATGACGTTCGAGGGCGCGATGCGCTCGCCGGTGGCGGCGTCATACTCCGCGCCCTCCCCGGACACGGTGCGCGGGTAGGTGTTCGTCCGCCAGTCGTAGGTGTAGCTGACGTCGTTGTAGAGGTAGGGGACGTAGATCGTGCCGGCAGCAGGCCGATCCGAGCCGGCGAGCTGATCGGCGAAGGTGAAGTTCGACGTGGTGAGGGGCGCCGTGCCGCCGATCTTCTGTGTCAGCGCCTCGAGCTTGGCGTACGAGGTGTAGAGGTTGTGAGGCGACGCGCGGAACGAAACCCGCCACATGTAGCCGCTCATGCCGCCGTAGCGAAGCCCATCGATGTTGAAGATGTACTTGCCGGTGTCCTGGGCCAGGCGTGCCATCGCGTCAGGCGAGCCCCACATGTGAACGTACGCGGCGCGATACTCCTCGGCCCAGGCCACGAAGTAGAGCCTGGCGCTGCGGACCGGCCCGATGGCCGGCGGGGCCTGGGTCTGGAAGATCGCCATGTAGCGCGGGATGCCGCCCTCGGCCGGAGCCTGATAGACGATGTCCGCCATCGAGAGCCCCGATTGCGGTCTGGCGCCCCAATGGTCGTCGATCATGACGGCGATCGGTTTGCGAGTGGCCAGCGCGGCCTCAGACGCGGGCAGAAGCACGCCGTCTGTCGTGGCCGCCACCATCGGCTCCGGGGTGGGCGACGGGCTGGGCGTTGGGATGAGCGTCGGCGTCGGCGTGGGTTCGAGGGTGGGCACCGGCGTGCCGGTGGCCAGGGCGATCTCGCTGGGGCTGGGCGACGGCGACGGCGACGGCGACGGCGACGGCGAGTTGTTGGTGACGCCGACGGTGACCGCGACGCCCGCGCCGAGCACGACCACCACGAGGGCGAGCACGGCCACCACGGCCGCAGGACGTCGCGCCCCGTGGCCGAACACGAAGGCGAGTGGCCTCCCGGGTCTCATGGCCTCAGCCTAGCACTTCACGTCGGGTGGCAGCTGCGGGGGACCTTCCCGGCACGGGCGGACCCTATTGCTCGTATTCGAAGCCGAGCTTCATCTGGACTCGGTACTCGACGATCTCACCATTCTCGACTCGGGCGGTCGACTGGATCACCTCGACGGTCCGGATGTTCCGGACCGTCTTGGATGCCAGGGCTACGGCCTGTCGCGCCGCGTCGCTCCATGAATGTGGACTGGTGCCCACCATCTCTCGCACGATGATCACGCCCACGTGACTCCTCCCTTGATCGAGCGGGGCCTGCCGCCCTGTTGTCGCAGTGTAGGTCGCGGCGCGGACCCGGTCAGGCGGCCCGGAGCCGTGGAAGGCGACCGGCAGGCCGCCCGCCGGTCAGACCGCCTCGGCGTAGCGTTCGGCGGCGTAGCTGATGAAGCGGGTCTGGCTCTTCTTGAACCACAGCTTGACTTCGCCGGTGGGACCGTTTCGGTGCTTGGCCAGACGCAGGTTGACTATCTCCCCGTCCGACTCCCCCTCCTCGCCGGGCTTGTCCCTCTCCCGCCACAGAAACATGACGAGGTCCGCGTCCTGCTCGATGGCGCCGGACTCGCGCAGGTCCGAGAGGCGCGGCTCGCGCGACTCCCGCAGCTCCGGCTGGCGTGAGAGCTGGGAGAGGGCGAGCACCGGCACCTTGAGCTCGCGGGCCAGGGACTTGAGCCCGCGGCTGATCTCGGAAACTTCCTGGACGCGGTTGGCGTCGCGGCTGTTCGTGGTCGCCTGCATGAGCTGCAGGTAGTCCACGATCAGCAGGTCCAGCCCGCGCTCGGCCTGGAGCCGGCGCGCCTTCGTTCGCAGCTCCATGGTGCTGATGGCGGGCGTGTCGTCGATGAACATCGGCGCTTCGGACAGGGCGTTCATCGCGGGCGCGATCCGGGCGAAGTCCATCTCCTCGAGAAACCCGGAGCGGAGTCGCTGCGAGTCGATGGCGGCGACGCTGGAGAGCAGGCGCAGGACGAGTTGCTCCTTGCTCATCTCAAGGCTGAAGACGCCGACGGTCTTGCCTTCGCGCACGGCCGCGTGCTCGGCTATGTTGAGCGCCAGGCTGGTCTTGCCCACGCTGGGCCGGGCCGCCAGGACGATCAGGTCGCTGGCCTGGAAGCCGGTCGTGAGCTGGTCGAGGTCGGGAAAGCCCGAGGCGATGCCGACGATCTCGCCGCGGTGGGCATGCAGGTAGTCCAGCCGGTCGTAGGCGTCGTGGAGGAGCGTCCTCAGGGCGCTGAAGCTGTCGCCCGAGCGGCGCTGGCTGACCGCGAACAGCTCGGCCTCCGACCGATCGATCGACTCCTGGATGTCCGGTCCGTCTTCGTAGCCGATGGCCGCGATCTTGCCGGCGGCCTGGATCAACCGCCGAAGCAGGGCCTTGCGCTCGACGATCCGGCCGTACTGGGCGACGTGAACCGCCGTGGGGGTGTCGTTGCCGAGGGTGGAGAGGTAGCTCGCGCCGCCTACCGGCTCCAGTTCGCCGGCGCGTTCCAACGCCTCCGCCACCGTGACCACGTCTATCGGCTCGCGATGCTCGAAGAGAGCCAGCATGGCCGCGTAGATGCGGCCATGGGCCTGGCGGTAGAAGTCCTCCGCGCGGAGGAAGTCCGCCACCTCGATGATCGCGTCTCGGTCGATGAGGATGGACCCGAGCACGGCCTGCTCCGAGTCCAGATTCTGGGGTGGCAGTCTGTCGATCACGGGTATGCGCGTCCCTTGAGCCTGCCTTGTGACGGTAACGCTGACGGTGACGTTGACCGTCCAATGGTCGCTTTGCCGAGCCCGGGCCGTGTCAACGAACCGACCGGGGGGCGGCTGATCTATCCCCGAACTCGACACCCTTGTGGGCGAACTGTGGACATCTTTCTGTGGACGAAGGCGGCGACGCCGCGGGCGGCGACCCCTCAGTCCAGCCGGCGGATGACCCCGATCAGCTTGCCCTGGATCCGGACGTCCGAGTAGAACATGGGTGGGTACTGTGCGTTCGCGGGCTGCAAGCGAATGCGGCCCTGCTCCTTGAAGAACTGCTTGAGGGTGACCGAGTTCTCTTCCACCTGGGCGACGACGATGTCGCCGTCGCGGGCGGTCTCCTGGGGCCGGATCAGAACGAAGTCCCCGTCCTGGATGTGGGCGTCGATCATCGAATCGCCGCGGACGCGCAGAACGTATGCGTCGCCCGAGGGGGCGAGCAGATCCGGCACGGCCATGCTTTCGGATGCGTCCTGGTAGGCCTCTATGGGTCCGCCGGCGGCGATCTCGCCCACGATCGGCAGGACGTGAGCCTCCGTGGCGGTCGCCTGCGGCACCAGCTCGCCGGAGAGGCCGAGGCGCAGGGCCGCCGTCGGCGTCAGGCGGATGGCGCGCGACTGGGCCGCGCCCCGTTCCAGGTAGCCCTCGCGCTCGAGCATCTGGAGATGGTGATGGACCGCCGAAGTCGAGGCGAGGTCGACGGCGACCGCGATCTCGCGGACGGACGGCGGGTAGCCGCGCGACCGCAACGTTGCGGCGATGAAGTCCAGGATCTTTCGCTTGCGTTCGGCGTCGTGCTTGGTCACCGGCGCCTCCTTTCCCTGCGGTGGAGACTACCGAACACCCGTTCGATTGTCAAGCCTGGCGAAGCGCCCCGATCCGTCTCGAGCACGGTTTGACCGAAGGCTCGTCAGCCCGGCCGGTTAGTGGGTACACTGCCGGCGGTCCATGGGGCCACGCGGCCGAAGGCACTCAGGAGCGAACGGACTTGGCCTGGCAAGGGCATCGCGGCTACAAACACCAGCGGGACACGAGGCTCCCCACGGTAGTCCTGGTCTTCTCGTGCGGCGTCCTGGCCTGGGTGCTGGTCGGACCTCGAAGCCTTGCCACGCGTGCGCCGGCGATCACGCCAACTCCGGTCGCGGTGGTCACGAGCACACCCCGGTCGAGCCTCACCCCGGAGCCGCTCCCGGCCTGCGGTATAGGCGATATCCCGACGTGGCACCAGAAGTACTCGGACTGGCAGCTCACTCTCCTCGACACTACCTACGGACTCGACAGCACGTATGCGCCCCCTGATCTCGTGCCAGTGACGGAGGCGGGTTTCACGGGCGACGGCGAAGTTCGCGCCCTGGTCATCGGCGATCTGGGCCAGATGAGGGAAGCAGCCGCGGCGAACGGAGTGCATCTCACGATCAACGCGGACTACCGCAGTTACGCGGACCAGGCCGCCACCTACCAGCAGCTGAAGGCGTCCAAGGGGACGACCGCGGCCGACCTGGCGGCCGCGCAGCCGGGCCACTCGGAGCATCAGCTTGGCACCGCGATCGATTTCGGGAGCGGCTACGATTGGCTGCTGGCCAACGCCTGGAGCTACGGCTTCATCCTGAGCTTCCCGCAGGACAGCAGCCCCGCGTTCACCTGCTACAAGGCCGTGCCCTGGCAGTACCGGTACTTCGGCCGCGACACGGCCGCGGCCATTCACAACTCGGGTATGACGACGCGCCGGTGGCTTTGGCAGAACGCCCCGCCCCCGCGCGGCTACGCCCCTTCGCCGCGAGCAGGCACGTCCCCTTCGCCGCGAGCAGGCACGTCCCCTTCGCCAGCGCCGTCACGGAGCGGCCTCGTTAGTCCGAGTCCTGCCTGATAGACTCACGATTCCGCGGACGGAGCCGCCAGTTGGGCTTCCCGGCGGCGCGAGGACGAATGGCCAGCAGCAATCGAGTCTTCACCGGTCGCAGGCGGCGCCGCCGCAGGAGCGGGCTTGCGCACGCCTTGAAATGGTTCGCCTTCGTGCCGGTGGCCAGCCGCGTGCCGATGTACGCGCGCCTCATCTGGGCCCTGGTGATGGACCCTCGAATTCCGTCCAGCCGCAAGGTGGTCCTCGTTGGCGCCGCCGGCTACGTCCTCGTCGGTCGAGACTTGATCCCGGACGACATTCCGGTCCTGGGCGGGTTGGACGATCTAGCCGTGGTCGTCCTCGCGGTCGAAGTATTCTTCGAAGGCATTCCCGACGAGATCCTCGAGGAGAAGCTCGCAGAGCTCGCCATCGACCGCGAGGCTTTCCGGCGGGACGTGGACCAGGTGCGACGGCTCACCCCGGCACCTATTAGAAGGATCATTCGTCGGCTGCCCGGCGCAATCGACTCTGCAGGCCGGCTGATCGCCAGAGCTGAGATCGGGCCGAGGCTTCGATCGCTGACCGGGACCCCACCCATCGATAAGGAGGAATCGTTCGCGTGAAGGTCATCCTGACCGCCGACGTCGACAAGCTCGGCAAGAGCGGCGAGATGAAGGATGTCGCCGAAGGCTATGCCCGGAACTTCCTGATCCCTCGGAAGCTCGCGGTCCCCGCTGCGGGCGGCGCCTTTCGCGCCTGGCAGCACGACATCGCCAGCCGCGAAGAGAAGCGGCAGCGCGAGCGCGAGGAGGCCGAGATCGCGGCTACCCGGATCGGCGGCACGACGCTGACGATGGGCGTGAAGGTGGGCGAGGGCGGCAAGCTCTACGGCTCGATCACGGCCAAGGACATCGCCGATGCGCTGGCCCGCCGCGGCATAGCCGTCGATCGCCACAAGGTGGAGCTGCCTGACCCGCTCAAGTCCCTGGGCACGTACAAGGTCGCGGTCAAGGTATACCCGGGTATGACGCCCGAGGTCACGGTCGTCGTCGAACCGAAGGGCTGACCGAATCGCCCTGGCGGCATCGAAGCAGAGGCTGCCGCGACCCCTCGCCAGGCGCTTCCGGCCGCGCCATCATTCGATCATGACCGGCCGGCTCAGCATCATCCACGTCGACCTGGACGCGTTCTTCGCGGCGGTGGAGCAGCGCGACCGCCCGGAGCTGCGCGGCAAGCCCGTCATCGTCGGCGGCGACCCGCGGTCGCACGGCGTGGTCAGCACGTGCAGCTACGAGGCTCGCAAGTTCGGCGTGCATTCGGCGATGCCGCTGCGGACGGCGCTCTCGCTCTGCCCCGACGGCGTCTTCCTGCCGGTCGATGGTGCCAAGTACCAGCGCGTCAGCCGCGAGGTCATGGCCGTCCTGCGGCGCTTCACGCCCGTCGTGGAGCAGGTCTCGATCGACGAGGCGTTCCTGGATGTCGCGGGCTCGGAGGGGCTCTTCGGACCCGCGCCGGAGATCGCCCGCCGCATCAAGACGGAAGTCGTGGAGGCGGTGGGCCTGACGGTATCGGTCGGAGTCGCCACCAACAAGCTCGTCGCCAAGGTGGGCAGCGACCTCCGCAAGCCCGACGGGCTGGTCGTGGTTCAACCCGGCGAAGAGGCCGCGTTCCTCGCCCCGCTCGAGATCCGGCGCCTGTGGGGGATCGGCCCCAAGACGGCCGACCGACTGCATGGTCTGGGCATTCGAACCATCGGCGAGCTGGCGGCACTGCCGGTCGAGACACTCGCGCGCGCTCTCGGCGAGCACGGCGCCACGCTCCACGATCGAGCGCTCGGGATCGACCTCGAGCCGGTTCACGGGGGAGGCGAGGCGGCCAAGTCGGTGAGCCACGAGACGACGTTTGCGGTCGACGTGACGGACGCAGCCGAGATCGAGCGGACGCTGCTGGCGCTGACGGAAGGCGTGTCGGCTCGGCTTCGGTCGGCCGGACTCCGCGCCGGCACCGTGGCGGTGAAGATTCGAGACTCCCAGTTCCGAACGATCACGCGCCAGAAGTCGCTGCCCGAGCCGAGCGACCTGACCGAGCCCATCTGGCGGGCGGCGCTGGAGCTCGCCCGGCCAGAGGTTCGAGGCAAGAAGATCCGGCTCCTGGGCGTGGCCGCGACCGGGCTGGGCCAGCCCGAACAGACCAGCATGTTCGAGGTCGTGGACGAGAAGCAGCGACGGGTTGTGGACGCGACGGACGCGGTCCGCCGGCGCTTCGGGGACCGGGCCGTCACACGTGCCAGCCTCCTGCACCAGGGCCTGCCATCGCCCTTTGAGCGCGACCCCGCCTCCGCCGTCGAAGGCCGCGTGGGCATCCCGAAGATCGAGGACGGAGAGGACTGAGCATCCTCCCCGAGCGCGGGTCGAGCGCGAGAGCCCCCTGAGCCGGCACCGGCCCCGGCAGGCCGAAGCCGCTGGCGCGGGGAATGGTCGTGCCATCCAAGGTGTCACCGGGCCGTTGGAGACTGGGGCCCATGCGATTGAGAACGGTTCGGCGGTTGGGTGGTACGAGCCCGTCCGGCTGCGGTGGATACCTGCCAGAGTCATTGACATCGAACGCCTGTTCGAGTACCCTTCCACCTGTAATAGAACGTCCGTTCATACGCTCAAGTGCCCCCGAGCGAACGACGGCCCGCTACGAGAGAAGGAGCATGCGATGGCCATCGTCCACATGGAACCTGTAAGCGTCCGCGTCCGAGCTGACTGGCTGGACGGCACACCCCGCGAGATCACCTGGGGAGAGCTTCGCCTGCCCGTAACGCGCCTGACCGCAGTCCGGAGCGAGACCGCCGCCTTTAAGGCCGCCGTCGGCCCGCGGACGGTCTTCGAAGTCGAGACGCCGGGAGCCAGGCTGGCGCTCTGCTACACGCATCGATCGCGCCGCTGGACGGTCGACGGGGTGGACGACGAGGTGGGCCTGGCCTGAGGGCTCGCCCGGCCGAATCTGCCGCCGACCAGCGTAAAGGGAGAATTGTTCCCTACAATCGACGCATGGAGCAGCAGCGGCAATCCGTCTCGTTGTCAGACCTGACCGTCGGCCAGTTCGTGGAGCGTCTCTCCTCGGCCGAGCCCGTCCCCGGAGGAGGAGCGGCTTCCGCCCTGGCGGGGGCGCTGGGCTCATCGCTCGTCGCCATGGTGGCTAGCCTGTCCTTGGGCCGGTCCAGATACGCGGCCTACGAGGCCACCCTGGCCCGGGCCGAGGCGGCGGGCAAGAAGCTCGCTGCGGAGTTCCTGGCGCTCTCCGATCGGGATTCGGATGCGTACGCGGGCTACGCCGCGGCGCTCAAGCTGCCGCGGGACACCGACCAGCAGATCGAGGCTCGGCGCGCTGCAATTCGAGCGGCGGCGCGAGCAGCCTCCGACGCGCCGTGGGACTGCGTTCGCACGTGCCAGCAGCTCATGGAGATTGCCGAGGCGCTGGCGGGGCGAAGCAACGTCAATGCGGCGAGCGACGTTCTCGTGGCGGCCCTGCTCGGCGAGGCGGCCGCGCGCGGGGCGGCGGATAACGTGCGCATCAACCTGCCCTCGACCGGCGATGACGACTACTCGGCAACCATGGATCGGCAGCTCGACGAGGCCCTGCACGATATCTCGGCGCTGGCGTCGCAAACGCGCGAGATCGTGCTCTCCGGCCGGGCCAGGGACCCCGAGGACGAGTGAGCGACAAGCGCGACGCTGCCGCGCCGGCCCGAGCAGCGGCGGCGGGCCCGCGCCTGCTGGCCGGCGGCCCCATCGCGGCCGAGATTCGCGCCGGCCTGGCCCGGGACTTCGCGGCTTTCAAGGAGCGGTGGGGTTACGCACCGACCCTGGCGGTCGTGCTCGTCGGCGCGGACGCGCCTTCGGCCGTGTACCTGGCGCAGATTCTTCGCAGCTGTGAGCAGGTCGGCGTCCTGGGCCGGCTGGTCGAGATCGGCTCGGACGTCACCGCGGCTGCGCTGTGCACCCAGATCGAGAGACTCAACGCCGACCCGGCCGTGGCCGGGATCATCGTCCAGATGCCGCTGCCGGCCCACATCCCGCTGCGGACGGTGATCGATTCGATCGACCCTGCCAAGGACATCGACGGCATCCATCCCCGCAACGCCGGCCTGCTCTCGCTCGGCTACGACGGCTTCCTGCCGGCGACCGCACAGGCCTCGGTCGAGATCCTGAAGCGGTCCGGCATCGAGATAGCCGGCAAGCGCGTGGTCGTGGTCGGCCGTTCGAACGTGGTCGGCAAGCCGGCGGCGCTCCTGCTCCTGCGCGAGCACGGCACGGTCAGCGTCCTGCACTCCAGGACCCGCGACCTCGGCCGCTACACCCGCGACGCGGAGATCCTGATCGTCGGGGCGGGCAAGGCGGGCCTGATCACCGGCGACATGCTCTCGCCGGGGGTCGTGGTCGTGGACGTGGGCATTAACGTCGTGGGCGACCAGCTGGTCGGCGACGTCGACTTCGAGTCGGCGAAGGGCGTGGTCGGCGCGATCACTCCGGTGCCGGGCGGCGTCGGGCCGCTGACGAACGCACTGCTGCTTACGCATCTCCTGCGAGCCGCTACGGATCAAGCGGAGCGCGGCGTCGCGGACTCGGCGAAGGCGGCAGCGAAGTGAGCGCGATGCCCAGCAGCCTGGAGATCGCCCGCTCGGTGACCCCGCGTCCGATCATGGAGCTCGCCCGAGAGCTCGGCCTCAGAGAAGACGAGGTCGAGCTGTACGGGCAGCACAAGGCGAAGATCAGCCTCGAGGGCATCCGGCGCCTGGAAGCGGAAGCGGACGCCAGAGGCAAGCACGGCAAGTACGTCGTCGTCACCGCCATCACGCCGACCCCTCTGGGCGAGGGCAAGACCACCACCAGCATCGGTCTCGTCCAGGGGCTCAACCGCATCGGCCACCGGGCGGCGGTCTGCATCCGCCAGCCTTCGCTCGGCCCGGTCTTCGGCATCAAGGGCGGTGCCGCGGGCGGCGGCTACAGCCAGGTGATCCCGATGGAGGATTTCAACCTCCATCTCACCGGCGACAACCACGCCGTCGGGGCGGCCCACAACCTGCTCGCCGCCTTCGTCGACAACTCGCTCACGCACGGCAACCCGCTCGGCATCGATCCGCTGGGCGTCCTGTGGCCGCGCGTGGTGGACATTTCCGACCGCGCGGTTCGGAAAGCCATCATCGGTCTGGGCGGCCGCGAGAATGGTTACCCGCGCGAGACCGAATGGCAGATCACGGTTGCCAGCGAGGTGATGGCGGTCCTGGCGCTCGCCTCGGACCTGCAGGACCTGCGCAGGCGCCTCGGCCGGATGGTCGTCGCGACCACCTTCGATGGCGGCCGCATCACCGCAGAAGATCTGCGGTGCGCCGGCTCGATGACGGTCCTGCTGCGCGATGCGATCAAGCCCAATTTGCTCCAGACCCTCGAAGGCGGGCCCGCCTTCGTCCACTGCGGCCCGTTCGCCAACATCGCCCACGGCAACAACAGTGTCCTGGCCGACCGCCTTGCGCTGGCGACGTGCGAGATCGCCTGCACCGAGGCCGGCTTCGGGGCCGACATGGGCGCCGAGAAGTTCTTCGACATCAAGTGCCGCCAGAGCGGCCTGCGGCCGGACGCGGCCGTCATGGTCGCCACCGTGCGCGCCCTCAAGATGCACGGCGGCGTCGGCCGGATCGTGGCGGGCAGGCCCCTGGACCCGGCGCTCGAGCAGGAGAACGTCGAGGGGGTGCGGGCAGGCTCGGCCAACCTGGCCGCCCAGATCGAGAACGTGCTCCACTTCAACGTTCCGGTGGTCGTCGCGGTCAACCACTACCCTGGCGACACGGACGCGGAAGTGGCCGCGATTCGCGAGGTGGCCATGGCCGCCGGAGCGCGCGACGTGGTGGTGAGCCGCCACTATGCCGAGGGCGGGGCAGGGGCGGAGGATCTTGCCCGGGCCGTCTGGGCGGCCGCGGAGGAAGGGGCCCCGGATTTCCGCCTGCTCTACCCGGACGACCTCCCGCTGCGCGAGAAGATCGAGACGGTGGCGGTCCGCATCTACGGCGCCCGCGGCGTGGACGAGCTCCCGGCCGCCACGAAGGCCCTGAAGCTGTACGAGGACCTGGGCTTCGGCAACCTGCCGGTCTGCATGGCCAAGACGCACCTCTCGCTCAGCCACGACCCGTCGCTCAAGGGCCGTCCCGCTGGTTTCCGCGTTCCCATCCGGGAGGTGCGTCTCTCGGCCGGGGCGGGCTTCATCACGCCGCTCCTGGGCGAGATGCGCACCATGCCGGGCCTGCCCTCGCACCCCGCCGGCGAGTCGATCGACATCGACGCCGAGGGCAACATCGTCGGCCTGTTCTGAACGTATCTCGACGCCGATCTGCGTCGCCGTCCCATAGACTTCGCCCATGCTCACCCTGATCCTCACCAGGCACGGCCAGGCGGTGGCCGAGGATGTCATGCTCGGCGGGCAGCTGGACGTGCCGCTTCTGACCCAGGGGTGCAAGGAGGCCGAAGCTCTGGCCCGCCGGCTGGCGGGCGTTCGGATCGACCGCATCGTCTCGAGCCCGATGCTGCGGGCTCTCGAAACCGCGCAGACGATCGCGGCGGGCCGGCCTGTCGAGGTGGACGAACGGCTGCGCGAGCTCGACTACGGGCGATGGGAGGGCCTGACCTATGCGGAGATCGACGCCCACGACCCGGAGTTGCGGGCCCGCTGGGAGCACGATCCGGCGGCGACTCACTCCCCCGGCGGCGAATCCGGCGACGACGTGGCCGCCCGGGCCCTCGGCTTCCTGGTCGACTTGATCGCCTCGGAGCCTGGCCGCCCTGTCGACACGACCGGCGCCGTCCATCGCCGCTCCCCCGATGCCGGCGGCTCGCGCGGGACCGTGTCGGAAGCCCAGGCCGAAGCCGAGGGCGAGCGTCGCGTGCTGGTGGTCGCCCACGGCACTCTCAACCGGATCCTCTTGTGCGTGGCGCTGGGCATCCCCATTTGCGACTACCGTCGCCGCTTCGTCCAGGATCGAACGAACCTCACGGTCCTGCGATACGAGCGCGGCGACAGCGCCGACGAAGCCCAGCTGGTCCTGGCCAACGACGTCGGCCACCTCCGCCACCCCGGTGAGGCGCCCTGGGGCTAGGCCAGCCCCCCGGGTGAGGCCGGCGTACCAGCTGCGCGATCCCGCAGCGAGTGGCAGACTGGCCTGGAAGGGGACCGTCACGATCGGCCCCGTGGAGGCCTGACCCGGGTGATTCGCGCAGCGACGGCCTACATCATCCTGTACGCCGCCGTCGGCGCTTACGCGCCGTTCCTGCAGCAGTACTACCAGAGCCTGGGCATCTCGTTGCCCGACATCGGTCTGCTGTTGGCCTTCACGTCGGCGACGGCGTTGGCCTCGGCGCCGGTCTGGGGCGCCATCCACGACCACGTCCCGGGGTCGCGGCTGCTGATCCCGCTGGCTGCCGCGATCGCCACCATCGGGGCGGCGGGCCTGGCTGTCGCCGGCGCAAGGCCCCTTCTGATCCTCGCGGCTGCGACGTGGGCGATCGGGATGTCCGGCATGAGCCCGATGATGGACGTCCGGGTGCTCTCGCTCGTCGGCGCGAACCGGACCCGCTATGGCTGGATCCGGGCCTGCGGATCGGCCAGCTTCATCGTCTGCGCGCCGCTCGTCGGCGTGCTCGTTGGCCGCGGTGGCATCGGCGCGCTGTTCTGGGTCATGATCCCGGCCCTGGTCCTGGCCGGCGTCTCCGCGGTGGCGCTGCCGGCCCGCCCCGACTCGGTGCGCGCACCGAGCCTGCGCAGATCGCCCGGGACCGTGTTGCGCCACCGCCCGATCGCGCTCTTCCTGATCGGGTCGACGGTCGCGTGGACGGCCCAGTCTGCCCAGAATTCCTTCTTCTCGATCTACCTGGGAAGCCTCGGGGCACCGAGCAGCATGATCGGCTGGACCTGGGCCATCGCGGCGACGATGGAGGTACCGACGATGTTCCTGTTCCCCTGGCTGGCCCGGCGCTTCGGCGTGGAGCGTCTTATCGTTGCCGGGGCGGTGATCACCCTCTCGCGCCAGGTCGCCAACGTCGTCTTCACGGCCCCGGCGCTGCTCCTCGGCTGCTCGCTCGTTCAGGGTGCGGGCTATGCGCTGATGTTGATCGGCAGCGTGACCTTCGTCTCGCTGCAGGCGCCGAGGGGGACCGCGGCCACGGCCCAGGGGATCCTCAGCGGCGTGACGTCGAGCCTGGCGGCGATCCTCGGCTCAGGGTTGGGCGGGCTGCTGGCCGGCCTGCTGACGATCCGCGGCCTGTTCGCCGTCTCGGCCTGCCTGAGCGCTGTGGCGGTGGTGACGATCGCCCTGGCCGTGTTGCCCGTGGCTGCGCGCGTGTCTCATGGGCCGGCATCGGCCGATCCCGCGCAACCTGAGGTCCGCGCCGTTCCTCCGGCGGCCACCGCCGACGCGGCCACCGCCGACGCCGCCACCGCCGACGCCGCCACCGAGGCTACAGACCCAGCAGCTTGATCCGCGCGCGAACCGTGTTCGCCACCGTCTGAGCACCCAGGTCGCTGAAATGCAGGCCGTCCGAGGTGTACTTCGAGTAGTAAACCCCGTTGGAATTGGTCAAGGGCGTGTGGATGTCCACGTAGGTGACGTGCTGCGAGCGGGCCAGGGTGACGATCGCGGCGTTCAGCGAGTCGATCTCGGGCGCCATCGAGGTGTACGAGTCTGGCGGGACCAGCAGCAGGATGACCGCGATCTTGTGCGATTTCGCGCCGACGAGGATGGCCCGCAGGTTGGCGATCGTGGCGCTCTCGCTTACGCCCAGTCCGAGGTCGTTCGTGCCCCCCAGGACGAAGAGGACGTCGGGATCGTAAGCGTAGACGTCGCTGCTGAGCCTGGCCCTCATCTGGGCGGTCGTGTTGCCCGGAACGCCCGCGTTCTTGACCAGCTTGATCCCGGAGTCCTCGGCGTCCAGCCGGGTGGGCCAGGGTGTGCTGGGCCAGGCCGTCAGCGAGTCGCCCAGGGCCACGAAGGTCCGAACCTTGACGGGCTTTGGCGCGGGCTTCTTGGCAGGCGCCGGCCTGGGCCTGGCCGTTGGTGTCGATGTCGGCGGCACCGACGGCTCCGGCGAGTACGTGGCTGCGGGAGCGCCGGTCTCGGTCGGGCTTGCCGTCGTGTCGGGTGTCGTGTCGGGTGTCGTGTCGACTATCGCCATGTCGCCCGAGGGCGTCGGGCGCGTCGAGCCTGCTCCGGCGATCGGGCCCGTCACCGAGAAGAGCGCGGCGACGAACAGCATCGACAGCACGGCCAGCACCTCCCGCCGCCTGGGCTCACTGGGAAGGAAACGACGCCGCACCAGGGTCGAAGTGGACCCTTCGTCGTGGTCGGGGGCATCGAACGAGACGAGCGAAGCCAGCGACGCCAGGGGCGACTTGCGGCTGGGGTGGGCCATGTGGCGCGCCGCTTCGGCGGCGTGCCGGTCCGGATGAGCCATCGGCCGGGGCAACGACGGCAGCAGCAGGACGGCCCGAAGCCAGCCTGGCAACCAGGACTGGCCCTGGCCGGCGGTCGATTGGTCGCCCTGGGGTGCCGGCGCCGGGGCGGCTCGCTCGCGGACGGATCCGCCCGATGCCCCGCGGCCGCGGATGCTGTTCACCACGCGAGACCGCCCGCGGCGATGGCCGTTCTCGAAAGCCTCTCCGCCCTCGGTTCGTCAGATCGGGCGTTTCGCGCTTCGGTCAGCATGGGGACAAGACTCCGTGCCGTTAGGTGGCCGACAGCCCGGTCTTCCCCGGACGCCGCTGCCAGTCTGCCACGAAATGGCCGTGTAGCGCACGCCGGCCCCGGCTTCGCGACGCCGGCCCTGCCTGCTCGCGCCGGACAACGGCCCGGGCCGCGCTCCGGACTACGCTTCCTGCTCGGCGCGGCGCCAGCCCGGATGGCCGAGACGCCACCAGACGAAGGCGACGATCGCGCACGCGCAGGCGATGAGGATGAGGTTGTCGAAGGGCCGGAGCGTGTCACGGATCTGGGTCCAGTTGGAGCCCAGGACGGTGCCGGCGTAGACGAGGGCCACGGTCCAGGGGATCACGCCCAAAGCCGAGTAGAAGACGAAAGGCCGAAAGGGCATGCGGGCAACCCCGGCGGCGAAGCCGACGATGCTTCGAATGCCCGGCAGCAGGCGACCGAAAAAGGCGGTGGGGGCGCCCCAGCGCGCGAAGAAGCCTTCGGCTTGTTCGATCTCGTGCTTGCGAATCAGCAGGTAACGGCCCCAGCGGTCCAGGAAGGGCCGGCCCAGCCGCGCCCCGAGAAAGTAGCCGAAGCAGGCCCCGGTGAGGTCGCCCGCAACGGCGACCGCGACGACGATCCAGAAGTTCCAGCCGTCATGGGTGAGCGGCTCGATCTCCTTTGGGTTACTGACCATGAAGCCGGCGAAGGGCAGGATCAACTCTGAGGGAAGGGGCAGCAGCGTGGCCTCGATCGTCATCGCCACGAAGACGCCCAGATACCCGACGGTGGCGTAGAGATTGGTCAAGAAAGGGATGACGGCTGTGTCGATGAAGCTGAGCACTGTCGCCTCGTTTGGGGGGCGGTCGGACGCCGCCCGCGGCGACCGCGTCGCCGGGTCCTGCGCAGGATACCCGAGCCAGGGTGGCGGCGTTTCACGCCCGGCAGGAGGCGCACGGGGTAAGGGGAGCCCCGCCGGCGTACTCAGCCCGCCGACCCGACCTCGGCCGCGGAACCTGACCTCGGCTGCAGAACCCGACCTCGGCCGCGGAACTGGCTAGGCCAGCAAGACCGGCCGACCCTGGCCCAGGCAGCGATCGATCGCCCGGCGAACTCGCACGGCGTCGGCCAGGCCGGCCCGTTGCAGAGCCCAGAGGGCCGGCAGAAGACGCGGATCGGCGACCTCGGCGGCTGCGTCCAGCTCGAGCCCGGCGACGGTCGGCGACTCGAGGGCGCGGATGAGATGTGGCACCGCCCTCGGGTCGCGCCGGACCGCCAGGCCGAACAGCGCCTCGGCGCGCGTCGCGTGGTACGTGTCCTCGGCTCGAGCCAGCAATGCCGCCCGCACGTCGGGCCCATCGTCGAACGAGAGCGTGCCCAGCCCGAAGGTGGCCCAGTCTCGCACCTCCGGCTCGGCGTCGCTCGAGAGCTCGATCAGCGCGACTCGCGCCCGGCGGTCGAGCGGCTGGGGACTGAGCGTGGCCACGGCGAACGCGACGGCGAGCCGAACCCCGGGGTCGGAATTGCCGGCCAGCCCGACGATGGCGTCGAGTGGCTCGATGGACCCGACATGCCCGAGGGCGGCGACGATCGAAGCGAGTGCGCCCGCGTCGGTCTCGCAAGCGAGCGCATCGAGCAGGGCCTTCGACGCCGCGGGGCGTGCACCCTGGTCGACCCCAACGAGCCGTCCCAGGAGGTCCGCCCCCAGCGTTCGTCTGTCGGGGGCGGCGCCGGCGAGCAGCTCCTGGCAGATCGCCAGGATCTCGTCGGGGCACTCCTGCGCCAGGCCGGTTATCAGTTCCCAACGGCACTCGTCGTCCAGGGTCGCGAGCGCAGCCTCGACGCGGACATCCAGTGCCCCCATGACCTACCTCGTGCAGTGTTCGGATCTGAAGGCGTTGCCCCGGCCGCCAGGTCCGTATGGACGGGACCTCTTCGCGACCGCTCCCCTGCCGCGCAGAGCCACATTAGCGTCCGCGCCGACCATCGCCGCCGAGTCGCGCAGTGGGGAACGTTTGGTACGTCATACGGCCCAGTACCCACTCGACGGGATGGTGTAGGGAGTGGGCCGCCGGAGCTTACCCCCCTCTCCACGCGCAGGGGGAAGCCCCGGCGGACTGGATCCTCAGCCGGGATAATCGTGCGGCCCGGAGGTTGCCGGCGAGCCGCAAGCTTCTCGGTCGTTCCAGCGCTAACCTGGATGACACAGCGCGGGATGGCGCCGCCGTGGGCCAGCCCAGGGAGGTGAGGATCGATGACCAAGGGAGCTGCCGGGGGTCCTGAGCCTGCCGAAGTCCTCGTGGTGGCCTCGACGGGCCGCCGGTTCGTGGCCTGGCTGGCCGACCTGACACTGGTGTTCGTGGCGGCGGGCGTCGTGGCGGTCGTCCTGGGAGGGTGGCATCCCGTAACCAGGACGATGACCAACGATGATGGCTCGACGTGGACGGTGTCGACCTACTACCTGGACGCGGTCTGGTCCGGGTCGCTGCTCGCCTTCTGCTCGGCGATCTACGCGATCCCGATGTGGAGGAGCCGCGGCGCCACGCTCGGCCAACGGCTGCTGGGCCTGCGCGTGCTCGACGCGGCCGAGCCCAGGCTCTTGTCCTGGCCGCGCGCGGCGATGCGGTGGTTCGCCCTCTTCGGCTGGGCCTTCTTCGAGATCGCCTCCAGCATCAACGGGGCGCTCACGGTCCTGATCGCAGTCTGGCTGGTCGTCTTGCTGGTGAGTCAGATGCGCGACTATCGCGGGCAGGGCATTCACGACCGGCTGGCGCGGAGCGTGGTGGTCGGTCGCGGGCAGGGGCTGTATTCGGCCTGGAGCTGACGGGGAGCGGGCCGGGCCAGGGCCGATGAGCGGCGCGGTCCCCGGCAATCGGCGACCGGCAGCCCGCCCGGCGACTCTACTTCTTCGCGCCGGGCCGCACCGTTCCCAGGAGCAGCACCACGGCCGCGGCCGAGCACGCGGCCCCGAACCAGAACGGGGCCGGTGGGGCGATGGCGCTCCACAACACGCCCGCAATCAGGGAGGCCGGCAGGACCATGACGCCCTGAACGGAGTTGAGGATCCCGAAGGCGGTCGCGCGCAGTTCGGTGGGCGCGAGGTCCGCCACGAGCGCCTTGCCGACTCCCTCGCTCAGCGCGTAGTAGGTGCCGTAGGCGAGCCACAGCGGCACCACCCAGATGGCTTCGGTGGCGATGGCGAAGCCGGCATAGCAGGCGGCGTAGATGAGCCAGGCGAAAGCGATCAGGCCGCGGCGCCCGATCCGATCCGAGAGCGCGCCTGCCGGCCAGGCCACCACGGCGTTCGTGGCGTTGAAGGCGACGATGGTCAGCAGCAGCGCCAGCAACGTGAGGCCCAGGTTCTGGGATCGAAGGGCAAGGAAGGCGTCACTCGAGTTGCCAAGGGTGAACAGGGCGTTGGCCAGCATGAAGAGCCAGAACGGGGCGGGGAAGCGGCGCCATTCGGCCGTGCCGCCGACGATCCGCCGGACGAGGCCGACCGGGGCGGCCGAGCCGGCAGATGCCGGGGCGGTCGGACCTGCCGCCGGCCGGACGTCTCGAACGCCGACGACGACCGTTGCCACCCCGAGCAGCCCGGGGATCAGCGCCAGCCACACCAGGATCCGGAAAGCGTCGCCGGTGAGTTTGGTCGCGTCGCCCTCGACCATCCAGATGGCCACGGCCGCGACCAGCACGCCGGCGAACGCGCCGCTCGTGTCCATGGCGCGGTGGAAGCCGTAGGCCACGCCCCGGTTCTCCGGAGCGGTGGAGTCGGCGATCAGGGCGTCGCGCGGCGAGGTGCGGATGCCCTTGCCGAGACGATCGCCGACGCGGCCGACCAGCACCACGGGCCAGGAGGACGCGGCCAGGTACAGAGCCTTGGCCGCGACCGAAGTCCCATAACCGATGCCCACGAGCAAGCGCCGCCGCCGCAGCCTGTCCGAGAGCGCGCCGCTGATCAGCTTGAGGATCGAAGCCGTGCTCTCCGCCACTCCCTCGATCAGGCCGATCACCGCAGCCGGGGCCAGCAGCACGTTCGCCAGGAAGAGCGGGATGAGATAGACGAGCATCTCGCTCGAGATGTCCGTGAAGAGGCTGACCAGCCCGAGGGCCACGACATTCCGCGTCACGCCGTGGGTCAGCGCTCGCTGCAAGCGGAGCCGCGGGCCCCGATCGGCGGAAGGGGTGAAAGGCGAGGCAGTCATGCTCGGCAGTCTAGCGGCCCGCCGCCGCCCGGCGAGCCGCGCCGCCGCCCGCAGGCCCTTGTGGCGTAAAGTTGGGCGACAATGGCAACGATCGAGATCGTGGACGTCACCGACGAGGCCGGCTTCGGGCTCATCCCGCCCTGCGCGGATCCGTCGTTCGACCATCGAACCTGTGATTACTGGGAGGACCCCGATCGGGGGTCGAAGGCGAGCCGGCCGGGCTGGCTGCCCACGCGCAGCGGTTCGACCTCGAGTTCGGTCGACCGCCCGACTAACCCGTTCGCTCCGCCGCCCAGGCCGGAGTCGAACCCGTTCGCCCCGCCGCCGAAGTTTTCGGCCAACCCGTTCGCACCCGCCGCGTCCCCGCCCGCCCGCAACCCCTTCCGAGACGAGGTCGACGATCCGCTGGCCGACAACCCATTCGCGCCTCGGCGTCCAGCCCGCCCCACGGTCGCCGCCGAGGCGCCCCGCAAACTGCAGCTGCTGGGTCGGGGGCTCGGTGTCTTCGGCAGCTACGCCAAGGTGCTGCTCGTCGACGGCGAGGCGGTGGCCTACTGCCAGTTCGGACCGCTCTCCGCGTACCCGCGCGCGCTGCGAACCCGCGAGCTGTACCCACAGCTGCCGGACGCCCCGTTGCCCGCCGTGATCACGTGCATCACCACCGCCGCGGCCGCTCGGAAGAGTGGCCACGCCCTTCGTCTCGTGGCCGACGTCTGCCACGACCTGGCCGGCCGCGGCTTCGCCGCCGTGGAGGCCTACCCCGAAGCCCGCGCCGTCCTCGACGCGACGCCCGCCGCCAGGCCACGGTTCTGGATCCGGGCCGGCTTTGCCCTGGCCGTGGACGACGAGCGCTACCCGGTCATGCGAAAGGAGCTCTAGGTGCGGGTCAGGATCGTCGGGCTCCTGGCGGCGCTGCTCCTGGCGGCGACCGCCGCGGCCGCCTGCAGCTACACCGTCGTGGTGCAGAGCCCGACACCCGGGCCGGACACGGACACGGCCGTGCCGATCATGCCCACCCCCTGGCCGAACGGCACGACCGGAACCTTCGGCCTGCGCATCGATCCGAGCCTGATGACCAACATCCCCGCGGTCGTGGGCGGCGACCCGCTGGTCGAGTCGACCGACATCGAGATCGCGGCGATGGACGATCCCAACTACGCCACCGCCTTCAAGAGCTACTACGTGGCCAGCATCGGCTCCATCACCGATGTCAACTGGCTCGAGGTCTCGATCGGCGCGCTCCAGGACGGCGCGCTGACCCAGGACTTCTACACGCAGTGGCGCGGCAGCTGGTTCCAGACGGCCTGCTCCCAGGCCGACGGCATCGCCTCAACGGACCAGGAATCGATCAACGACTGGCCGGTCGACGTGGCCACGTGCAAGGGCGGCGTGGACGCCTACACCCTCAGCCTGGACAACGGCGTCCTCGTCTCGATCATGGACATCGGCCCCCGGCGCCTCGGTCGCGAGCTGATCGAGGGCATCAACTAGGGCTGACGAACCGAGGTCGCGGCGGGCGATCGTACGCGCGCGGCCCGCCGGCCGCCGCATGACGGCCTGGCCGAACCGGCGCAAACTGGAGGCGAGCACCCGGGCCAGGCCCGGTAGTCCTCGGGAGGTTTTCGATGGCTGTCGAAACCGGCGCCGCCGGGACGCGCACCACTGCCAAGGCGGGACCTCGAACCGTTCACGCGCCGCGCGGGCCGGAACGGAGCTGCAAGGGTTGGGCCCAGGAAGCGGCGCTTCGGATGTTGATGAACAACCTCGATCCCGAGGTTGCCGAGCGCCCGGACGACCTGGTCGTCTACGGCGGCACGGGTCGGGCCGCCCGAAGCTGGGATGCCTTCGACGCGATCGTGCGCGAGCTGCGCCGCCTGGAGAACGACGAGACGCTGCTCGTCCAGTCGGGCAAGCCGGTCGGCGTCTTCCGCACCAACGAGTGGGCGCCTCGCGTCCTGATCGCCAATTCGAACCTGGTCGGCAAGTGGGCCAACTGGGACACCTTCCGCGAGCTGGAACGGGCCGGCCTGACGATGTACGGCCAGATGACCGCCGGCTCGTGGATCTACATCGGCACGCAGGGGATCCTGCAGGGGACCTTCGAGACGTTCGCCGAGCTGGCCCGCCAGCACTTCGGCGGGACGCTGAAGGGGCGCGTGACGCTGACCGCCGGCCTGGGCGGAATGGGCGGGGCGCAGCCGCTCGCGGTCACGATGAACGAGGGAGTGGCGCTGGTCATCGAGGTGGACGAGGCTCGGGCGCGCCGACGTCTCGACATCGGCTACGTCGACCGGCTGACCCACTCTCTGGATGAAGCGCTTGACTGGGCGCGAGCCGCGGCCGCGGAGGGCCGCGCCGAATCGATCGCCCTGGTCGGCAACGCCGCCGACGTCGAGCCGGAGCTGGTACGCCGCGGCGAGCGCTTCGACGTCCTCACGGACCAGACGTCCGCCCACGACGCGCTGAACGGCTACGTGCCGGCTGGGGTTTCCGTGGAGGCGGCCGCTGAGCTGCGCCGCCAGGACCCCGACGAGTACGTCCGCCGCGCGATGGCATCGATGGCCGACCACGTGCGGGCGATGCTGGCGCTCCAGAAGGCAGGGGCGATTACCTTCGACTACGGCAACAACATCCGGGCCCAGGCCCAGGCCGCCGGCGTAGCCAACGCCTTCGACTTCCCGGGCTTCGTGCCCGCCTTCATCCGGCCGCTCTTTTGCGAGGGCAAGGGTCCGTTCCGCTGGGTCGCCCTCTCGGGCGATCCGGCGGACATCCTGGCCACGGATCGTGCCATCCTGGAGCTGTTCCCGGCGAACGAATCGCTGCGACGATGGATCGAGATGGCCGAGACCCGGGTGCCGTTCCAGGGCCTGCCGGCCCGGATCTGCTGGCTCGGCTACGGCGAGCGCGCCAGGGCGGGCCTGGCCTTCAACGAGCTGGTTCGCTCCGGCAAGGTGAGCGCCCCGATCGTCATCGGCCGCGACCACCTGGACTCGGGCTCCGTGGCGTCGCCCAACCGCGAGACGGAGGCCATGCGCGACGGCTCCGACGCGATCGCCGACTGGCCACTCCTCAATGCTTTGGTGAACACCTCCGCGGGCGCGAGCTGGGTGAGCATCCACCACGGCGGCGGAGTGGGGATCGGGTACTCGCAGCATGCCGGCATGGTGGTTGTCGCCGATGGCACAGACCTCGCGGCGCAGAAGCTCGAGCGGGTCCTGACCACCGACCCGGGCACGGGCGTCATGCGCCACGCCGACGCCGGCTACGAGCGGGCCATCGAGGTCGCGCGCGAACGAGGTGTCCGCATCCCGATGCTCGACGGCGACTGAGGCGCCGACCTCTGTGCCGCTGGGACGGCGGGTTATGATCTGCCTGCGTCCACGCGACAAGAGCGTATGGGGGAGAGCCGATGGTTACGCCGAATCTCAATCGTGCGAGCTACGTCGTCGCGCTGCTGCTGGGCTTCCTCGCCCTGGTTGATGCCGCCAACGGTTTCATCAGGGACCAGAACGTGTACTCAACCACCGGCGGTGCCGGCTGGATGGTGGACGTTGGGGCGGCGGCGATCGGCGCCGGCCTCCTCGCTGCGCTGCTGATCCGTCCGCACCTCTATGTCTTCGGCGCGGTCGTGGCATGGTGCGCCGTCGCGTTCGCGGCCAATCTGGCGCTGCGCAGCAGCGGCGGCCTCGACAGCATGGCGACCGTCCGAATGACCGTTTACCTGGTGGCCGGGGTGGTGGCCGTCGTTCTCTTCGCCGTCGCGTACGTCGCAGCTGAAGCCGACGGAGCGGCCGCAGCCGGGGCCCAGCCGGCCCCGCCCGTTCCGCCCGTTCCACCCGTGGTGCCGGCCCCGTAGTTCGCCCTTCGCCAGGGCCGGGCAATCCCCGCCGGCTCTGTCGTCCGTGAGGCCGCGGCCCGCCGGCCTACGCCGGCGCCGCCCGCGCTTCCGCGGGCTCGGGCTGGCGTTCGGCAGGGCCGGTACCGTCGACTCCGTCGGTCCTCCCGGCCGCACCGGCCGCTTCGGCGCGATAGATGCTCTCCTCCGCGGGCATCTCGCGCAGCGAGCGAAGCGGCGAGAAGAGCACCCACAGCGACGAAGTGAACGATCCGACGGCCGCGATCATCAGGGCGACGCGCACCGGTAACATCGTCGCCAGCAGGCCGCCCAGCACCGAGCCGATCGGGATCGTGCCCCAGACGATGAATCGCATCGTGGCGTTCATGCGGCTCTGCATCGCCGGCGGCGTGATCGACTGGCGCAGGCTGACCTGGGCGACGTTGTAGATGACCTGGGTGAAGCCGACCACGAACCAGCCGCCGAAGAGCGTGATCGTGGCCCACCCGAGCGAGGCGGGCGTGAGGGTCATCAGCAGCAAGGCCGGCGAGCTGAGCGCGGCGGAGACGATGATCGTCGGCCCCAGGCCCAGGCTGCGCGGCAGGCGGCTGGACAGCGCCGCTCCGGCCAGGAACCCGAAGCTGGCCAGGCCCATGACCGTGCCGTAGAAGGCCGGCGAGAGGGCCAGCTCGCGCCAGATCAGGACCGGGAAGATGGCGAAGAGGGCCGCCCCGAAGAGGTTGGAGATCCCCGTGCAGCCGGCGATCGGTCGCAGGTAGGCATTGCCGAGGACGTACCGCAGACCGGTCGTCATCTCCAACCGCAGAGAGGTCGGTCGTCCGTCCTCGTCGACCGCCCGCTCCGGCCTGGGTTCCCGCTTCCTGATGGCGCTTATGAGGCCGCCCGAGACCAGGAAGCTGGCCGCGTCGATGACTATGGCTAGCGGCGCCGCCACCAGGGCGATGGCGTTGCCGGCCAGCGTCGGCCCGCCGATCTGGGCCGCGGAGTAGCTGACCTGGAGGCGGGCGTTGCCGTCGACCAGGTCCTCGCGCTCGAGCAGCTCGGGCAGGAACGACTGGTCGGCCACGTCGAAGAAGGCGGTGAAGGTGCCGGTGACGAAGGCAACCACGAAGAGCTGATCGAGCGAGAGCGTGTTCGCCACGTACGCGACCGGGATGCTCATGAGCGCCACGCCGCGGCCGATGTCTGCGGCGACGAGAACGGGCCGGCGCCGGACGCGGTCCAGCCAGGCTCCGGCCGGAAGCGTGAAGAGCAGGAACGGCAGCATCTCGACGGCGGCGAGGAGCGATACCTGGAAAGCGCTCGCGCCGAGCATGGTCAGGGCGATGTAGGGCACGGCAATCAGGGTGACCTGACTGCCGAGGACGCTCACCGTGGCGGCGGCCCAGAGCTTCCGGAAGTCGCCGTGGCGCCAGAGGGACGGTCTCGCTACACCTAACATGCCTTTTCCATATCCCGCGGCATGTTATCGGCCGACCATCGGGCCAGCATTAGGCGACCCGTCTCATTCGGCTGTGACACGATAGGCTTCGGCTACACGGGCGGGCAGTTACTGGCGGATCGGAGGTAGGGTGACCGGACTCGTCGAGTCAGTGCCCAATTTCAGTGAAGGTCGGCGAATCGAGGTCGTCGACAGGATCGCCGCGGCCGTCGAGAGTGTGCCCGGCGCATGCCTGCTCGATCGAACCAGCGATGCCAGCCACAACCGCAGCGTCCTGACGATGGCCGGCGAGGCGGCCCCGATCCTGGAGGCGCTCGAGCGCGCCTTCGCCGTCGCCGTGGCCGAGATCGACATGGAGAAGCACACCGGCGAGCACCCCCGCATCGGGGCGGTGGACGTCGTCCCGTTCGTGCCCCTCGGCCAGACGAGCATGGGCGACTGCGTCGAGCTGGCGCGGGCCTTTGGGGCCAGGGTCGCCGAGCGTTTCTCCGTCCCGGTCTACCTGTACGGCGAAGCGGCCTCCACTCCAACCCGCCAGCGCCTGGCGGACGTGCGGCGCGGCCAGTACGAGGGCCTCAAGACCCAGATCGGCGAGCCCGGCCGCGAGCCTGACTTTGGGCCGGCGCGGCTCCACCCCAGCGCCGGAGCGGTGGCGGTCGGGGCGCGGCCCTTCCTGATCGCCTACAACATCAACCTTGCGAGCGAGGACCTGGACCTGGCGAAGCGGATCGCGCGGCGCATTCGCGAGTCAAGCGGTGGCCTGCCCAAGGTCCAGGCCAACGGCTTCTGGATCGAAGAAAAGGCGCGGGCACAGGTGTCGATGAACCTGCTCGACTACCGCACGACTCCGATCTGGCAGGTATGGGAGGCGGTTCGGGCGGAGGCCGCCGAAGACGAGGTCGACCTGGCCGAGTCCGAGCTGGTCGGGCTGGCGCCGCTCGCTTCGCTGCTCGACGTAGCCGACCATTCCGGCTTCCCGCGCGATGCGCTGGTGCCCGAACGACTGGCGGCGGCGGCGAACTTCCTGCGCCTGGTCGACTTCTCGCCGTTGCAGGCGCTCGAACTGCGCCTGGACGCGGTCCGCGGGCAGTGAGCGGTCTGCTGGTCGAAGGGGCCGGCAGCGTCGCCACGCTGGCCGGGGGGATTCGGAGAGGCGTCGGCCAGGATGACGCGGGCGCGGTTTCGGGGGGCGCGCTCGCCGTCGCCTGCTGGCAGGGGCGCATCGTCGCATCGGGCGCGAGCGGCGACGTCCACCGCCAGATCGTGGCCCGGGGGCTCCCGCTCGACGAGTTTCGCCGTCTCGACGCGCGCGGCGGCCTCGTCACGCCCGGCCTCGTCGACGCCCACACCCACCTGCTCTTCGGCGGCACGCGCGAGCGTGAGTGGCAGATGCGCGCCGGCGGCGCCGGCTACCTGGAGGTCCTGGCCGCCGGCGGAGGAATCCTCTCGACGGTGGCCGCGACCCGGGCCGCGTCCGATGAGGAGCTGCTGGCGGGCGGCCGGGCCCGCCTCGCCACGATGCTAGCCAACGGAACGACCACGGCCGAGGCCAAGTCCGGCTACGGCCTGGACGTGGCCTCGGAGCTGCGCCTGCTGGAGCTCATCGACCGGCTGGCAGCCGAAGGTCCGATCGAGCTCGTGGCCACGTTCCTGGGAGCCCACGCCGTCCCCGCCGAGTTCCGCGACCGTGCCGACGCTGCCCACCCCGACGCTCGCCGCGACGGTACGGACCGCTATGTCGCCCACGTCGTCAGCGAGCAGCTGCCGGCGGTGGTTCACCAGGGGGTCGCACGGTTTTGCGACGTGTTCTGCGAGGACGGGGTCTTCTCGGCCGACCAGAGCCGGCGAATACTGCACGCCGCTGCCGAGCGCGGCCTGGCCCTCCGTCTCCATGCCGACGAGCTCGCGCCGTCGGGCGGCGCGGAGCTGGCCGCGGAGCTGGCCGTGCCGGCCGCGGATCGGGCGGTGCCGCCGGGATGCCGCTGCCTCTCGGCCGACCATCTCGGGGCCCCGTCGGAGGCAGGGATCGCCGCCCTGGCGCGCGTCGCGCAAACGGGCACTCCGGTGGTCGCGACGCTGCTCCCGGCCACCAGCTGGTTCCTGGGCAAACACCACTTCGCCCCGGCCCGCCGCTTCATCGAGGCGGGGATTCCCGTGGCCCTGGCCACGGACCTGAATCCGGGCACGAGCCCCACGCTCAGCCTGCCGCTGGTGATGTCGATCGCCTGCGTGGAGATGGGCATGACACCGGCCGAGACGCTCGTGGCGGTCACGATCAACGCCGCCCAGTCGATCGGCCTGGCCGCTGAGATCGGCTCGCTCGAGCCCGGCAAGCAAGCGGATCTGGTCGTCTGGAACGTGCCCTCGCTCGAGCAGATCCCGTACTGGCTCGGCGGCGCTCTCGCCCGAACCGTCATCAAGCGCGGCCGCCCGGTTTTCGAGCGCGACTGACCGTCCGCCCGGTCGCGACTAGACCCTGCCGCGCTGCTCCAGCACGACGGTCGTGACTTCCTCGGGCAGCGTGGATGGCATGAGCGAGAGCTTCGACTGCGGCGCGGGCACGGTCGAGACGCCCATCTCGTGGAGGAACTTGCTCAAAGCTTCGTCCGAGTCCGCCTCTTCGCAGACCGGCATCGGGACCACGACCTTCGCATCCAGCTGGGCCACTAGCTCGGCGGCCCTGGTGGCGGACAGGGTCCCGCCGACTGGAATGCAGGCCACGTCCACGGGCCCGATGTCGGTCAGCTTGTCTTCGGTGAGAAGGTGGCCGATATCGCCCAGGTGGATGACGTGGACGCCGTCCAGCTCGACGATGAAGGCGATATTGCGGCCGCGCTCGGCGCCCTTGTGCTCGTCTCGGAAGGTCTTCACGCCCGTGAGCAGGACGTCCTTGACCTCGTACTCGCCGGGGCCGTCGAGGCAGAACGCGTCTTCGAGGCTGCTCGGCAGCAGCGTGGCTCCGTCTCGCGCGGCGCGACCCTTGGCCTTGGGCAGGGGCGCGTCGTCACGGTGGCTGAAGGTGACGATGTCGCCGGCGAGGCCGCGGCCGGTGGGTCCGACGACTGATTGGTAGGGGTCGGCCACGACGACGGCGTCTTTGCTGCGCATGCGCACGCACGTGCGCCCGTACCAGGTGAGTTCCATGGGCCGATTCTCGCACAAGGCGATCGTCGACCGCTCATCCCGGGCCCCGGCACCCGGCGACCTGTCCGACGCCGCGCCGCCCGGCGACCTGCCCGGCCGTGTTCCGGCCCACAAAAGGAGGACCGGAGGCGCCTGCCCAATCGGCACCTCCGGTCGGAGGGAGGGAGGATGGAACTTTACAGGAGGCTCGTCCAGTTGTTCCGTTTTGGAATCTAGAGCGAATCCGTGAACGCCGGACCCACCAGAAGGTTAAGAAACGATAACCGTTTCGGCGGACAGCGGTGCCGGTGTCCGCCTGCCCGGGCGCCGCAAGGAACCGAACGCCCGGCTCGCCCGGCCCCTGGCACAATGCTCGGTATGCAAGTTCGTCCTCGCGCGGGCTGCGCCCTGCTGCTCGCGGCAGCGGTGATTGCCGCCGCATGCGGCTCCTCGCCGGCCACGCCGTCCCCTCAGCCCAGCGTTGTCCCGTCGGCTTCGGCGGCCCCCACGCAGACGGCCGGCTCGAGTCCCACCGCCGTATCGAGCCCTTCCGCTGCACCCTCGGCGGTCGCCTCTGCGAACCAGGCCACTTACGCTCAGATCGAGATCCAGGTCGAGCAGCTCCGCATGCTCGAGCCGAAGAGCCCGGTCACTCCGATCCTGCTCGACGAGCAGGGCGTCCGTGACTGGATGACCAAGGCCAGTGCGACGGGCGTGGACCACGCGGCGCTGGCGGCCGAAAGCCGGCTCTTCGTTCATCTCGGCCTCTTGCCCGCCGGCTCGTCTCTCGAGCAGCTCGAGCTCGATCTCGACACCGGCCAGGCGATCGGCTTCTACGATCCGGGCACGAAACAGCTGTATCTGCTCTCGACGACCGGGACCGTCGGGCCGGAGGAGCGGCTGACCTTACACACCCGACCAGGACGACCAAGACCTGGCGCGAACGGCGCTCCCCGAGGGTGACGCCACGCTCTCGATGACCCAGTGGGCCGAGAAGTACATGTCGATCGCCGACCTGCTCGCCGTGAGCATCTCGGCCGACTCCGGGCCCCAGGCGGAGCAGCTCAACGACGCGCCGGCGATCCTGCGCGAAGACCTGATGTTCCCGTATCTGGACGGGCTGAGCTTCATCGAGGGCGTCTATGCCAGGGGTGGCTGGGCGGCCGTCGACAAGCTCTATTCCAGTCCGCCCGACTCGACTTCGCAGATCCTCCATCCGGACCTGTACACGAGCAAGATCGAGCCGGTCATCCTGACGTTGAGCGGAGCGCCGGCCGCGCTCGGCCCCGGCTGGGCGCTGTCGATGCAGAACACGATGGGCGAGCTGCAGTTGCGCGTCTGGCTCGAGGGCGAGCACCCGACGGATGCGCAGAAGAAGGCCGCGGACTCCGCCGCCTCGATGTGGGCCGGCGACCGGATCGGTCTGTGGGAGGGCCCCGGCGGGGCCTGGGCGGTGGTTCTGCGAACCCAGTGGCGTAGCGCTGCCGGGCGCACCGCCTTCGTCGACGCCGCGGACCACGCCCTGAATGGTCTTGCCGGCGTGACGTCGATCTGCGGCGACGCCGTCCACGCCGATATCGTCCTCGCCTCGAACCAGCCGACGATGGCGGCTTTCTCGACCTGCAGCCCGACCGAGTAGCCCCTCCGACGCCGGGTGCGCGGCGGTTCGCGGCGGTTCGGGTTGCGGCGTTACATCGATTCGGGGGCCGAGATGCCGAGCAGGCCGAGAGCGTTGGCGAGGGTCGTCTTCGTGGCCGCGACCAGGGCAAGGCGCGCCGCCGAGCGCTCCGGTTCGTCGGGATCCACGACGCGGGCGTCGCGATAGAAGGCGTGGAACGTCGTCGCCAGCTCCGTGGCATAGGCCGTGATGCCGTGCGTCTCTTCGCTCTCGGCCGCGTCCTCCACGACCTCGGGCAGGCGCACGACCTGGCGGGCCAGCTGCGCTTCGGGCGCGCCCGTGAGGATGCCGGCCAGCAGGGCGGGCAGGCCTGCGTCACCGGCTGCCGGCGGCCTCATCCCGGCCTCGGCCGCCTTGCGCAGGATCGAGGCAATTCGAGCGTGGGCGTACTGGACGTAGTAGACCGGGTTCTCGTTCGACTGCTTCTTCGCCAGCTCGATGTCGAAGTCGATGCCGCTCGACGCGGCGCGTGAAGCGAAGAACCAGCGGGCGGCGTCGACGCCGATCTCGGCCAGCAGCTCGTCGAGGGTGATGAACTCGCCCGTGCGCTTCGACATCGGGACCTCCTTGCCGTCCCGAACGAAGCGGACCCAGGCGGTCAGGATCATCTGGACGCGGTCGCGGTCGAAGCCGAGCGACTGAGCGGCCGCCTTGACCCGGGCGACGTAGCCGTGATGGTCCTCGCCCCAGACGAAGACGATGCGCCCGTAGCCGCGGCTGAACTTCTCGACGAGATAGCCGATGTCGGCCGCGAAGTAGGTGGGCGCGGCGTCGCCGGTCGAACGCAGGATGACGCGATCCTTGTCGTCGCCGTATTTCGTCGACCGGAATACGACCGCCCCGTCTTCCTCGTAAACGTCGCCGGCGGACCTCAGCCGATCGACCGCCTTCGCGACCCAGCCGTCATTGTGGAGCGTGCTCTCCGAGCGCCAGACGTCGAAATGGCAGCCGAGGTGCTCGAGGCTGGCCTCGATCCCGGCTCGAACCTGCTCGGATGCCCACCGGCCGGCCGCCCAGGCGGGATCCTCGCCCGACTTCTCGGCCTCCGCCAGGACCTCGGCCGGAAGATCGCCGGCCAGGTCGTAGACGTAGTCGCCGCGATAGCCGTCCTCGGGAAAATCGCAGCCATCGCGGATGGCCACGACCGAGGCGCCGAGGTTCTTGACCTGGCTGCCGAAATCGTTGAAGTAGTACTCGCGCTCCACCGTGTGACCGGCGGCGGCGAGGACGCGGCAGAGGAGGTCGCCGGTGAAGGCGCCGCGGGCGTTGCCGATGTGGAGCGGCCCGGTGGGGTTGGCCGAAACGAACTCGACGTTGATGTGCTCCGGATGGTCGGCGGCGACGTGGCCCCAGGTGGCCGGGTCGGCGACGATGCGGGCGGCTGTGGCGGCCAGGGCACCGTCGGACAGTCGGACGTTAAGGAACCCGGGCGGCGCCACCTCTACCGAGGCGATCGGGGAGTCCGGGTCCGTGGCCGTCGTGGCGACGTGCGCGGCGATGGCCTTTGCGATCTCGAGGGGCGCGCGGCGGTAGGGCCTGGCGAGTTTGAGGGCGATGTTGCTGGCGAAGTCGCCGAAGCTCGCGTCCGCCGGGCGCTCGATCGCGACGGGCGCGTCGTGCGGCTCGGCGGGTTCGCTGCCGGCCAAGGTCGGGGTCCCGCCGGCCGGTTCCGGCGCGGGCAGGTCGGCACGGGCGCGTTGCCAGGCGGCTGCGATGGCCTCTCGGACCGCGGATCGCAGGCTGGCGTCGGAGTTGGGGGTCATGCGGTCATGGTAGCGAGTGCGCCACGTCCACGCCGCCGCGGGCGATCGCGGGGCCCGCTTCGCGGGGCGTCTGCTACTCGGCGTCGGATCCCGCCAACCTGACTACGAGCACACCCAGATCCGTGGGGCCGAAGGCGACGTTGACGCGCACGGAAACGCGCAGCTGCCGGCCCGAGAGGTCGAACGTGAGGGTGTAGCGATAGGCGTTGGTGTAGAGGCAGACGTCGAGTTCCAGCCGACCCGGCCGGGGCCAGGCGGCGCTGGCAGCGAGCGGCTGATCGCGCCATCCGGCGCCGGTCGCGGGGTGCTGCCCTTGCCAGCCCAGCACCACGGCCGAGGGGCCTGTCCGCCACGCGCTTCGGCCGAACCGAATTCGCCGCTGCCGCCGACCATCCACGCCCAGGACCAGCGCCCCACCGCGCGCCCCGAACTCCAGGCTCAACGAGGACCAGCCGAATGGGTTCTCGGCGCAGGTGAACTTCGCGCCGTTCAGGCTGGTCTCGAGAGCCGACGAGCCGGCTCCAGATCGCGGCACCAGTCGCAGGCCGGCCAGGCGCTGGCTCAGGGCCTGGTGGGCGGCCCGGTCCTGCGGAAGCGCGGCCGGCCGCAGGGCGGGTAGAACGATGCCCCAGAGCGTATCGAGGATTCGATGCATCGGCCCGGTGCCGGAGGTGACCGCCACGACCAGATCCTGCGCGGGCACGACCACGCAGAACTGCCCGAACGCCCCGTCGCCGCGGAAGCTGCCGTGGCGCCCGCGCCAGAACTGGTAGCCGTAGCCCTGCTGCCAATCCGGGTTCGGGTTTGGGGTCGGCCCGGTCTCGATCTGTCTCGAGGTGGCGGCCTCGACCCATTCGGCGGGAAGCAGTCTCTTTCCGCCCCACATGCCCTTCTGCAGGTACAGCTGGCCAAAGCGGGCGATCTCCTCGGTGCGAACCTTCAGCCCGAAGCCGCCCATGTTGATGCCGGCCCGGTCCTCCTCCCAGGTGGGGTTCTCGATCCCCAACGGCTCGAACAGTCGGGGCCGGAGGTAGTCCACCAGCTTCTGGCCGGTCCGCTTCTGGAGGATGGCCGACAGCATGTATGTGGCCGGGCTGTTGTAGACGAAGTGAGTGCCGGGCGGGTTCGTCACGGGCAGGGCGAGGAAGCCACGGACCAGGTTGGTGCCCTTGCCGACGCCCGGGCCCGCGCTGTCGACGGTCTCAGCCGTGTGACCCGTGCACATGGCCAGGATGTGGCGGACCTTTATGGCGGCGAGGTTCGGACTGACGTGCGCGGGCGCCTCGGTCGGGAAGAAGGAGACGACCGCATCGTCGAGACCGAAATGGCCCTCCGCGATGGCAATGCCCACGGCCGTGGAGGTGAAGCTCTTGGAGAGCGAGAAGAGCGTCTGGCGCAGCTCGGGGGCGTTTGGTGCCCACCAGCCCTCGGCCACGACCTTGCCGTGCCTGACGATCATCAATGAGTGAGGATCTGGAGCCTCGTGCTCCAGCTCGTTCACCCAATCGACGATGGCGTTCGAGGGAATGCCGACCGACTCCGGGGTAGCCCGATCAAGCGATTGTTCCACGCGAGCCTCTGTTCACGAAGCGCGGTCGGCTGCCGGCGCGGCCGCCCGCTTCTGCGAGTGACCTAGTACGGCCAGACCCAGTCGCGGATCTCGGGAGCGTCATCGCCCTCGGCGCGGGTGTAGGCCCGGGCTTCGGTGCGCTTGTCCTGCATGAGCTGGCGGACGTGCCCGGCCTTCGCGTCCAGCCCGGGGATCCGATCGATGGCGTCGATCACCAGGTGGTAGCGGTCCAGGTCGTTGAGCATGACCATGTCGAACGGCGTCGTGGTCGTGCCCTCCTCCTTGTAGCCGCGGACGTGGATGTTGTCGTGGCCGTGGCGGCGGTAGGTCAGGCGGTGGATCAGCCACGGGTAGCCGTGGTAGGCGAAGACGATCGGCTTGTCGGTGGTGAAGAGCGAGTCGAATTCCGGGTCGGTCATGCCGTGCGGATGCTCAGTCTCGGGTTCCAGGCGCATCAGGTCGACCACGTTGACGACCCGGACTTTCACCTCCGGCAGGTGCTTTCGGATGAGGTCGACGGCGGCCAGGGTCTCCAGCGTCGGCACGTCGCCGCAGCAGGCCATGACGATGTCGGGCTCGCCGCCCTGGTCGTTGCTGGCCCAGTCCCAGATGCCGATGCCACGGGTGCAGTGCAGGATGGCCTGCTCCATGGTCAGCCAGTTCGGAGCGGGCTGCTTGCCAGCCACGATGACGTTCACGTAGTTGCGGCTGCGCAGGCAGTGGTCCGTGACCGAGAGCAGCGTGTTGGCGTCGGGCGGCAGGTAGACGCGGATGATCTCGGACTTCTTGTTCACCACGTGGTCGATGAAGCCCGGGTCCTGGTGGGTGAAGCCGTTGTGGTCCTGGCGCCAGACCAGAGAGGAGAGCACGTAGTTGAGCGAGGCGATCGGGCGGCGCCACGGGATGTCGCGCGTCACCTTCAGCCACTTGGCGTGCTGGTTGAACATCGAGTCGACGATGTGGATGAAGGCTTCGTAGCAGTTGAACATGCCGTGGCGGCCGGTCAGGAGGTAGCCCTCCAGCCAGCCTTCGCACTGGTGCTCGGACAGGACCTCCATCACCCGGCCGTCGGGGGCGAGGTGGTCGTCTCCGGGGATGGTCTCGGCGTCCCAGGCACGATCCGTCACCTCGAAGATCGCCTGGAAGCGGTTTGAGGCCGTCTCGTCCGGGCCGAACATTCGGAAGTTGTCGGGGTTGCGCGCCATGACGTCGCGGACGAACGTGCCGGCCACGTAGGTCGCTTCGCTCGTCGAGCCGCCCGGCTTGGGCACGTCGACCGCGTACTCCCGGAAGTCGGGCATGATCAGCTCGCGCAGCAGCAGGCCGCCGTTGGCATGCGGGTTGGCGCCCATTCGCCGCCGGCCCTTCGGGGCGAGCGCCGCGAGCTCGGGCCGCAGCGTGCCCTTATCGTCGAACAGCTCCTCGGCCCTGTAGCTGCGCATCCACGTCTCCAGCAGGGCTCGATGGCCGGCGTTCGTCCGGGCCTCGTCTATCGGGACCTGGTGGGCCCGCCAGGTGCCCTCGACCTGCTTGCCGTCGACGACCTTCGGGCCGGTCCAGCCCTTGAGCGTCCGAAGAACGATCATCGGCCACCGCGGGCGTTGGGTGGTGCGGCCGTGGCGCGCGGCCGACTGGATCTCGCGGATCTCGTCGAGGACCGTGTCCAGGGTCGCGGCCAGCTGCTGGTGGACGAGGGCAGGGTCGTCGCCCTCGACGAAGAACGGCTTGTAGCCGTAGCCCGTCATCAGGTCGCGCAGCTCGGGCTCGGGGATGCGGGCCAGGACGGTGGGGTTGGCGATCTTGTAGCCGTTGAGGTGCAGGATGGGCAGAACGACGCCGTCGCCCTTCGGATCGAGGAACTTGTTCGAATGCCAGCCCGTGGCCAGCGGACCGGTTTCGGCCTCGCCGTCGCCGACGACGCAGCAGACCAGCAGATCGGGGTTGTCGAAGGCGGCGCCGTAGGCGTGCGAGAGCGAGTAGCCGAGCTCGCCGCCCTCGTGGATGGAGCCGGGGGTTTCCGGCGCGACGTGGCTGGGAATGCCGCCCGGGAACGAGAACTGGCGGAAGAGCTTGCGCATGCCGTCTTCGTCCCTGGTGATGCTCGGGTAGAAGTCCGTGTAGCTGCCTTCGAGGTACGTGTTAGCAACCAGGCCGGGCCCGCCGTGCCCGGGGCCGATGATGTAGATGGCGTTCAGGTCGCGGGCCTTGATGACCCGGTTCATGTGGGCATAGATGAGGTTGAGGCCCGGAGTCGTGCCCCAGTGGCCCAGCAACCGCGGCTTGATGTCGCCCGCCTCGAGCGGCCGGCGCAGCAGCGGGTTGTCGAGCAGGTAGATCTGGCCGACGCTCAGGTAGTTGGCCGCGCGCCAGTAGGCGTCGATCAGGCGGAGCTCTTCGGCCGAGAGCGGCCCGCTGGCGGTTCCTGCCGGTCGAGCTGTCGTACCGCTATCAGCCATGGCGCTGTCTCCTTCGAGTCGATGCCGATCGAGTCTGCGTTCGCAGTCCTCAATCTTGAACGAGTCGGAGCACAGTGTCAGCGGGCTCGGCCGAGTTCCGAAACCGCAGCCCGAGTATCTGCCGATCCCGTTCCGCCGCCCGTTAGACCTCGAACCGATCTCCCTCGGTGACGATCTGGGCCGGGCCCGCGAAGGCGGCCTGCGCGGCGGCGAGCGCGTCGGGGCGGGAGTGGCCCGAGAGGATGTGGGTCAGCAGCAGGCGGCCGGCGCGGCCGGCAGTGGCGGCTCGAGCGGCATCGGCCGCGCTGAGATGCTCGGCCCCCGGCGCGACCGGCCCGGCCCCGAACGAAGCCTCGGACAGCAGCGTGTCGCCGGGGCGGATCAGCGGAACGAGGTCGCCGGCACGGCCGCAGTCGCCGGAGTAGACGAGGCCGGGGCCGCTCGATCCGGCGATGGACACCCGCAGCGCGTAGCTCTCCTCGGTGTGGGTGACGAGGCGCGCCTCCACGTCGAACGGGCCGATGCGCTGCATCCCCGCTGCCAGCGACGCCACTTCGAGAGAAGCGGCGGTGAACCCGGGATGGGCATGCAGGGCGTCGAGGCGGTCCGCCAGGCCGGCCGGTCCCACGACGCGAACGCGCCGCGGTGGATCGAATTCCCACTTCAGGTATTGGCGCAGCGGCACCAGGTCGATGAAGTGGTCCGGGTGGAGATGACTGACCAGGACGGCGCTCAGAGTGCTCGGCTCCAGGGTGGACGCCAGGTTGGGGAAGGCTCCCTGGCCGAAGTCCAGGAGGAGCGCCGCGTCGGCGGTGCGAACCAGGTAGCTCGTTCCAGCCGCGCCGCGACGGTCCGTGTAGGCGGGTCCGGCTCCGATGACGATCAGCTCCATCGGCCAAGGGTAACCGCGTGAAGTCATCCGGGCTGTCGGCCAGGCGACTGAGCCCGGCTCTGCCGATCGCCGCTGGCATCTCGCCAGTCGGCCGGCGATCCGCGGCGCTTGACCGATGGATGCGGGCTTACCGCCGAAAACGCTCGGGCAGAACGAGATCGCCTCGATCGAGCGCGCGTTCCAGCGCCAGTCGGTCGAAGCCGGCGGCGGCCACGATCTCATAGGCCTCCTCGAGCCCGAAGGCGAAGCAGTTGGGCAGATGCGCGTCCGAGCCAACCGTGACCCGCCGGCCTCCGAGCTCGCGGAACCGGGCCACTACCCACGGCCCCGGATACGTCTCGCCGACCGCATGCCGCAGCCCCGATGCGTTGACCTCGAGGGCAGCCCCGCTCTCGACGAGCGCGACCAGGAGCGGCTCGTACAGCTCGGGACGGGCGGCGTAGTCGGCGGCGCTGAACCACTTGATGAGGTAGCGCTTGATCACATCCAGGTGACCCAGGGTGTCGAACAGGCGACTGCGTATGGCTCGCTCCACCTCGGCAAAGTACGGCGCCGCTGCCTCGGCGAGGGTCTTGCCGGCCACGAACGAGGCGACCCTGCTGCGGTCGTACGGACCGTCGGGCATGTCGTGGACCGAGCCGATCGTGTAGTCGTAGGAGTGCGTGCGAAGGTGCTCGCGGATTTCGCGCTCGTAGCGGCTCTCGTACGTCAGCTCCACGCCGAAGCGGACCGTGACCCTGCCGGCCCACCGCTCCGCCGCGTCGCGAACCATCCGTTCCCGGCTGGCGTAGTCGGCGTATTCGTAGGCCGGCGCGGCGGGCATGAAGTCGAGATGGTCCGTGACGGCGATCTCGCGGACGCCGCGCTCGGCGGCCTGGGCGCAGTAGAGCTCCAACGGAACGGCCGAGTCGGGCGAGAGCTCGGTGTGGAGGTGGGCGTCGAGGGGAAGATCGCGCGCCTGAGTCGGCGCGGGACGAGGCTCGCGCCGCTCTGCCGACGGTGCGCCCACTAGCCGGCGACGAGGCCGAGCTCGCGGCCCACCTTTCCGAATGCTTCCAGGCAGCGGTCGAGCTGTTCGGTCGTGTGCTCGGCCGTGACGATCGTCCTGATTCGGGCCCCGTCCAGGGCGACCGTCGGATAGACCACCGCCTGGGCGAAGATGCCCTCGTCGAACAGGCGCTGGCTGAAGCGGCCGGCCGTGGCCGAGTCGCCCATCATCACCGGCGTGATCGGGGTCTCCGAAGCGCCGGTGTCGAAGCCGAGCCGGCGCAGCTCGCCCTTGAAGTAGATCGTATTGGCCCACAGGTGGTCGATCAGCTCGGGCTGCTCCAGCAGGATGTGGATCGCCTCCAGGCAGGCCGCGGCCACGGCCGGCGGATGAGACGTGGAGAAGAGGAACGGGCGGGCCCGCTGTATCAGCATGTCGCGCAGAGCTTGATCCCCGGCCACGTAGCCGCCCAGGACGCCGATCGCCTTGCTCAGGGTCCCGACCTGGATGTGGACCCGGCCGTGCAGGCCGAAATGGTCCACCGTCCCGCGGCCGTTCTTGCCGAGCACGCCGGAGGCGTGGGCGTCGTCGACCATGACCGCCGCGCCGAACTCCTCGGCCGCGGCGACGATCTCCGGCAGCGGCGCGATGTCGCCGTCCATGCTGAATACGCCGTCGGTGACGACCAGCAGCAGCCGGTAGGGCTCGCCTGTCGTGGAATTGCCCTTGTCGCGGGCCTCTCGCAGCAGTTCGCGCAGCGCCGCCGTGTCCTTGTGCGGGAAGACGACGCGCGGCGCCTTGCTCATCCGCATGCCGTCGATGATCGAGGCGTGGTTGAGCGCGTCCGAGACGATCAGGTCCTTCTCGCCGGCCACGACCGGGATGACGCCCGAATTGGCGGTGAAGCCCGACTGGAAGGTCAGCACCGCCTCGGTGTGCTTGAACGCGGCCAGCTCGGTTTCGAGCCGTTCGTGGATGGTCATGTTGCCGGCGATCGTTCGGACGGCACCGGACCCGGCGCCGAAATCTCGGGTCGCGGCGATCGCCGCTGCCTTGAGGCGCGGATGCGTGGCCAGGCCCAGGTAGTTGTTGGAGGAGAGGCTGATCACCTCTTTGCCGTCGACCACGACCTCGGCGGCCTGCGGCGTGCTCAGGATCCGCATCGCCCGGTAGAGGTTCTGGCGCTTGAGCTCTTCGATCTCCTCGGCGAGGAAGCCGAGCGGGTTCGAACGGGCGCCCGCCGGCGGAGCGCCCGCGGCGGTCGAGGCGGTCGAACTGTTCGAGGCGCTCGAGCCGTCGGTCGGTCGGGCGTTCGAGGTTGTCATCGTCGGCCTCCTTCGGCCTCGGGCTCCTGCGGCAGCAGCACGACCTTGCCCGCGATCCCCTGGGCCAGCAGGTCGAAGGCTTCGGCGTACCGGCTCAGCGGCAGCCGGTGGGTGATGATCGGGCTGACGTCCAGCCCTTCACGCAGCAGCGCCGCCGTCTTGTACCAGGTCCGCCACAGCTCGCGGCCGGTGATGCCGTAGACGCGCACGCCGCGGAAGATGATCGCGTCGTTGAGGTCGAGAGTGACCGGGCGCGACGGCAGGCCCAGCAGGGACACGCGCCCGCCGTTGGTGGTCATGTCGAATGCCTGGTGTATCGCCGCCTCTGCGCCGCTCATCTCAAGGACCACGTCCACGCCCGTGCCGCCGGTCTCGCGGCGGATCTCGGCGGCGACGTCGCCCGCGCCGTCGAGCACGCAGTCGGCGCCCATGCGGGCGGCCATCTCGCGGCGGTGCGGCATGACGTCCGTCGCAAAGACTCGCGAGGCGCCGGCGAAGCGGCAGATCGCCACGGCCATGAGCCCGATCGGCCCGCAGCCCAGGACCGCCACGCTGGCCGTGGTGATCTCCTCCACGAACGTGGCGAAGACGGCGTTGCCCATCGGCTCCTGGATTGCGGCGATCTCGGGGGTCAGCCCTTCGCTCGGCCAGGCGTTGCGCTCGGGCAGGCACATGTACTCGGCGAAGGCGCCGTCGGCATCAACGCCCAGGATTCGAAGGTTGGCGCAGACGTACTCGCGGCCGGTGCGGCACTGGTAGCAGTTCCAGTCGACGAGGTGGGTCTCGGCGGCGACGCGAGTCCCCAACGGGACGGCGCCGGTGCCCGGCCCGTGCGCAACGACGCGGCCGGCCATCTCGTGGCCGAAGATACGCGGCAGGTACTTGCCCAGCCGGCCTTGCGCCCACGGATCCCAGCGATAGATGTGAAGGTCGGTTCCGCACAGGGAGACTGCCTCCAGGCGGATCAGCACTTCCCCGGGGCCGGGGCGGGGGACGCGGACTTCCCGCAGCTCGGCCCCGGCTTCGGGCCTGGCCTTCACCAGGGCCCGCATCGTCTTTGGGATGCGGAGGTCGACCGAGGTGGCCGCGGCGATCGCGGCCGCGGTGCTCGCAGCGGTCGCGTGGGCGGCCTGTACGTGCGACTCGTTCATCGGAGCCTCCGGAAGGACGGTTCGAACGGCATGTCGACGGACCGCGCCGCCATGAACCGCGCCGCCGGAGAATCGGTCGGCGCATTGCCCTCCTCGTCGGTGATGGGGTTCGTGAGCGTGCCGATCCGCTCGACCTCGACTCGCACGAGATCGCCCGGCTCCAGGAAGACCGGCGGCTCGCGGAAGACCCCAACGCCGCTCGGCGTACCCGTGACGATGACGTCGCCCGGGTCCAGCGTTACTTCCCGGCTGATGATCGAGATGAGCTCGGCTACGCCGAACAGCAGGTCGGCAGTGTTGCCGTCCTGCATCTGGAAGGGCGTGACGGCGTCCGACCCGGTGACCGGCTGGCTGGCCGCGGTGCGCCAGCTCCGGACCCGAAGGCCACGGCCGTCGGCCAGCTCGTCGGCGGTCACCAGCACGGGCCCGAGCGGCAGGAACGTGTCCGAGCCCTTGGCCCTCAGCCACTGGCCGTCGCCCTTCTCGCCCGGCCGGAGCGCCTTTGCCTGGCCCTGCCAGTCGCGCGCCGTCACGTCGTTCGCGGCGGTGTAGCCGGCGACGTGGCGCAGGCCGTCCTCCGGCCTGACCCGGCTCGCCCGCCGCCCGATCACGACCGCCAGCTCGGCCTCGAGATCCAGGGCGTGGGTGCCGGCCGGACGCCGGATCGGGGCGCCGTCGGCGGTCACCGCATTGGCGAACTTCGAGAAGAGGACCGGCCGAATGGGCCGCTCCAGGCCCTGCTCGCGGATGTGGTCGAGGTAGTTGTAGCCGACGCCGACGATCTTGCCAGGGCGCGGGATCGGGGCGGCCACGCGGACGTCCGCGGGGGCGAGCGCGGCCGCCTCGAGCACCTTCGGGTTAGCCCGCCCGAGCGCCTCGCGAATCTTGTCGAAGTCGGGGTCGCGGGCGATGATCCCCGCCAGCTCCATGCGGCCGAAGTTGGCCTCCAGCGACGGCGTGATCTGCGCCAGCGCGCTGAGGGGCACCAGGTGGCCGTCGTCCATGACCACCGCCACTCGATAATCCGGCGCTCGATGGTCCGGCGCCCCGGATTCGCCATCGGCCCCGGGCCGGATCGTCACCAGACGCATCGGCGGACCTCCCACTGTGCCGTCTCACGGCGGCGGGTCACTCGATCGCTGAACACTCGTCGATTCTGCCACGGGTCCGACTCTGGGGCCTGCGCTGCGCGCGCCCACCTGCCGGCGCCGTCGTCTCCCGTTGACAGCCGATCCGCCCACGGGATAGCGTGCCGAGCGCCGGCGCCGTGTTAGAGGGCCGGTGCAATCCTCGGGGCCCGAGGACCGTGGAGGACGCCGCGTTGGCCAGGACCGGGCGAGCCCGCATCGCGGATGTGGCGCGGGAGGCGGGCGTCTCCAAGACCGCAGTGTCGTTCGCCTTCAATAGCCCGGAACGCCTGAACGCCAACACCGCTGCCCGGATCCGCAGCGTCGCCGACACCCTGGGCTACCGGCCCCATCCCGGCGCCCGGGCGCCGATCCAGAGGCACACGCTGACCGTCGGCCTGCTGACCCCGCAGGTCCTGTCGGTGGCGCTGGCCAACCCCTTCTTCCCGGCGCTGTGCGCGGGAGTGGCCGCCGTCACGGACCAGGCCGGATACGGCCTCCTCTTCCTCTCGCCGCTCTACGGCTCGCTGGTGCGTGCCCTGGCGCGTGCCACCGTCGACGGCTTCGTGGCGGTTGGGCTCTCCGAGAGCCATCTCGAGGTCGAGCAGATCCGCCATGCCGGCGTGCCCATGGTCCTCGTCGACGGCGACGCCTTCCCGGAGCACGGCTCGGTCGAGTCGAACGACGAGGTGGGGGCCCGAGCCTCGGCCCGCCACCTCTGCGCCCTCGGCCATCGCGAGTTCGCGGTCGTCGGCATCGAGCCGCCCAGCATGCCCGACCTTCTCGAGACCTCCGCGGGACCGACGGAAATCGTCGCCTCGCGGCGCCTGGCCGGCTACCGGCAGGGGCTGGAGATGAGCGGCATTCAGCTCGCCGACGAGCGCGTGGTCGTCGGCCAGGCCACCTTCGACGGCGGCGTGGCCGCGTTCAGGCGCCTCTGGGAGGACGGGCTCCGGCCGACGGCCGTCCTGGCGATGAGCGACGTCATGGCGATCGGCGCGATCTGGGCCGCGCGCGAGGCGGGCCTGCGCGTGCCCCAGGACCTGAGCGTCGTCGGCTTCGACGACCTGGACCTTGCCCCGCACTCGAACCCGCCGCTGACCACCGTCCACCAGCCGATCCGCCAGAAGGGCGAGGAATCCGCCAGGCTGTTGCTGCGCATGATCGCCAACCCGGACCTGGAGCGGCCCGAGCACAGGATCCTCGAGACCCGGCTGATAATCCGCGCCTCGACGGCGCCCGCCCCGAGTGCCCGACCGGGTTGCCCATGAGCTCGCCGAACGGCGGCGGGCAGCCCGGCCAGCCCGACCCGGACTGGGTTCGCGACGCCGTCTTCTACCAGGTCTTCGTCGACCGCTTCGCCCGGAGCGCCCGCGTTCCCAGGCCGGGCCCGCTCGAGCCGTGGGACGCCCCGCCCACTACCCACGGCTTCAAGGGCGGCGACCTTCTCGGCATCGCCGAGCACCTCGACGACCTCCAGGCCCTCGGCATAGACGCCCTCTACCTGACGCCGGTCTTCGCCTCGGCCTCGAACCATCGCTACCACACCTTCGACTACGAGACCGTCGATCCGCTCCTGGGCGGCGACGCGGCCCTGCGCGAGCTCCTGGACGCTGCTCACGCCAGGGGCATGCACGTGATCCTCGACGGCGTCTTCAACCACGCCAGCCGGGGCTTCTGGGCGTTCAACCACGTCCTGGAGAACGGTGCCGCCTCGCCCTATCGGGACTGGTTCTACCTGGACCGCCGCGTCCGAGCCGGCCGCCGCGGCCTCGTCGCCTATCCTGGCCGTCGCGAACACGCTGCCATGGACCGGCACCGCCGGTCCGGCCGGCCCGGCTCCGCCTCCGAGCGCGTCCTCGGCTACCAGGCCTGGTGGGACCTGCCCGCGCTGCCCAAGCTGAACCACGGCAATCCCACCGTCCGCGAGTACATCCTCGGCATCGCCGAGCGCTGGCTCCGCTTCGGCATCGACGGCTGGCGCCTGGACGTGCCCGAGGAGATCGGCGAGCCCGGCTTCTGGGAGGAGTTCCGCCGCCGCGTCGTGGCGGTGAACCCGGATGCGTATCTGGTCGGCGAGATCTGGAACGCGGCCCTCGAGTGGCTGGCCGGCGGCCGCTTCCACGGCCTGATGAACTATCCGCTGGCAGAGGCGATCCTGTCGTTCGTGGGCGCCGGCCGCCTGGACGAGGAGCTGGTCTCCAGGACTCCCGAGTACGCGCGCTACGTCCGCCCGATCGACGGGCCGGAGTTCGGCCGGCAGCTCGAACGGGTGATGACGACCTACGAGCCGGCGGTGAGCCAGCTCCAGCTGAACCTGCTGGACAGTCACGACACGCCACGCTTCCTCTCTCTGGCGGGCGGCGATCGATCGGCGCTGCGGCTGGCGATGCTGCTCCAGATGACGCTGCCCGGCTCGCCCTGCATCTACTACGGCGACGAGGTCGGTCTCGAAGGGCGCGAGGACCCGGATTGCCGCCGCTCCTACCCGTGGGACCCGGCGCGGCAGGATGGCGAGCTGCGGGCCTTCCTGTCCGGCTTGATTGCTCTTCGCCGGTCCCAGCCCGCGATGCGGCGCGGACTTTTCAGGTTGCTGGGGGCCGAAGGTTCGGCCGTCGCCTACGCGCTGGACCTGGAAGGCGAAAGCACGAAAGGCGAAAGCTCGCGCGGTGCCCGGGGTACGGCCGGCAGCCGCCCCAACGCCGGCCGCCCGGTCGAGACTCGCCCGGTCGGCCGTTCGATCGTGGTTGTCATCAATGCCGCCGACACGCCCAGTCGAATCCGCTTTGGGGCTCCGAGCCTGACAGGGTTCCGGGTGGAGCAGGTAAGCTGGCCGGGGTGCGAATGGACCACCACGTTCGCCCCGAGGACGCTCCAGGAGGAGACTCTCGAGGTAGAAATGGAGGCTCGCGAAGGAGTGTTGCTCATAGCCGGCCCGAACCTCTAGGAGGCTCGATGCCTGACCTGTCGATCGCGCTTCCGTCACCCCAGCTGGAGGACGCGTTTCTCGGGATCGTGGACCGGGACGGCAAGCTGCCCGCGGCACTGGAGGCGCTCGGTCCCGTCATAGATCGCGACGTCGTCGTCCTGGACTGTGGCCGAGGATTCCGGGCCCGCCAGCTGGCCGCGATGGGCGCGCGAGTGGCCGCGTTCGAGTTTCCGCTTGCCGCTGCCGCCGCGGCGGAGCTCGCCGGCTGGGTCGGCCGAGCGGATGCCGTCGTCGTCCCGTGGTCGGAGATGGCCGTCCCCGGTTCGCGATTCCTCGACGAAGCGGGCGCGCTGCTGCGTCCCGGTGGGCGGCTGCTGGTCGTCCACGACTACGGCCGCGACGACGTCTGGAGCCTGCGGCCCGAGCTTCGTGAGCGCGACGTGGCCTGGAGCCAGCGCAGGGGGCCGTTCCTGGGCGATGGCTTCCGAATCCGCGTCATCCACTCTTTCTGGACCTTCGAGTCGATCGACGGGGCGCGCGAGCTGCTGGGCGCGGCCTTCGGTTCGGTGGGCGTCGAGACGGCCGACCGGATGAAGCGGCCGCGCCTCGAATACTCGATCGCGATCTATCACCGCTCGGCGCCCCGCGCCGAGGAGACCCAGGCGGGCGATGTGGCCGGGGCCTCGGCCGGGCTGCTACCCTCTGGGCCACGATGACGCATGACGGAGTGAGGGCCGGCGGATCTCCGCGGGCCCCCAGGCCGAGTGGCTCCCTGGAACCCGACGCCGGGCCGCTCGCCGAAGAGCCGACGGTGCAGCCCGGTGGGGAAGAGCCTGCCGGGGAGGAGCCCGAGGCGGCGCAGACGCACCCGAGCACGCCGCCCCCCACCGACTGGCTCGCGCCCGCTGAGCCGCCGGTGGCCGAGCCGCCGCCCGTGGCGTCGCCTCTCGCCGATCGGCTGCCCGCCGACGAGCCCCTCGCTGTCGAGCCGCCCCCCACCGACTGGCTCGCGCCCGCTGAGCCGCCGGTGGCCGAGCCGCCGCCCGTGGCGTCGCCTCTCGCCCCGTCGCCCGTCGCCCCGCCCCCGTTCCTGGCGTCGCCTCTCGCCGATGAGCTGCCCGCCGACGAGCCCCTCGAGGAGGCCGAGCCCAAAGAGGCCGAGCGACCCAAGACCCCGCTGTCCGAGCGGCTCAAGAGGACGCCCCCCGCGCTGGTAATCCTGACCCTGGCGGCCATCGGGTCGTCCGGCTTTGTCGTCTACGAGCTGAGCACCCGCACCGCGCCCATCCCGGTTCTGACCTCCGCCTCGGTCGTCACGGGTTTCGTGTACGTCACGGTGGCGGTCGTCTGCGCAATCGCGACCTATCGAGCCGCGATCGCGGGTCGTGCCTGGCAGTCGTACCTGCTGGCCTTCATAGGCGGCATGGCGGCGATCATCGCGGCCGGCGCCTTCGCCGGCGCCCTGATCCTCTTCCTCGCCCTCGGGTTCTGACCCGGGCGCCGCGCCTGCCGTGGGCGGCGCCGCGTTGCCACGGCCCGTCCCTTTGCTACACTCCCGTTCGCGCCGCGCCCCCATCGTCTAGAGGCCCAGGACACGACCCTTTCAAGGTTGAGATCAGGGGTTCGAATCCCCTTGGGGGCACTCCCGCTGTCTTTCGTAGAACGGCCTTGCCGGCGGCGTCCACACGATCTCCTCCACCTTCCGGTCGTTCACTATCGCCCGATCGTGGGCGGGCGGCCGGTTGCCAGGCGCGAGACGGACTGGACGCGCGATGGTGCGTACCACACTGATCGACGATCTTGGACGTTGTCGGTGCGGCACGTCGGACAGAATCGCGAAGCATGCACGCGCAACCCCAGGAGGTTGACATGGCGAATGGCGACTATCAACGGACCTGTAATCGGTGCCACCACACCTGGTCTGTTCCCGCTGGCATCGCGGAAGAAAGGCCAAACCTGAAGTCTCTCGCGAGTCAGTTCACATCGACGATCGGGGCCACGTTTGACGAGCAGCTCGCGCTCCGCACGCACTACCAACAGCTTGGGAATGCCGCGAAGTGCCCGCAGTGCGGCGCCACGTCCTTTACCCAGCAGAAGGTCGCCGACTCGCCCGACTCGCCCACTTCGCCCGACTCGCCCACCGCGCCACAGTCGCCTGCCGAGATGCCTGCGAGCGTTCCCGCGGCGTCGACGACGCCGGGTGGTCAAGTCCAGACATTCGTTCTCAATCAGAAGTTGATTTCGCTGACCGGTGATCTGTGGATCGAGGACGGACAGGGCAACCACGCTTTCGAAGTCGACGGCAAGCTGCTCAGCCTGCACGGCACGCATGTGCTCAAGGATCTCAACGGCCAGCCGCTTTACGAGATCTCGAAGCCGCTCGCCCCGCATGTTCACAAGACCATCGAGATCAAGAAGGACGGCCACGTATCGGCTACCGTCCAGGAAGCGATCTTTCACTTGGGGGGCGATAAGTTCAAGATCACCCTCGCCGGTGGCCAGGAGCTCACGGTCCATGGCAACTGGTCGAATCGCGAGTTTCAGGTCAAGGACCAGGCCGGCCGGCAGGTCATAGACGCGTCTCGCATGTGGTTCAGCATCCACGACGCTTATGGGATCCAGGTCGCGCCCGGCTTCGAGGTGCCGCTCGGTCTGGCGATCTGCGTCGCGCTCGAGCGCGTCGAGGCCCAGGAGCAGGGCGATCAATCGCCCGTTCAGAACCTGCTCGGCGGCATCGGCCCGTTCTGAGCGGGGGCTCCGGAGTGGTGGCCGACTGACCGTAGAGCGAGTCGGCGAGGGCGAGCGCGTCCTATGACGAGCGTGCTCTTTGGCAACGGGTGGTTCGAGGCTTGGCAAGGAAGGACGCTCCGAGTGCCGCTTGACGCTGCGTCCTGCGTCACGATCCGGAGGTCGTGTGTGGTCGTCCCGGCGGAGTCGAACCTCCGACTTCATATGCCGAGTCGTCGTCCGACCGCGCCCAGTGCCCGCACTATGGCTTGATCGTTACCAGGACCACAGCGCGGCTTCCCAGTGCATCCGTCGCGGCTACACCGTGAGTTCACATTTCCAGGCGAGCCTAGGCTGTTGCGGCCGCCGTGAAGGAGATCCTCAAGGCACAACCACTAGGAAGGCCGGGGCGTGCGCTGATCGCCGGCGTTGACGACGGCGAGAGGAGCGACCATCCGGGCGATGTCGCGAAGGCCTGCTGTACGCGGCGCGATCCACCAAGATCGAAGAAGGGCGTGTCTCCGGACTAAGGCGAGTCCTCCCCCGCAGACCTGAAGAGCTTGGAGTGCAGTATGGATGTTGAGAAACTCGCGAGGGGTAGGTACCTCTCGCTCACGACCTTCCGGCGGGACGGCATGCCCGTGGCCACGCCGGTATGGGTGGCGCGGCAGGGGGACGAACTTGTTGTCTACACGGCACGGTCGTCGGGCAAGGTGAAGCGACTGCGGAACAACAACCGCGTCCTGCTCGCCCCGTGCGACATGCGCGGTCGAGTGACTGGCGATGTCGTCGAGGGCACGGCCCGCTTGCAGGATGACGCTGAGTCTGCGATCTCCCTGATACGGCGAGAATACGGTCTACAGGCTCGACTCCTGTTTTGGTGGAACGCTCGCCACGCCGGGGACGGCTGGGTCGGTCGCCAGGTCGGGATCGCCATTCGCCTGGATGGCTCGTAGGGCGGGCAGGCCTCGACAGCTGGCGCTTCAAACGACTCGACACGGCCGCGTAGGACGACCTCGTGGATGCGTAGGCAGCTGGCGGTCAATTGCCACCGAGACGGCGAGTTCCACCATGACCAGATGCGTGTCTGGGGATCGCGCTGAACATGTTCGCCAGCGCACACCATGACCACCTAGTGTGGACGCGTCCGGCGCCGGTCCCGGATGGTGAGCCGAGTCGGCCGCCGGATTGACAGGCCCGGCGGCCTCGTCAACATGACGCCGAGGAGAGCCGGACCACCCAGACGGCCTAGCAGGGGGCCGGTCTGCCCGGACGACGTCCAGAGGTCAGTCGTATGGCTAAGCCTTCCGTGACGAGCGATCCGGCTCCGGACGGCGATCCGGCAGGCGCTATCCAAGCCAATCCGCCCGCCCGATCCCCCCGCCGGTTCCGGCGCCGCTGGCTCGTCGTGCTCGTCGGCCTAGTGGCCATCGTGGCCATCGTCGCCGTTGGGCTGATGCAGCTCCTGTTGCCCGCTGCGCCCTCGCAAACGACCTGGCAGACCATCACCAGCGGCATCTCCAACGGTGTCGTGCCCAAGCAGACGGCCCTGGAAGCCTTTGCGTATCTCTACCAGGTCGACATTCCGGGCGTGACCGTGCCGAAGGGCATCGAGGGCGGCGACGAGCCCGCAGACGGCAGCGGCGCGCTCAGCTGGGTCCAGGCGAACTGGAGCTCGCTTACCCCCGACCAGCAGGCCGTGATCAACCGTTACACGCAGCCGGGTCCCAACGACCAGCTGATCATCCCAAACCCGCCCCCGACAGCCGCGGCCGTCGGGGGCGGCGCGAACCCCCAGTTCGAGCTGACAGCGGAGCGCCGTCCGGTCATAGCCATCCACTCGGCCCCCGACGCTCCGGCCGACCTTACGAGCGCGATCCTGAAGGAGTTCGAGGCCGATATCGCCCATATCGGGCCCAAGCTGGGGATGCCCGTGATCACGCCGGGAACGATTGCGTTTCCGAACATCGAGCTGACAATGAGCGACACGAGCGGCGGCGGCACCCTCATGCAGACGGTCGCGGAAGAGAACGCACTCCACTACGAACCCTGCCACCTCACCGTCTTCAAGAATGCCTGGCAGGGCGAGACGGTCACAGGCAGCGGCGGCGTCTCCTCGCAACTTCACGTTCTGATCACCCATGAGGTGATCCACTGCTATCAGAACGTCGTCTGGGGCAGCAACGCAGTCCATTTCGCCATCCCA
>JBEKCH010000026.1:0-35701 GCA_050014975.1 Candidatus Limnocylindrales bacterium
CAATGTCGTCAGCTTCACCGCCGCCGGCGCCTGCAAGATCGACGCCAACCAGCCCGCCAGCGGGGACGGCAACTGGAACGCCGCGGCCCAGGCTCAGCAGAGCTTCACCGTGGGCAAGGGCACGCCCACCATCAACTTCACCAGCACCGCTTCGAGTCCGGTCGTGGGCGGCTCGACCTACAACGTGACCGCCAGCGACTCCTCGCCCGCGACCATCACTTTCACGATCGACGCCACCGCCAGCTCGGTCTGCTCGATCAGCGGCGGCAATGTCGTCAGCTTCACCGCCGCCGGCGCCTGCAAGATCGACGCCAACCAGCCCGCCAGCGGGGACGGCAACTGGAACGCCGCGGCCCAGGCTCAGCAGAGCTTCACCGTGGGCAAGGGCAACTGCTACCGCGACCTCGGGCCTGCCCGTGACCTTCTCGATCGACTCCACCGCCAGCTCGGTCTGCTCTATCTCCGCCGGCCTGGTCAGCTTCCTGACCGCCGGTACCTGCAAGATCGACGCCAACCAGGCCGGCAGCACCAACTGGAACGCGGCTGCCCAGGTCCAGCAGTCCTTCCCGGTTGCATCCGTCCCCGGTGCGCCGACCGGCGTCACCGGCGTCGGATTCGACGGATACGCAGTCGTTAGCTGGACGGCGCCCGTCAACACCGGCGGTAAGCCGATAACGGCATACAACGTGACCAGCACCCCGAGCAGCAAGACCTGCGCCACCACAGGTGCCCTGAACTGCACGGTGTCCGGCCTCGCGAACCACACGGCGTACACGTTCAAGGTGACCGCGACCAACTCCGTCGGCACTTCCTTGGCCTCCGCCGCTTCCGGGACCGTCCTGCCGCGGCCCGGCGCCTCATTCATGCCGTTGACGCCGAACCGCGTCCTGAACAACCAGCTTCTCGCCAACAGGGCGTACGTCACCTTCCCGGTCACCAACCGGTTCTCCGGCGACGCGACCCGGAACGTGCCGTCGGCCGCCACCGCGGTGACGGGCGTCCTGACGGTTTCGGGCTCGACGGCGCTCGGATACCTGGCCCTGACGCCGACGCCGACGAACAACCCGCAGACGAGCACCATCAATTTCCCGCTCGGCGATACCCGATCCACGGGCTTCACGGTTCAGCTTGGCACGGGAAGTTACGCGGGAACGCTGAGCCTTACCTTTGTGGGCGGGACCGGCAAGACGGCCCGCGCGGCCCTCGACATCACCGGCTACTTCCTGCCCGGCTCGTCCGGTGCCACCTACTCCGCTCTGACTCCCAACCGGATCCTGGAGTCCCTGAAGGACATCGGCATGTCGAGCGGCCTCACCGCGGGAACTCCCAAGAGCTTCCAGGTCACCGGGCGCGTGCCGGGCGACACCTCCCGGAATGTGCCCTCGTCGGCGGTCGCCGTCACTGGCACGCTGACAGTCACCAGCCAGACCAAGACGGGCTGCATCTCGCTCGGCCCCGACCAGATTGCCTCGCCCACGACGACCTCGCTGTGCTTCCCATACGTCACGGGCGGCGACAACCGCGCGACCGGCATTACGGTCAGGCTCGGCAGCGGCGGCGTCCTGTGGGCCGTTTACACGGCCGGGGCCGGCGGCACGACCAACATTCTGTTCGACGTCACTGGCTTCTACATCCCGGGGTCCGCGGGCGCGATGTACGTGCCGGTCACTCCCAGCCGGATCCTCGACACGCGCTACAAGATCGGCCTGCCCGGAAAGCTGCGGGCCAAGATAGGCGTCACTTTCCAGGTCACCGGGCGTTCGAGTGACCAAACAAAGAACATCCCGGCTTCGGCCGTGGCGGTAACGGGCATCCTGACGGTGACCAACCAGACGTCGCTGGGCTACCTCGCCCTGACCAAGACCAAGACCAACAGCCCGGGCACGTCCACGCTCAACTTCCCAAAGGGTGACAACCGGGCCACCGGTGTCACGGTGCCGCTCGGTCCGGGTGGAACCCTGGGCATCACCTACGTTGCTAACCTCGGCAATATCACCGACGCGATCTTCGACGTCAGCGGTTACTTCATCTTCTAGCCACGTTCGCCGCGAACACCCGAAGGCCCCGGTTTCGCCGGGGCCTTCCGATTCGGGTCCCCGTCAGGCGGTGAGCCCGGGCAGCACCTCGCGCCCGAAGACGTCGATCCAGGCGGCCTGGTTGCGGCCGACGTTGTGCAGGTAGACCTGGTCGAAGCCCAGGTCCAGGAACTTCTGGATCTCGCGGCGGTGGACCTCGGGGTCGGCCGACATCAGCATCCGGCCGGCGAAGTCCTCGGGCCGGACGAGGCTCGCCATCTGCTCGAAGTCCCTGGGCGAGCGGATGTCCTGCTTCGGGAAGCGCATACCGCCGTTCGGCCATTCGGCAACGGCGTTGGCGACCGCCTCGGCGTCGGTATCGGCCCAGGAGAGGTGGAGCTGCAGGATCTTCGGCATCCGATCCGGGTCCTTGCCGGCCTCGCGCGCACCTTCGGCGAACTTCGCGAAGATGCCGTCGATCTTCTCCTCCGGGGCGCCGACGGTGATGATCCCGTCCGCGAACTGCCCGGTCCGTTTCGCGGTCACCGGACCCGCTGTGGCCACGTAGATGGGGGGCGCCTTCTCCGGCAGGGTCCAGAGGCGGAAGGTCTCCATCTTGAAGAAGCGGCCGTCGTGCTTGACCTCCTTGCCGCCGAAGAGCCTCGAGACGATCTCGATCGCCTCGAACATGCGGTTGATCCGCTCCGGCGCCTCGGGCCAGTAGCCGGCCACCACGTGCTCGTTGAGCGCCTCGCCGGAACCCAGCCCAAGCCAGGTCCGCCCCGGGTAGAGCACCTCCAGAGTGGCCGCGGCCTGGGCGACGATGGCGGGATGCATCCGGAAGGACGGGCACGTCACGCCCGGCCCCAGGTCGCCCCTGGTGCGAGAGCCAGCGAGCGCGAGCACTTCCCAGACGAAGGAGGCCTGGCCCTGGCGCGGCACCCACGGCTGGAGGTGGTCGGCGGCCATGACGCCGGAAAAGCCGGCCGCATCGGCCCGAGCGCAGAGGTCCAGGATCTCGGCCGGTCCGAACTGCTCGAGCATCGCCGCGTAGCCGATCTTCGCCTGAGCCATCTCGTGTCCTCCGTTCGACCCCGTCGCTAGTTGCCCGGAAGCCTCTCGAAGACCCGGCCCGGGCGAAGCCTGAAGGTCACGCGGCGTTGGGTGGCGAAGTCGGCGATCTCCGCTTCGGCCACCTTCCCGTCCCGCTGGTAGCGGTGGGTCAGAGCGGCTATCACGGCCTGGCCGATCTCCGGGTCGTCGTCGATCTCGACCTCGCCGCATAGCTCGATGTAGTCGTACCCGTCGGCCACGGTTATCGACGCGCGACGGTCGCGCCGCAGGTTGCTCGGCCACCGGCGTCCGACCTTGCTGTTGAAGACGACCGAGTCGCCCTCCAGCCTGTACCAGACGACGGCCTGGAGCGGGCTGCCATCGGGGTTGAGCGTGGCCACGATCGCGAATCGCGGCGGTTCGAGGAATCGGCGGGCAGCGGCCGAGAGAGTGGGGGAGGACGGTGCGGTCGTGTCGAAGGCGGTCATCGGTCTCGCGAGCTGAGCGGGTTCGGTCGCCTCGATGGTAACGCCGACCGATGAAGGCGTGCCGGCGCCGGTCCGGCCGGGCTCCGGCTACTGGCCGGACGCGAGCCTGTCTGGCACTGCGCCACCATCCCAACCGGTGGTGGGGAACTGCGTCAGGTTCTCGACGTCGCGGAGGCGCCGAGGCTGCAGCGGCTCCGGATTCGAACGGCCAAGCAGGTAGCCCTGCCCGAAGTCGACCTCGCGGTCCTGGAGTGCCAGGAGGTCGCGGCGGTTCTCGATCCCTTCCGCCACGACCTGGGCGCCGATGCGGCGGCTGAAGGAGACGAACGCCTCGACCAGGGCCTTCTTGGCTTCCGCGCCCTTGTTGCCGACGCCCGAGACGATATGGCGGTCGATCTTGATGATCGAGGGCTCGAGGTCCGCGATGACGGTGAAGCTGGCGTAGCCTGCTCCGGCGTCGTCCACGGCAAAGCCGACGCCCACGCGGCGGAGAGCCTTGACCTGCTTCATGAGGCGCGGCACGTCGTGGAACACCTGCTGCTCGGTGCACTCGACCACTATCTGGCTGGGCAAGAGGCCCACGGCGCGCACTCGCGCCGCGAATGCCTCGGCCTCGAACGCCGGCGCCAGCAGGCTCGTCGGCAGCAGGTTGACGCTGTAGTGCAGTCGCCTGCCGGCCGGGCCGGGCTCGACGACTTCGGCGATCCGGGCGAGCGTGATCTCCATCGCGAACGAGTCGAAGTCCACCGGCCGCTTGGCCGTCACGGCCGCCTCCACGAGCTCGGAGATCGAGTGCGAGCCCATGGCGGGACTCAGCCGGAAGAGGCACTCCCACTCGTGGGCCTTCAGGGTTGCCAGGTCCACGATCGGCTGGAACTCGACGTGGTGCCCCTGGCAGGCGAAGAAGAGCGAGAGCAGCTTGGCACTGGTGATCTCCGGGGTCTCGCCCATGCCGATCCGATCGCCCAACCCCGAGATCTGCACCGCGTGACCGAGCGCGACCACGTAGCGTTCGCTGGGCGGCTGGGCCGGATCGACGTCGAAGAGGCCGTAGGCCGCGTTTCGCGCAAGGCGGCTCGCGAGGTTCTCCGTGAGCTCGCGCGCGGCGGCAATGACACACCAGCCGGAGTCGGCCAGCTCGATCACCTTAGGCTTTGTCAGATGCTGCTTCAGCTCTTCCTTGAGCCGACCGTCGCGAGTCCAGAGAAGCCGCTCTACTGCCTGATGTGACTGCCTAAACAAGCGCACGTTGATTCCTCGCCTGTTCTGGACCCTCATGAGGGGCACTTTGGCCGGGAGACGGAACCGGCCAAACGAGGGTCGCGACTGTCTCATCTTGGCGCAACCTTGCGCCGCTCCTAGCATCCAAGGGTACCGGGCGACCCGCGAGACGTCGGTACCTTGTGGTGGATTCCGGCGTTCGGATACGCCGTCGGTGCATAGGTATCCCAGGTTTTCCACAGTTTGTCCACACCTAACTTCTCAGATACTTCCTGGACCGGTACTAACCGGCCGGGAGCGCATGTCGATTCCGTTGCTCCACATCGACGCCCTCACGAACTGTCAATACGCCGGTAATCCAGTGGCGTCGGGCTCGGGCGAGCGCCCCGCGACCCCGTAGAATCGAGCCAGCGCCAACCCGGGCGCCAACCGGGCCGAACGTGATAACCCAGCCACGCAAGCCACCCTGGAGCCGCCGATGCCTCAGATCCACCTTCGCGCCGAAGCTGCGGACTATGCGCCGCTGGTGCTGCTCCCCGGCGATCCCAACCGCGCCACCTGGATCGCCGAGAAGTTCGACGGCGGCCCCGGTGCCGCCCGCCAGGTCACCTCGCATCGCGGCCTGCTCGGCTACACGGGCACCTACAAGGGCGTGCCCGTCAGCGTCCAGACGAGCGGCATGGGCGCGCCGAGCATCTCGATCGTGGTCGAAGAGCTGCTCCGCCTGGGCGCCCGCCGCCTGATCCGAGTCGGCACGTGCGGCGGCATCGGACGCGGCATCAGGACCGGCGAGATCGTGATCGCCTCGGGGGCGGCGCCCGTGGACGGGGCGACGCGAACCTACCTGCACGGCGAACCCTATGCACCTACGGCCGATTTCGGCCTCGTCCGGGCGCTCGTCGACGCCGCCGCGCGCCGCGGCCAGAAGCCCCACGTCGGCCAGGTAGCCACCGTCGACGTCTTCTACAACCCCGACTCGGATTACGTCAGCAGGTGGCGCGATCGCGGCATCCTGGCTTTCGAGATGGAGAGCTCCGTCCTCTACTACCTGGCGGCGCGGGCGAAAGCGATGGGCGCGGACGTCGCCGCGGCAACGATCCTGACCGTGAGCGACGTTCTGTCCGAGGAGGTCACGTCGGAGGAGTCGTACCTGCCGCTGGACGAGCTCAACCGATCGATCGAGCGCACGATAGAGATTGCCCTCGAAGCGGGGACCGCGGCCTGATGCCGGGCGCATCCAGGCCGTCCCCGGCCGATCCGCGCCGGCTCGGCATCTCGACCGCTTTCGGGCCCGAGCTCCGACTCGCGATCGAGCTCGCGCACGAGGCGGGCGAGATCCAGATGGAGCGCTACGAGCGCCTGGAGAAGATCGAGGCCAAGGGGCCGCGCGACGTCGTGACGGAGGTGGACCACCTTTGCGAGGACCTCGTCATGGCCGCCGTCCGAGAGCGCTATCCAAACGATGCCTTCTACGCCGAGGAGATCGGCGAGGTGGCTGCCGCCGGCCAGGCCGGGTCCGGCCGGGTCTGGATCGTGGACCCGCTCGACGGCACGATCAACTACGCCAACGGAATCCCGTTCTTCTGCATCTCCATCGCCCTCGTCGCGGACGGCCGGCCGGTGGCGGGAGTCGTCTACGACCCGACTCGCGGGGAGACCTTCGCCGGCGCGATCGACGGTCCGGCGCTCCGCAACGGCGAGCCGATCCGGGTCGGCAGCAAGGAGCTGCTGGCGGACCTCGTCGTGACCCTCGCGGTCGGAGGGCGCGGCACGGTCCGCAAGCGCCGCCAGGCCATCCAGGCGATCCGGGCGCATCGCTCCATGGGCTCTGCGGCGCTTACCCTCGCCTACGTGGCCTGCGGCCGGTTCGACGTCTACGCCCAGGGCGCCGGGCTCTCGGCCTGGGACGTGGCCGCCGCCGGGTTGATCGCCGAACGTGCCGGGGCGACCGTGACCGGCCTCGATGGCGGCCCCTGGTTCGATCTGGCGCGGCCGGCCAAGAAGTGGTCGTGCCTGGCCGCCGCGCCCGGCCACCATGCCGCCATGCTGGAAATGCTCCGGTAGGGCGGCATCGTCAGTCCTGCCAGAGGTTCGGCCGTGCGGCCAGCGCCTTTGCCCCGAGCTCTTCGCACAGGGCGAGAAACGAGCCACGTCGCGCGCCCCGCCAGCGCAGCTCGTCGGGATCGGCCTGGGGCAGGGGCACATCCGTGCGGAGCGTGGCCAGGCGGCGATACAGCAGCGCCTCGTCCCAGCGCGCGCGCAGGGTCGCGTTCAGGGCCGGCGCCGAGCGGACGTCGACGTGCCACTCGCTCACGGCCGTGGGGATCGATTCAAGGTGGCCGAAGCGCGCCAGAACGGCCGCGGCGGATCGCGGCCCCCAGCCGGTCAGGCCGGGGTAGCCGTCGGCGGAGTCGCCGACCAGGGCCAGGTAGTCGGGAATCGATTCGGGCGCGACCCCCCACCGCTCCCGAACGCCGGCCTCGTTGAAGGTTTTGTCCCGGCGCCGGTCGCGCAGGACGACGCGGCCGTCGCGGACGCATTGCGCCAGGTCCTTGTCTGGCGTGCAGATCCAGATCCGATCGACGTCGGCCCGGCCGCCCCAGCGAGCGGCAGCCGTCGCCAGCGCATCGTCGGCCTCGAACTCGACCTGCGGCCAGACGGCGAGGCCGAGCGCTTCCATCGCTCGCTCGGCCAGCGGGAACTGCGCCAGCAGCTCGGCCGGGACGCCGGCCTCGGTCTTGTAGCCAGCGTACAGCCGGTTTCGGAAGGAGCGGATGACGTGGTCGGTGGCGCAGCCGACGTGGGTTGCGCCCTCCTCGCGCAGCAACGCCAGAAGCGTGTAGAGGAGCCCCGTGACCGCCCCCACGTCGCGTCCGTCCGGGGCGCGCACCGGCGGCCGCGGACTGTAGTGGGCGCGGAACAGCTCGTAAGTGGCGTCGACCAGATGCAGTTCCACGGGGAGCGTCAGCGCGCCCGGGTCCGATCGCCGACCAGCGTCACCCCCGCCGCGGAAAGCTCGTCGAGCGCCCGAGCCCCGTCGCCCGGCGTCAGGTCGACCGCGCGAACGGCGTCCAGGAGCACGGCCGTCGCGTAGCCCAGGCGCACGCCGTCGAGCGCCGTGGCCTTGACGCAGTAGTCCGTCGCCAGACCGCATACGACTATCCGCTTGATGCCGCCCCGCGCCAGGATCTGGTCCAGCTCGGTCGGGATGGGGTGGCCACCGGCGGGGTTGCGCATGGAGAAGCCCGAGTAGCCGTCCTCGCCGTGCGTGCCTTTGCGCAGGACCGGCCCGCGAACGGTGAGCTCGGGGTACAGCTGCGCGCCCCATGTATCGGCGACGCAGTGGACGGGCCAGATGCCGCCGTCGACGGCAAAGTGGGGTGTGTGGGCCGGATGCCAGTCCTGGGTGTAGACGACAGCCGCACCGGCCTGGAGAGCTCGCGCGATCTCGGCGTTCACCAGGGCCACGATCTGCGAGCCGCCCTTCACGTAGAGGCTGCCTTGCGGATCGGCGAAGTCGTTCTGGACGTCCACGACGACGATGCCGACCTCCGGGCCGTACCTGGATTCAGGGTCCGCCCCCGACCATTGGCCGCTCCTGGGAGCTCCCCAGCTGTCCGACATCGCTGGCCTTCTTCCTTCTGTGCCGTCGCCGGGACCTTCTGGGTCCGGGCCGGTCGGCGCGCTCCACGGCTTTGTACGCGATGTGAGGCCGCGGCGCAAGCGGTCGAATGAACGGGCGGGCGTGCCCCCATCTCGGGTAGCCGTCTGTCTCGGGCGGCGGGTGGTCCTCGCTGCAACGCGGCTGTAATGCCATTGCTTTCGCGCCGAACGCACCCGGAACGCGGCCGTGGCTACGATGTCGGTGGTGAATTGTCCGAGTAGAAGGTTCCGATAGAGACGCCGGTGACGGGGCGTTCTCTGCAGAAGCAAGCGGCCTGGGTCCCCCTCCCCGGGCCGCTTGTCTGGTTGTTGGGGCCGGATTGGGGGCCGTCTCCCAGGGCGCGGAGAAGGGGCGCAAGTCAGGACGGGCGGTCGTCGTGCCGTCGAAGAGGATGAGAGGCGGACCCGCCCGCGACCCGTTGCTCGTCTGCAACCGCGGGCTGCTCGTCGACCGTGCCCTCGGCTCCTGCGCCCTCGGCTCCTGCGCCCTCGGCTCGTGCGCCTGCGGCCGGTGCGCCCTCGGCTCGCACGCCTTCGACGTCGAGCAGGTAGCCAATGCCCTGGAAGGTCTTGATTCGGCCGGGCTCGCCGGGTCTGGCGCCGAGCTTGCGACGGACCCGGCTGATCCAGACACGCAGGTACTGGAGGTCGTCCCGGTATTCGGGACCCCAGACCTTGGTCAGAAGCTCGGTGTGAAGGACCACCTTGCCGGCGTTCGTGGCCAGGTGCTGAAGAAGAAGCCACTCGGTTCGCGACAGCTGCACGACGTCGCCGCCGCGGCTGACCTTGCGCCGCTCCAGGTCGATCTCGACATCGTCGAACCTCAGGACTCCGCCGCCCGGCGCCACTCCCAGCGCCCGACGCAGGACCGCCCGCACTCGGGCCGCGAGCTCGTCCAGGTCGAACGGCTTGGCGACATAGTCGTCCGCGCCCAGGTCCAGGCCTTTGGCCTTGTCGGAAGTCGAGCCCTTGGCCGTCAGCAGGATCACGGGAACGGACCGCCGCTCGCGCAGCTGGCGCATGACCTCGATGCCGTCGATGTCCGGCATGACGATGTCCAGCAACACGATATCGGGGCGGACCTCTTCGGCCCTCCGGAGCGCCTCTTCGCCACTCGACGCCGTGACAACGCGGAAGCCTTCGTTGCTCAGGGCGAGGGAGACGAGCTTCGTTATGCGTGGCTCGTCGTCGGCCACGAGGACCAGCGGCTGAGTGCTCAATACCCACTCCTGACTCGACCGGCGGTGGCTTGTATCGAGCGCCATCCGAGCGGAGGCGTCGTGACCAGCCTACTTTGGACCGCTTCGGCCTGCAACGCGCCAGGACATTGACGGCGGCGGCGCCTGGGATCCCCGCGGATCGTGCGATCGTTCTCGCCACCGGTCCGGCGACCTGCCCGGACAACGCCCGCCGCCCGATGGTCTACGCTGCCGACGTGCCCTCCAACGAGGCGGCCCGGTAGTCCGCGCGAGCGGCCTGGAGGCAAAGCCGACGATGTACTTCGACGAGTTCAAGCATCAGCTGCCCGACACGGATCCCTCCGAAACTCAGGACTGGCTCGACGCGCTCGACCAGATCCACGAGCAGGAAGGCGACGAACGGGCGCGCTTCGTGCTGTACAAGCTGCTCAAGCGTTCGCGGCAGCTTCACGTAGGCCTGCCGCCGCTGACCCAGACGCGCTACATCAACACCATCAGTCCCGAGCAGGAGCCGTTCTTTCCCGGCGACGAGGAGCTGGAGAGGCGCATCCGGCGCCTGATCCGGTGGAACGCCGTCGTCATGGTGATGCGAGCGAACGGCCGTTTCGCCGGGATCGGCGGCCACCTGGCCACCTATGCCAGTGCGGCCACCCTCTACGAGGTCGGCTTCAACCATTTCTTCCGCGGCAAGGACGACGGCAGCTCGGGCGACCAGGTCTTCTTCCAGGGCCACGCGGCGCCGGGGATCTACGCGCGCGCCTTCCTCGAAGGCCGCCTCACGGAGGAGAACCTCGACCACTTCCGGCAGGAGGCGCTCTCCGGCGGAATCGGTCTGCCGAGTTACCCTCACCCGCGCACGAAGCCCGACTTCTGGGAGTTCCCGACCGTCTCAATGGGCCTGGGTCCGCTGGCCGCCATCTATCAGGCTCGGTTGAACCGCTACCTCGCCAACCGCGGGCTCGCCGACACCTCCGAAAGCCGGGTCTGGGCGTTTCTGGGCGACGGCGAGATGGACGAGCCCGAGGCGCTGGCCGGGATCTCGCTCGCGGCCCGCGAGGGCCTCGACAACCTGACCTTCGTCATCAACTGCAATCTGCAGCGCCTCGACGGTCCGGTCCGCGGCAACGGCAAGATCATCCAGGAGCTCGAGGGGCTCTTCCGCGGCGCCGGCTGGAACGTCATCAAGGTCATCTGGGGTCGCGAGTGGGACGACCTGCTGGCCCGCGACGTCGACGGCATCCTGGTCAACAAAATGAACGAGCTGCTCGACGGCGACTTCCAGAAGTTCTCCGTCGCCGGTGGGGCCTACATCCGCGAGCACTTCTTCGGCCCCGACGCGCGCCTGAGGCGGCTGGTCGAGCACCTGACCGACGATGAGCTGGCCCGACTCCGCCGCGGCGGCCACGACTACCGCAAGGTCTACGCCGCGTACCGTGCCGCCACCGAGTACCACGGCGCGCCGACGGTGATCCTGGCCAAGACGATCAAGGGTTGGACCCTGGGCCCGGGCGTGGAAGCGCGCAACATCACGCACCAGGCCAAGAAGCTCTCCGAGGCCGAGCTCAGGATCTTCCGCGACCGTCTCTTGCTTCCGATCCCGGATTCAAAGCTCAAGGAACCGCCCTACTACAATCCCGGCCCGGATTCGGACGAGATCCGGTACATGCTGGAGCGCCGCCGCGCCCTGGGCGGGTTCGTCCCGCGCCGGGTAGTCCGGGCAAGACCGCTGCCGGCGCCGCGCCCCCAGGTGGACGCCGAGTTCGCGTCGGGCTCCGAGGTGCCGGTCAGCACCACGATGGCCTTCGGGCGGCTGTTGCGAAACCTGATCCGCGACCCGGAGCTCGGCCCGCGCGTCGTCCCGATCGTGCCCGACGAGGCCCGAACCTTTGGCCTGGACCCGCTCTTCAAGGAGGTGGGAATCTACTCCGCGCTCGGTCAGCGCTACGAGCCGGTGGACTCGGACCTGGTGCTGAGCTACCGCGAGGCCCAGAACGGACAGGTGCTTGAGGAAGGCATCACCGAGGCGGGCGCAGTGGCCTCGCTCCAGGCCGCCGCCACGGCCTATGCCACTCACGGCGTGCCGCTGATCCCTTTCTACATCTTCTACTCGATGTTTGGGTTCCAGCGGACCGGCGACCAGTTCTGGGCCCTGGCGGACGAGCGCGGCCGCGGTTTCGTCATGGGCGCGACGGCCGGCCGGACGACCCTCATGGGCGAAGGCCTCCAGCACGACGACGGCCACTCGCACGTGCTGGCCTCGGTCATCCCCAATGTTCGCGCCTACGATCCGGCGTACGCGTACGAGCTGGCGGCGATTGTCCGCGAGGGGATCGATCGCATGTATGCCCGCGGCCAGGATGTCTTCTACTACATCACGCTCTACAACGAGAACTACTCGATGCCCAGGCGGGCGGTCGACCTGACGGACGAACAGATCGTCCGCGGGATCTACCGGCTCCTGGCGGCGCCGGAGCTCGGCAAGGCGGCGCGCGCTGCGAAGTCGGGCCCGGGGGCAGGCGGAGCGGGGTTCTCGACCGTCCGGCTCGTTGGCAGCGGCTCGATCCTGCAGCAGGTCGTGGCCGCGCGCCAGCTGCTCGCCGACCGCGGCATCCCCGCCGAGGTCTACAGCGCCACTTCGTTCCAGCAGCTCCGCGCCGACGGCCTGGCGGTCGATCGCTGGAACCGGCTCCACCCGGAGGCCCCGCCGCGGGTCGCCCACGTGAGCGAGATCCTGCCGCAGGAAGGCGGCCCGGTCGTGATCGCGACCGACTGGATTCGGGCCTATCCGGACCTGGTGGCGCCGTGGCTGCCAGTGAACCGGCTGATCCTCGGGACCGACGGCTTTGGCCGTTCCGACGCACGCGAGGCGCTCCGGGCACTGTTCGAGATCGACCCGCCGCACATCGCCGCGGCCGCGATCGTCGGCCTGGCGCGGGCTGGCCAGGTCTCGGACGGTGAGGCCGCGGCCGCGATGCGAGAGCTGGGCGTCGATGCCGACGCGCCGGACCCCCGCTTGCTTTAGCTCGGTTTTGCCTGTTTCGACGCGGCCTCGCCGGGCCCGGCCATCGACGCTGCCCAGGAGCCCGGCGCCCAGATCTCGACGACCACCGCCCCGGTCACATTGACGAGCGTCGTCGGGCCGCGCTGGATGTGCCATTCCGCGGTCGCGGCGAGCGGCGTGTGGCCGTGCAGCCAGAGCGGCGGGCGGAGGCGGCGCAGCAGCCACCGGTATCCGAGGAAGCCGCAGTGATAGCCGGCGCTCGGGATGTCTCCGGCGCCACGCGGCGGCACGTGGCTGAACACGATCACCGGCTCGCGCCTGCCCAGTCTGCGCACGGCAAGCCGGAGGGCCTGATTCCAGGCCGCGCGTTCGCTCCGGGTGGCGCCTGGCCCCCGACGTCCGGGCCAGGTCAACCCCGCGATCGACAGCCCGGCCTCTCGATGCACGGACGTGGACCGAACGGCATCGGGGCAGTAGGCCCGGCAGGCCTCCCAGCGGGCGTCCACGTCATGGTTGCCGAGGACGTAGACGAGCGGCGCGTTGAAGCCGTCGGCCACGAACGAGAGGTCGTCGCAGTCGAGGTCGCCGCAGCCGACGATGACGTCGATGGGGCCGATGCCACGGCGGCTGCGTTCGTCTCCGAGAGTGGGGTCGAACTGGTCGGAGATGGCCAGAAGCCGGATCGGCGCGCCGCCCCGATCTCGAAACGGAGCGGGATCCGGCCATTCGATAGCCAGGTACCGGGTCACGCCGACGTTCCCTTAGGATCGGCCGCTCTGGGGACCGGCTCGGGCTCTTCTGACGAGTCCTGATCGGCACGGCGCATCTCGACCGCAGGTGTGCGGCTCCGGGTCGCGGCGCGCCATGCCTGAGACTCGCCGAAGAGTGGGAGAAGGGCCGTCGGCCGCTCGCTGACCCGGCCGTCGAGCGGCACCAGTTCGGTCACCATCGCGTCCAGCCCGGCGGCGTTGTCCTGGAGCGCGGCCGCGACGCGATTGTGGCCGTCGAGGACCCAGTATTCGCCCCCGAACTTCATCAGGTCGATCGGAGGCAGCGGCGCCAGCCGCTCGTTGGCATCCCTGATTCGCTGCCAGCGGCCCTGCCAGTTGTCGCCCCGGTACGGCCGGAGCGGGAGGAAATCGCTGCCGCGCTGGGCGTGGCCGGCCACTGCCGTACCCCGGATCTCCTCGATCGGGATGAACCGCAGCCCGAGCTCGCGCGGGGACGCCATTCGCGCCTCGGGATGGACCTCGTAGAGGTTCGAGAGCGGCTCCGCAGAGACCGCCCTGTGGATTCGATCGGCGAGTTCCCCCGGGTTGGAGATCGCCTGGCCGGCCGCCTCGATCGCCGTGCCGAGCGCGCTGGCCATCGGTCCGACGACGTTCGCGACCGGCTCGGCGAAGTCTTGGAGATGGCCGACCATGTGGGCGGCGAAACCTTCGGAATCCGGATGGATCGTTTCATCGAGCAGCGGCGAGTGCGGCTCTTGTGGCGCCTCCTCGTGCCTGTCGCCGCGCCTCGGGTTCTGATCATCCATGCTCGCAGGGTAGCATCCAACCGGCCGCCGGTTCCCGGTGGCCGGTCATGCCCCGGACCGGACCTCGCCCGAGCAACGCCGGCCCGCACGGCGGTGGCGCTGTAGGCTATGGCGGTCGCCCGGCGGCGAGTGCGGGATTCGCCACGGCCGACCCTGCCGCGCGAGAGGAGCGTCCCGTGGCAGCCGGAGCAATGGTCGCGTGGTGGCGGCGCCGCACCGTCACGCGGGCTACGGCGGCAACGCGGCCGATCGGTCCGTTTCTGCCGGCCGCCTGCCCGAGCGACACGAAGGACGCAAGCGGATGAATCCGCGGCAGGGTTTCGAGGGTGGAGCGAGCGGCGCCGGATCCGCGCCCAGGATCAACTGGTTCGGCGGGCGAGGGCGGCTGCTCGCCCTTGGCGCCGCCGTGCTGTTCATCCTCTGGCTCGCTAGCGGAATCATCGGGCCGTTTGTGGTCGCGGCCGTCCTGGCCTACGCCTTCTCGCCCGTGGTTTCGGCCGTGGAGGAGAGGACGCATGCGCCTCGCGCCCTTGTCATCGGGGCCGGCTACGTGCTGGTGCTGGGCCTGTTTGCCGCGGTGGCGGTGATCGCCGCCCAACGCGCTGGCTCGGAGTTACAGCACCTGTCCTCGGGCGGTTCGGACATCATCGCCACCGCGCTCCGCAAGATCTTCGGCGATCAGGTCGTCGTCGCCGGCTATACGTTCAATGTGACTGACGTTGCAACCCAGATCAGGACGTCGCTGTTGGGCTTGATCCGGTCCCCCTCGGGCGCTCTCCAGGTGGCGGAGCAGGCCGTGAACGTGGCTCTGCAGACGATCCTGACGCTGATCGTGACCTTCTACTTCCTGCTGGATGGCCGGCGATTCGGACTCTTCGCCCTCCGCTTCCTGGACCCCTCGCAGCGGGATGAGGCGCTGCGCATCGCACATCGGATCCACGTGGTCCTGGGCCGCTGGCTGCGCGGCCAGCTCCTGCTGATCGCGCTCGTGGCTGCGGTCGTGTACTTGATCCTGGGACCGGTTCTCCACGTGCACTACGCCCTGGCGCTCGGGATCCTGAGCGGCGTGCTGGAGATCATCCCGCTGGTCGGACCCATCATCGCCGCGGCCCTTGCCGGAACCGTGGCTTTTGCGTCGCGTGGCACGGACACGGCGATCGTCGTGCTGGTCGTGTACGTGATCCTGCGCCAGATCGAAGACCAGGTCGTTATGCCTGTGGTCATCGGGCGGGCGGTTCACCTTCATCCGGTCGTCACCATCTTCGCCGTCCTCGTCGGCTTGAACGCCTGGGGCGTGCTGGGTGGGCTGCTCGCCGTCCCCGTGGCCGCGGCGCTGAACGTGACGCTGCACGAGCTGTACCCGGAGGAGATCGGGCGTCACGCGGAGCACGAGGAGCGGCGTTCATTCCGCGCTCGCTTGCGGCGGAGAAGCGCCGGGCTCGGACAGCCTCACGGAGCCGGGGCAGCCGGGGCCGGGGAGGCGGATGCCGGGGAACCTGGGGCTGCCCCGCCCGCCAGCGCACCCGCCGCAGCCGAGGCCGACCGTTGAGTGTCCTGGAGGGCGGCGCCTCTTCGCCGGACGGCATGGTCGTCCTGGCCGTGGACATCGGCGGCACGCAGATTCGAGCCGCCGCGATTCTGCCCGACGGGTCGTGCCTGGCCCGGCGGTCCGCCCCGACTCCGGTGTCGGACGGCGCCGAGGCCATCTACCAGACCTGCGCCACGCTCCTGCGGGGAGTGGCCGACGATCTGCCCGAGGCCGCCGGCTGGCGGCCCGAGGCGATCGGCATCTCATCGATGGGGCCCGTGGACCCGTGGCGCGGTTTCGTGGTTGACCCGCCGAACGTGTGCTCGCTGCGCGATGCGCCGCTCGCCGACGAGATGGAGGCGCGCCTCGGGTTGCCCGCCTATCTCGAGCGCGACACGAACGTGGCGGCGCTGGCGGAGCGCTGGCGGGGCGCCGCCCGGGGCGTCGACGATTTCCTGTACGTCACCGTCTCGACCGGCCTCGGGGCGTCTGTCTTCCACGACGGCCGCCTGCTGCTCGGGCCGGACGGCACGGCCGGAGAGCTGGGTCACATCACGCTGATGATGGACGGCGGGCCAAGGTGCGGCTGCGGTGGGACGGGGCATCTTGAGGGTATCGCCGCCGGGGCGGGCCTGGCCAGGCAGGCGACGGACGAGGTGGCGTGTGGCAGATCCCCGTTTCTGCGAGCCAGGGCGGACGTCGCGCACCTCACCGCCCGGGACGTCGCGGAGGGCGAGCTCGCCGGCGACGAGGCCTGCGGGCGGGTCATGCGGCGTGCCCGGCGCGCCTTCGCCCTGGCCTGCGTGGGCTGGGTCGACGCTCTGAACCCCGCGCTCATTGTCGTGGGCGGAACGCTGGCCGAGCGTCAGGGTGAGCGCTGGCTGAAACCGGCCCGGGCCGAGGTGGAGCGCACGGCATTCCGGACGCCCGCCGCGCGGGTTAGGATCGTGCCGGCGCAGCTCGGCGAGGACGTGAGCCTGGTTGGAGCGTGGCCGCTCGTCGCGGAGCGCATGGGCGACCCGGTCTGGCGCGAGAAGCGGCCGCCCCGTCCGCCGCAGTGACCTTTCGGCGCCGGTTGCCCCCAGCAGCGGCGGCAGCATCCCGAGACGAGCCGGGGCCTCCGGGGCGGCAAGACCGGCTCCCGCCGCTTCGGCGCGCCTCGGCCATGTCGCTGTCAGCTCGCTATCGGCCCGCCCCACCAGACGCTGGCGGCGATGATGACGTAGAGCCCGACCAGGGCCAGCCCCTCCAGCCAGGTGGACTCGCCGTCGATCACGACGAACGCGGCCAGCAACGTGGCCAGGGCCAGCGCAGCCACGAGCAGCGGCGAGACCACGAGCGTCAGCGTGGCGCCGCCGAGAAGCAGGCTGCCGAGCACGAGGATCGGCGTGAGCGCGAGCGCGACCTGGAGGCTCGAGTTGAGGATGATGCTGACGGCCAGGTCGCCCTTGTCGGCGAGCATGGCCTGAACCCCCACGACGTTCTCGACGGCGTTGCCCGCGATCGCCACGATCACCAGGCCCGCGAACGACTGGGACATCCCGAGGGTGTTCATGGCTGGCCGCAGGGCGTCGACGAACCAGTCGGAGACGAAAGCGGCGCCGACGCAGGCCACCGCCAGGACCGCCAGGGCCACGCCGATCGGCCAGATCTTCGCCGAAGGGACGGCACCCTCCTCCGATCCGACGACCGGTCCCTTCCTGCCGATCGAGAACGGGATGCTGGCCGCGAAGACGACCAGCAGGACGATCGAGACTACGGCCGATATCTCCGTCTCGTGGCCGCGGTCCGGACCGCCGGGAGCGGACGCGATCGTCGGGATGGCCATTGCCGCCACGGCCAGCAGCAGCAATGTCGACATCGTCCGGGTCTGGTCGCCGCCGAACTTCTGGGCGCCGTGGCGCAGGCCGCCGGCCACGAAAGCGAGGCCCAGGACGAGGAGAGTGTTGGCCAGTATCGACCCGATCAGCGCCGATCGGACGACCTCGACCAGGCCCGCCCGCAGGGCGAAGACGCCGATGAAGAACTCCGGCAGGTTGCCGAGCGCCGATTGGAGCACGCCGGTGGCTCCGGGCCCGAACCGCCGGCTCAGCTGGTCCGTGACCTCGCCGACCATCGCCGCAAGGCCGGCCAGGGCTACACCCGAAACCACGAAGACCGCCACCGACGAGATGGCGAGGGAGCGCCCCGCGAGCGCTCCCAGGCTGGCCGAAATGGCAACGATGGCGATGATGCGGGTTCGGGTTTCGACGTAACTCGGCAAGTAGTTGCCCTCCTGCCGCGATTGTGTGCCTTCCCGCTGCGATTGTGCCGAGGGCGGGCTCGCTCCGTTGGCGCGGCGGCCGCCACGACGGCTTCGACTCGTGCGATCCTGTGCCCGACTGATGGCGACCCGCGTGCCCCAGGAGGAATGCCGTGAGCGTGATCGTCGGGATCTCGGCCGACAGCGATTTCGTACTCGCCAACGCGGGTTATCGCGTCTTGAAGGAGATCGCCTTCTCGCGGACGGACAATCGGGAGGACAGGCGGATCCTGGAGGCCGCCGGCTGGGCGCACATCCTGGACCTGACCACGCTGAAGAGCGAGCGAGCCAGGCGTATCGCCTGGCTCCTGGACGAGGCGGCACAGATCAGGATCGAGGCCCTGCAGGCGGAGGAGGGAACCCAGGAGAGTCCGGCCGGGGCGGCCCACTACGAGGCTTTCCAGGCGCAGCTGCGGAAGGCTTTCGGGCGGCCGCCCGATCTGCTGTCGAGGAGCGGCGAGCCGGCGCTCCGGACGTGAGCTAGTAAGGCGGCCAGGGGATAGCTGGCCGGTTCGGGTCGGGCAGGGGAAAGCGCGGGTGGGTCAGCAGGGCGTCGATGCGACGAGCCGTGGCTCGAACCTCGGTCGGCTCGAGCAACCGGCGCAGCTCCTCGCCGAGGGCACCGCGCAGGTCCGCCCGGAGGCGTACCAGGATCGCCAGCTCTTCGTCGTCCAGCGGCTGGCCGCGCCAGCGCCACAGGATCGTCCGGAGCTTCGGCTCCACGGCGAAGCAGAGGCCGTTGTCGATCCCCAGGATCCGGCCGTCGGGGAGTGGCAGCAGGTGCCCGCCTTTGCGATCGGCGTTGTTCAGGACCACGTCCAGGAGCGCGATGCGCCGCAGCGCAGGCCGCTCCTCGTCGACGATCTCGGCCAGGTCCGCCGACTCGTCCACTTCCACCCAGAGTTGGACCATGCCCTGGCCGAAGGCGCCGTCGCGCAGGACGGTGGGCGGAATGAGGTCCCAGCCGGTCGCCACGGCGACGGCGTGGGCGGCAACCTCGCGACGGGCCAGCGTTCCGTCCGGGAAATCGCTCAGCGGCCGCTCGCCCCGGGTCGGCTTGTAGACGCAGCTTGCGATCACGCCAGGCCGGCCGTCGGGCAGGCGCTCCTCGACCACGCAGAAGAAGGTTGCGTTGGAGGCCGACAGAAGCCGGCCGACGACGGTCATCTCGCCCTCGCGCAGGACCCGAAGAGCGGCCTGGCGATCGATCGAGCCGGCGACCTGCCGGCCCGCCATGGCGGCGGCTTGCATCTCCCGGCGAGTCAGGCGCGGCCCGGCGGCCCCTGGCGGCCTCTGTCGGGGGTGGCGGCTGCCTCCCATTTCTGTTTCGGTCATTCCGATCAGTGCATGTAGCCGTTGCGGCGGGTGCAGATGTGGCCTTCGGGATTCAACGGCTGGCCGCAGAAGGGGCACGGTGGGCGACCCGCGGCGACGACCTCGAGGGCCCGGCTGGCGAAGGCGAGCGCCCGGCGCGGCTCCAGGCGGACGCGAACCAGGTCCCCCTCTTCCTCGTCCGCGGCGGCTTCCTCTTCGGCCTCCTCCTCGCCCTCGGTGACTTCGCTGTCCTCGACTATGACGCTCTGGTCATCGACATCCCAGACGATCGCCATCGTGCCGACACGGAACGTCTCGACCACGGGTTCGTCCAGAGGCGCGCGGTCGACCTCGGAGGCCACAGCTTCCTCGGGCACGTCCGCGCCACGGCTGCGAACTTCGGCCAGCAATTCCGTCAGCCGCTCGGCCAGGACCGCCACCTGCACCTTCTCGAGCGAGACCGTGATGACGCGGCTGCCCTCGCGAGCCTGAAGGTAGAAGGTGCGGCTGCCAGGCTGGCCGATCGCCGCGGCCACGAAACGGTCCGGATTCTCGAACGAATAGACGCGACGAGCCATTGAGCCTCCAGGCGATCGAAGGCGCGCCGCGCGCCGTCGAGTCGAATCGCCGTCGCGTCGAATCTATACCCGCGGCCCGATCCCCTCAGCGTGGCACGTGCAACGGAGCTCGAGGTGCGGACGGGAGACGGCCGGAGCCCCGTGATGAAGCAGACCGACGACCCGACCGCCGGCACGGCGAGGAAACCGGTTCGGTGATCGCGATGGCGCCCGAGACTCCTCGCCATGGCTGCCACGGTCCAGGGTCGTGTTGCGCTCTGCTCGGACGATCTCGATGCTGTAAATATCTAAATAGAAAGCCGCCCTTGACAATTGGCAACTTGGGGTGCCATAGTGGCAACCGCTGAGGTCCAGCCCAGCAGCGGTGCTGGCGGCCTCCAGAGTGAAGGGAACCATGGCACGCGACGTCATCTCGACCTGCCCCGTCTGTTCGAGCGAGCTGTTCGTGACCCGGCTGCAGTGCCGGAACTGCGGCACCGCCATCGAGGGCGACTTCAGCGTCGGGCGCTTCGGACGCCTCAGCCGCGAGCAGCTGGCTCTTCTCGAGAGCTTCCTGCGCGCTCGCGGGAACCTCAAGGAGCTGGAGCGAGAACTCAAGGTCTCGTACCCCACGGTCCGAGCCCGGATCGACGGCCTCGTTCGAGCGCTCGACCTGGCGGACGGCGCCTTCGTGGACGACGGGCAGGATGGCGGCTTGGGCCGAGACGAGATGAGCGAGCTGCGGCGCGAGGTCCTCGAGAGGCTGGCCCGACATGAAATCACGGCGGACGAGGCCGCGGCCCTGATCCGCTCTCGGAAGGAGTAGAGATGGGCACGCTGGAGCGGCGGGAGACGCTCAGCCATCGCTTGGGAGCTGGTGGACGCCTGTCGGTCAAGACCGTCACCGGCGGCCTTCGCATCCGGGGCATCGAAGGCGAAGACGTTCACGTGACCGTGAACTACCGCATCCGCGCGACCGACCAGGCCTCGGCGGAACGCGCGCTCGATACCGGCCGCGTGGCCGTCGAACGCGGCCCGGGCTACCTCGAGGTCGAGACGCCGGAGCGGCGTCTCTCCACCGGCCTCGCCTGGCTCTTTGGCGGTGCCAGGGTCAGCGCCGACATATCGATCGACGTGCCGTGGGGCGCCAGGCTGCACCTGGAGACGATGAGCGCCTCGATAGAGGCGGCGAACCTCGTCGGCGACCAGAAGTACCGGACCGTCTCCGGCGACATCCGCCTGTGGAACCTGGGCGGGCTCGTCGAGGCAGGCACGATCTCCGGCGGCATCACCCTGGACGGTGGCACCGCGCTGCGGCTGCGGGCCAGCACGATCTCGGGCGGGATCAAGGCCCGCGCGGGCCTGTTCCACTCGCTCAGCCTGTCCACGACGAGCGGCAGCATGACGGTCATCGGCGCCCTGGATCCGGCTGGCGAGCACCGCGCCGAGTCCATCTCCGGCGGTGTCGACCTGACGCCGCTCTCTGGAGTCAGCGCCGAGCTCAAGACGGTCTCGGGCTCGATCCGTTCGGACATCGAGCGCCGGGTCGAGGGCACGCGCGGGTTCTGGCGAGCGATCGTCGGGGACGGCCGGGCGCACCTCCGGGTCAACTCGACCTCCGGCTCGCTGCGCCTGCTCGCGCCCCGCGCCGGCGACGGGCCTTCCGGCCCGTCTGCCTCCCCTACGGCTACGTCCGGTTCGGCGCCCGGCGCCTCTTCCGCGGCTGGGACGGGGACGACAGGCGAGCCAGCTGCGCCGACGCCGGGTCCGCAAAGCGCGCCCGACGAAGAGCCGGCAGAGACCTGGAATCCCAACGAGACCGCCGAGGAGGCGGCCCAGCAGGCCCGCGACGAACGGGCAGACGACGAGGAGCTGGCCGTGTTGCAGGCGCTGGAGCGCGGCGAGATCGGGGTCGACGAGGCCGCAGCGCGGCTGGAGCGGACTGGAGGCAGCGACGATGTCCGGTGAGCTGGAAGCGTTGCTCCGCCTGGTGTCGGAGGGTCGCATCACCGCCGAGGAAGCGGCACCGATCGTCGCCGCCCTGGAGGAGAAGGCCGGTCTCGACGCCCGTGACGCGGGCACCGGCACAGGCTCTGGCGGCGGCGCTGTCGGGGCGAGTGCCCACGAGGGCAGCCGCGAATCCGGCCGCCCCAGTTCCGTCCAGGAGCTGCTCGCAAATCGACGGCTGCGAGTCTACGTGGCCGAAAACGGCCGCCAGGTGATCAACCTCCAGATCCCGCTCGCTGCGGCGGGGTTCGCGATCGATCAGGTGCCCGGCCTTTCGCCGGACCATCGATCCGGCATCGCCGAGGCGATCCAGAGCGGGATGACCGGGCCGATCCTGGAAGTCTGCGACGAGGGCGACGAGGTCCGAATAGTCATCGAATAGCCGCGCGGCCTCGCGCCGCGCTCCAATCCATCGAGCCGTCCCGGGCCGGTCGGCGACCCGGGCCTGGACAACTGTTGCCTGAGACGGGAGCGAAGGCGGTCGGCGGATGCCGCGAGCTGGGGCTGCCGATGGGCCGGCCAAAAGGGGAGAAGGATGTTGCTGGAAATCGAGAACCTGACCAAGGTCTACCGCACCGGCGTCCGGGCCAACGACGGCATCGACCTCGCGATCGAGTCGGGCGAGGTGTTCGGCCTGCTCGGCCACAACGGCGCCGGCAAGACGACCCTCGTCAACCAGGTCGTCGGCCTGTTGAAGCCCACTTCGGGCTCCATCCGGATGGACGGCCGCGACATGGTCGCGGATCCCGGCCTTGCCCGGCGGCTCTGCTCCTTCCAGGCTCAGGCCCAGGTGCCGATCGATGGCCTGTCTCCGCGCCAGGCGATCGACCTGCTGGGCCAGCTACGCGGCGGATCGAAGACGGACGTGGCGCGCCGGCGCGAGCGCCTGGTCGAGGCCCTGGAACTCGGGGAGTGGCTCGACGTGGACGCGGCCAGGCTCTCGGGCGGCGTCAAACGGCTGGTCGCCTTCGCCATGGCCGCCGTCACGCCGGGCCGCCTGGTGATGCTGGACGAGCCGACCAACGATGTGGATCCGGTGCGCCGCCGGCTGCTGTGGCGACAGGTGCGGTCGCTCGCCGATGAGGGCGCCGCCGTGTTGCTCGTGACACACAACGTCATCGAAGCAGAGCGATCGGTGGATCGCCTCGCGATCCTGGACGAAGGCCGCGTCATTGCGGAGGGGACGTCCGCGGAACTCAAGGCGGGCCTGGGCGCCGAGCTTCGGCTGGAGCTGGTAATCGATTCTCGGGCGACGGAGCTGCCGGTCTCGCCTTTCGGCCGGTCGATCGTCCCGGTCGGCAACCGGCTCCTGGTGGGCGTCCCGAGGGACGCCGCCGGCCAGGCCGTGGCCTGGGCCGAAACGCTGGAACGGGCAGGCACGGTGGAGGAGTTCACCCTCGGGCCGGCAACGCTCGAGGACGTCTATGTCGCGCTGGTCGGAGGCGTAGCGGTCCGATCCGCCGAGAACGAGGAGAGCTTCGATGCAAGCGCTGCGTAGCTATCGGCTGCTGGTGACCTGGCAGGCCATGCGCAAGAAGGCGTACCTGCCGCTGATGGCGGCGGTCCAGGCCCTCTTCACGTTGGGCATCGTGTTGGGCTATCCGCTCCTCTTCCCGACTCTCGACCGGACCGCGATCTACCTGATCGCCACCGGGGCTCCGGCAATCTCGATGCTGTCGGTCGGCCTGGTGGCGCTGCCCCAGACCGTGGGCGAGCAAAAGGCCGAAGGCAGCCTGGCGTACATGCGCTCGCTGCCGGTGCCGCGCCTCGACTACCTGCTGGCCGACCTGACGGTCTGGCTGGCCATCGTCGTGCCCGGCGTCGTCCTGGGCGTGCTCGTTGGGGCCTGGCGATTCGGCCTCGATCTGCAGGTCAGCCCGCTGGTCGTCCCGGCCGTGCTGATGGTGGCCCTGACGGCGACCTGCGTCGGCTATGCCCTGGCCTCGGTCCTGCCGTACATGCTGACCGTCATCGTCACCCAGGCCATCGTCGTCTTCGTGTTCATGTTCTCGCCGCTGACCTTCCTGCCCGACAAGCTGCCCGGCTGGCTGGAGACGATCCATCGGCTGCTGCCGATCCAGGCGATGGGCGAGGTGACCCGTGGCACGATCGCCCCCAACGAGTTCTCGCTGCCGCCCGGCGCCTTTCTCACCCTGGCCGTGTGGTGCGCCTTCGGGTTCCTGGTCACGTACACGGCGATGACACGTCGGGGCTGATGGTGCGCGGGGCGGCGCGCTACGCTTGCCAGATGATGCTGTCGAACGCGACCGGGCTGGCTCGATGAGTGCGCACCCGGGCAGGCTGCCCACCCGCGATTTCGAGGAGATTCGCCTGGCTGAGGCGCTGGAGCGCGGACGCTGCCCGGTCTGCGACGCCCGCCAGGAGTCCGCCTACGCCGCTCTCCGCGGCCTCGCCCGCGAGGGAGCGACGGATCGCTCGCTGCGGGCCGAGATGGACAAGTGCGTGGGCTTCTGTCAGCCCCACAGCGTCGGCCTTTCGAAGATGGAGCTGCTCCAGACGAGCAGCCAGCTCGCCACGGCCGTGCTCCTGGACGCGGTCCTGCGGCGACGCCTGACGACGCTCAAGAAGCTGTCGCGTGCCGATGCCGGCGCGCAGGGGCGTGGCCTGGCCGAGCTGGCCGATCCGAAATGCCCGGTCTGCGCCCGGTCCGCCGAAGCCTCGCAGGCCGCGGTCAGCCGGCTGCTGGCCCTCTCGGCCGACGCCGCGTGGTCGACGGCGCTGGGCACCGTCGAGATTTGCCTCGCCGATCTGTACGCTCTGTGGGTGGCCGCAGCGGCAGGCACCCAGGACGTTCAGATGCGCTGGAGCGGGATCCTGGCAGCCCAGCTGGCTCGCCTGGAGGCGCTTCAGAAGAGCCTTGCCGACTATGCTCACAACAGCACCGCGGACCGGCGTCATCTCATCACCGCGGAGCAGCACGAGGCCGCCGCTGCCTCGATCCGTCTCTTCGGCGGCGCCCCGGATCGCGATCGAACTCGCTGACGGGCCGCCCGGTCGCCGCGCTGGCGCCACTTCAATGCGGGTCGGCGAAGGAGCGCTCGAAGCCGGGCGTCCAGGTCAGGCGGCCGTTCGAGCCGTCCGGGTCGGCAGTGATGGCGCAGCCGGCGTAACCGGCCAGCCCCGCGACCCAGGCCAGGCCGGTCGGCCCCATGGCGAAGGCGGCCGTGGCATAGGCGTCGGCGTAGGTCAAGTCCGGGCCGACGATGGTGATGCTCAACACGCCGGTGGGGGCTCTGCCGGTGAAGGGGTCGCGCACGTGCTCGCCTCGCTCGTAGGCGCCGGACGTGGCCACGGCACCGAACCGGAGGCTCACGACCGTCGCCACCTTGTCCGCCTGGAGTGGGTGCCTGATGCCGATGCGCCAGGGAGTCGCCGGGGCGGCCTCGCCACGAACCACGATGTCGCCGCCGCCGTTGATGCAGTAGTTGCAGGCCCCGGCGGCTTCGAGTATCCGGCCGGCGTTTTCGAGAGCCCAACCCTTGACCAGCCCGGAGGGGTCGAGACCACCAGCCCAGCGATGGGCCCTGATGTCGAAGTAGCCCTGGCTCGTCTCACGTACCTGCTCGCAGAGCTCGAGGACGCGGCGGAGATCGGGGCTGCACTCGTCCTCCGAGATCTCGCCCCGGCTCAGCCGGCTGACCTCGCTGTCGGGCCTGTACGTGCTGAAGCGCCGGTCGACGTCGCGCAGGTAGTCGAAGGCGTCCTGGAGCGCCGCAGCTGGGATCTCCGGGTCGCGCACGTCGAAGCTGATGGCGGTGCCCATCATCTGCTCGACGCGGCGAAGTCCGAAGATGGGCACGGTTCCGGCCGGAGGCACGTTCCCTGCCTGCGGCCGGGACCGCCGGAGCCGCTCTCGTCCGCCGGTCATGGGAGCATTATGGTGCTGCGCTCGCGAATCACCACCAGGCGCTGCCGAATGGCGCTCCACCTTCCGAATGGTGCTCCACGGGGAGGCCGGACGTCTTTCGACGCCGATCGATCGTGGTCGGCCGGCCTCTTGCGGCCCGGCTGGGCCTGCTTGGCGCCGCGCTCATCGGAGGCCTCGGGTTCGCCGCCGGACGGGCGAGCAAGCCGTCGGCGCCGCGCAATCTGCCGCCCTCGCGCGGGCTGAGAACGAGGCTTCGGGAGCTCTCCGACCTGCATACCTGTGGTGCTCTCTCGGACGAGGAGTTCGCGGCGGCCAGGAGCAGGCTGCTGGCGCCGTAGGCCTCGATCGCGGCGGGGTACGCAACGCCGGCAGGCGTTTCAGAAATGTGCAATGCTGCGACCAGCGGCGGCGCAGGCTGACTGGCAGCGTCGCCGCCGCGATCCCTTACGACCCGCCGCGGCCCCGGCTGCCCGGCGCCGGTCAGCCCGATCTGGGTCGCAGGAATCCCAGCCAGCGGGGCAGAAGGCTCGGCATCGGGATGAGTTCCGGCCTGCCCGCTCGCAGCCATTCGTCGTAGCGCCGGTCCAGCAGGGGCGCCAGCCGCTCGTACGAATCCCAGCCATCGGGAACCGCATAGTCGTCGGCCGGCCGGCCGAAAATGGCCCGATAATCGCGGGCGTAGCCGTACTCGGGCACGTAGTAGGCGGTGGTGAAGGCCCGCCCTTCGTCGTTGAGCATGGCGTCGGTGAAAGAGCCCTGTGCCACGTCCCGCAGGGCGCAGCCAGTCTGCTCGCGCGCCCTGATGGCGGCGACGATGCGCTCCGCCTCCGCCTTGCGGACCCAGGCCGGATCGAGGAGGTCCCGCTCGACCAGCCAGGTCAGGTAGAGCCCGATGTGGACGTAGCCCTGTTCGGGCGGCTGGTCGCTGGGGAACTTGCCTTCGATGTGCCAGCGCCACTGGTCGTACTCGACAACCGGCGAACCCTCTCCGTTCATCGGCTGATCCTAGCGCACGGGTCGTTGCCAGGCTGACTTTCCCGCTCGATCCCGGCTGACCATGGCCAGCCGGGCGTGATTCTCGCCCGTCTTTGAAGGCCCGGACGCCCCGGCGCGATCGTGGGTCCGATCGGGTGGTCGCTCGCTGGTGGTGAAATACTGGAGCCTTCCGCTTAGGATTACGTCTTCGTGGTAGGCGACCATGAGCGGGTCGGCCCCGACGAGGCCGTCCGGCCACCAGCACCTGGTTGGGGAGTCTCTCTGCATCTTCGACCCCGTGGCGACTCGTCAGGCCAGCCGGTCGCGCGGAGCGCGCAGGCGTTCTTGCGGCGTCGGGATGCAAGGGGCCAGACGGACCGGCTCGCCCATCAGACTTGCCTCTCGAGGAAACGGATGACCGCGTCGCGGAATATCTCCGTCCGCTCTACGACGGTCGCCACCGAGTCGATATCGATCGCCAGGTTCAGGTCGCCGCCGGAGGCTTTGCACAGGTCCGCGGCGTCGAGCAGCCAGCAGTGATAGGCCGAGTACATCCGCCCGAACCGACGGCCGTACTCTGTGCAGACCGCCTGGGTCGGTCCGGGTGCCAGCCCGTCCACGTCGAGACAAGCCTTGGCGAGACGGAGCATTGCAACGCAGGCGCGTTCGGAAGCGGCCTCGGCATCGCCTGCCTCCAGCTCCCGGTGTGCCGAGCCGATGGCCCGCTCTGCGCCGTCGACGAGCTGGGCGGCTCTCTCCCTCATACGGCCACGACCTCCGAACGAACGGCCAGGAGATGTCCGTCCGTCTTGTTCTTCCAGGTGCTCTCCGAAACGAAAACACGGCTGACCACCAGGCCGAACTCGAGTGACAGGCTGGCACAGGTTGCGCTTGTACGCTCGAGCTCGTCGCCGTAGCGTCCGATCGTATCGAGGACGACCAGGACCTCGACATCCGCGTCGGGCTTCGGTTCCCCGCGGGCGCGGGAACCGTACAGGTAGGTCCCGACCAGGCGGCCGGCGTACAGCGGCCGGAGGGCCTCCGACAGCCGCGTGGCGACCTTGAGGCCCATCGGATCCGGATGCCGAGGCCACCTCTGCGCTGCGCCCCGAGCCTGGATTGTCCGGGGCAGTCCGACGGGCTCAAAGGCGACCCGATCGGACCGGAGAAGCCTCAGGCTATTCGTGGGGGCCAGTCTCTCGGACACGGAGGTGAGAGACGTCGGCCGACCGGCCTGCGGCACGGAGGGATCCGCGATGAGGGTCCGGACGATCGTCGCGAAGGGGGAGGAGGTAGCTCGGAAGTAGACCTGGTGGCCCTCGGCCTCCCGCTCAACGAGACCGGCCGCCACGAGACGTGCGAGCTCACGGCTGGCGGTGCCCGGGCTCGTTGTCGCGCGCCGCTGGATCTCTCGCAGATGGAGGCGGAGGTCCGGTTCGGCCATCAACAGGGCCAGAATCCGGCGCCGAATGGCCGATCGTCCGACGGCCAGGTCAGCCGCGGCGCTGTTCTCAGACACGAGGACGATCGTTCTCAGTCATGACAACAATCCTACTCAGAACCGGGAATCGGTCAAGTGGTTCCATCGAGACAGCCGGCGGGCGCACCTGGCGCCGTGCCGGACTGTGCAGCGTGGTTCTTTGGTCGCCGCTTCTCCAGCTTGCCATACTCACGACATGTCGACACCGCTATTGGCAACGGTTCCGCCGGACCGGCGCGGCCGGCGCCTGACGCGCTCCGGCAGCGGTTGGCTGGACGAGCAGGCCCCGGCGCGCTCGATGTGGCGCTACGGCCTCGCTCGGTTCGTCTCGCGGCTGATCGCCAGGGGATACTCGGGCTTCCGGCTGGAGGGGGCTGAACGCCTGCCGCCCGGCCCATCGATCGTCTGCTTCAGCCACCAGAACTGGGTCGATCCGTTGTACCTGATGGCAGCGCTGCCGGCTCGGCCGAGGACGAGCTTCTTCGGGCCGCAGGCGGAGGACATGACCCGCGGCCTGCGCAACGGGCTGATGCGCTGGACGGGCGTAGCCATTCCCTATCGGCCCGGCAAGCGCGGTCTCGTAGCGGCGATGAGGCGCGTGGCGGAGCTGCTGGCAGGCGGTGGTCGCGTCGCCATCGCCGGAGAGGGGCGTATCCACGCGGGCGAGGGGGTAATCCTGCCGCTGCTCGAGGGGCCGGCGTACATGTCTTTGCGATCCGGTGTGCCGCTGGTTCCGGTGGCGATCAACGGCACGAGCTGGCTGGCCTTCCGGCGGCGCGTGAGGGTCAGGGTCGGTCAGCCGATCGAGCCTCCTGCCGAGGCACGGTCGGGTTTGCCGGACAGCCCGACTCCCGCGGCTGTGCGAGCGCTGACCGATCAGGCGCGGCAGGCGCTCTTGGAGCTCGTCGCCGACTTCCCGGACCCGGCCAGGTCTCGCTGGATCGGCGGCCGCCTGACGGAGCTGTTTAACGATTGGCCGGAAGGGTCGCGCCCGCCGACGCCGCCGAAGAGCGGCTCGGCAGGGGCGGGCACCTAAGACAGCGGTCCGGCGTTCGCGATGACCGGGACCGATCCACCGTCCCGGCGTCCCGGGCGGACCGACCCGTCGGCGGGAGCGAGGGGTCCCGGATCGGAGTCTGCAATACTGCGGTCGACACGCACAAGGAGAAGATGTGGGCGCCACGGGCCTTGCAGCCAACCCGACCGAGTACCGCAAGCGGCTGGGCGAACAGACCGACGAGCAGCTCGATAGCTGGGCCAGGGAGCTGATGCGGGATGTCGCCATCCGGCGTGGCGTGATCACGGTCGTGAGCGATGTGCAGCGGACCGCTCGCCTCGACGAATCCGGGTTCCGGCGGATCTTTGCCCGCGGAGGGGGCGCGCCGCAGACCGTTGGCCACGACGCCGAGGGTCACCTGATGGTCCCGGCCATCTCCCTCCACTGCCTGGTTGCGGGCATCCGGGCCGACGTTCCGAATGCGCGAGCGCGAGTCATCGACTATCTCGTCGCCAACTTGGACGAAATCGTCTACGTCTGACCGCCGGTGCGTCCGGATAGCGCCCGGGCATGTAGTGGCGGGCCAGGTATGGCCAGGTGAAGTACAGCAGCAGACGAGCCTGCCGGGTTCGCCACTCGAGTGGTGATCGCTGAGGGTTCTGACTTGGCGCCCGATCACTCACACGCGGCTGGTCGGCCCGACGGTCAGTGGTCCAGGTTGCGGCGCCTGACCAGGCCGATGGCGTTCTCAAGCCGGACGCGGGAGATCATCAGGAACTTGATCAGGTTCTGGCGGTCGGTCTCGTCGATCGCTCTGACGACGTCCGACTGGATGACGGTGATCAGGTCCGTGATCGAGTCAGCCAGCTGCGCCCGAACGGCGATCAGCGAGTCGTCCGAGAGCGAGCGCCTGGAGCCGCTGCCCATCCAGTTGGCCTCGGCCTCGGCCTCGATCGCGTCCTCGATCGTGGCGCTGGCGGGAGCGGTCGGCTTGGGGGCGGCGCGCCTGACCCGCGGCGCTTCGTCGATCCGCTCGCGCAGCCTGACCAGCGACAGCTCGCCTTTGGCGACCAGGTCGGCCAGCTTCTTGCGCTTCTTGGGGTCGGTGACCTTGAGCAGCTCATAGGCATGGGAGAGAGTGTCTTTGCGCACGGACACCAGGTCCCGGATCTCAGCCGGAGCGTCGGCCAGCCGGAGGCGGTTCTCCAGGTAACCCTTGTCTTTGCCCAGCTTCTGGGCCAGCTTGCGAATGCTGTAGCCGTGCTGGTGGATCATCTTGTCGTAGATCATGGCCTCGTCGAGAGGCGAGAGATCCTCGCGCTGGAGGTTCTCGATGACGGCGATCTCGAGGGCCGTGTCGTCGTCGATGTCCTCTATCAAAGCCGGGATCACGGTCAGGCCGGCAGCAGTGGCGGCCCGCCAGCGGCGCTCGCCGGCGACGAGCTGGTAGCGGCTCGCGGGCAACGGCCGAACTAGGATCGGCTGGAGGACGCCGTGCTCCTTGACTGAGGCGGTGAGGTCGTTCAGGCCCGCCTTGTCAATTGCCAGGCGCGGCTGGTTGGGGTTGGGGTCGACTCGGTCGACGGGGATGTTGCGGACGGCGGACGGCCGGACGACCTTGGTCTCGTCGGCGGAGAGAAGGCTGAGGATGTTCTGCGACAGCTCCTGACCCCGCTCCTCGTTCAGTCGAGCCGAGGCCGCGGCTCGGAAATCTGGTTTAGCCAAGCGCGATTACCTCCCTGGCGAGCTCTCGGAAATTGTTGGCGGCCTCGGAAGAGCTGGCGTACTCGGTGATCGGGCGTCCAGTCAGGGGCGCCTCACCGAGCTTGACGGCGTTGCGGATGATCGTCTCGAAGACGTGGTTCTCCCCGTGCTCCCTCATCTCGTCGAGCATCTCCCGGCCGAGGACCGTTCGGGAGTCATAGAAGGTAGGGAGCAAGCCTAGGACCCGGAGATTCTTGTTCAGCTTGGACCGGATCGTGCTGATGACCTTGCCCAGGGCCGCCAGGCCCTTGAGGGCGTAGTACTGAGTCTGGACGGGAATGATCACCCCGTCGGCGGCGACCAGGCCGTTTATCGTCAACAGGCCAAGCGTCGGTGGGCAGTCGATCAGGATGTAGTCGTAGTGGCCCTGAGCCCAGTCGTCGATCGCCTCGGCCAGGGCATACTCGCGCCCGATCGTGCTCAGCAGGTCCACCTCGGTTGAGGCGAGATCCAACGTTGCCGGGGCGACGTCGATGTTGGGCGTCCCCGTTGGGACGACGACGTCCCTCAACCGCCACTGTGGCTCGCCAAGGATGTCGGCCATCGATCGCTGGACCGTCGCCACGTTGATTCCGAGGCCAACAGTCAGGTTCGCCTGAGCGTCCATGTCAACGCACAACACCCGCAGGCCTTTCTCCGCGAGCGCGCCCGCCAGGTTGATTGCGGTGGTCGTCTTTCCAACGCCACCCTTCTGGTTTGCGATCGCAATCACAATGGCCAAGGAACATCACCTCGAGCTCGGTCTCGTGACGGTCTAATTCTGACGGGCCGGGAAGGTGGAGTGGTATCGAGATGCTACCGCAGCCTGTTGCGTGCGGCCGAGCTTATCCACAAGACTTCGGAGTTGTTCACCGATTCTGTGGATATCGAGCGCCAGCAATCCACTCCCCGAAGGTGTAAGGCGTCGACCGACGCCGAATCGCGCCGAATTGGCGGTCGAATCGCCCTCGTTCGTCTTTGCACAAAGACGGCCCGGCCTGGTGGAGACACCCTAGCGGAGGACCCCGACGACCGAGCGAGTGCCCCGGTCCGGCTCGGGGCGGGTTGGGCGGCGTTGCGCCACTGAGCGCCGCCTGCATCTCGGACCCTCGCCCGGCGCACGCCTGCGTCGGCGCCTGCGCGCCTTGCCGACGCACCCTCCCAGTGCGCTGGTTCAGGGGCTCGTCGGAACCCTGGCCCGCGCTCGTCGGACGCGGCGAGCTAAGGCGATCGACCGGTGGCCCTGCGCTTGGTGCACGCGCCCGCTGCCGCGGCTAGCGGGCAGGCCCGAGGACGTGCCATGATCCAGCAGCGCGCCCGTCCGATCGAAGGCGTGAGATGCTGGAGGAAGCGGTACGTGTCGGAGGACCAGGTGGTCAGGCAGGGTGGAACGAACGACCAGGCGGCGGTGGATCCGGGACGGGAGCGCTGGCGCGCCACGACCCGGGCCAGAGCGATCTCGCGCTCGCCCGAGCGCCAGGATCGGTTCCTCACCACATCCGGTGTGCAGATCCAGGATCTTTACACCCCGGCCGACGTGCACGACCTGGACGAAGACCGCGATCTCGGCCGTCCGGGAGAGTACCCCTACACGCGGGGTGTCCAGCCAACGATGTACCGCGGCCGTCTGTGGACGATGCGCCAGTACGCCGGCTTCTCGACCGCCGAGGACACCAACCGCCGCTTCCGATACCTCCTCGAACAGGGCCAGACGGGCCTGTCGGTCGCCTTCGACCTGCCCACCCAGATGGGCTACGACTCGGACGCGCCGCAGGCCGAGGGCGAGGTCGGGCGCGTCGGCGTTCCGGTCAGCTCCCTGGCGGACATGGAGGTTCTCCTCGATGGCCTGCCGCTGGGGACCGTGAGCACCTCCATGACGATCAACGCCTCGGCGGCGGTTCTTCTCGCTCTCTACGTGGCCGTCGCCGAGAAGCAGGGCGTGGCGCGGAGCCGGGTCAGCGGCACCACTCAGAACGACATCCTCAAGGAGTACATCGCTCGCGGGACCTACATCTTCCCGCCGCGGCCTTCGATGCGGCTCGTAACCGACATCTTCGAGTTCTGCTCCAGGGAGCTGCCACGCTGGAACACGATCAGCATCAGCGGCTACCACATGCGAGAGGCTGGAGCCACGGCGGCGCAGGAGCTGGCCTTCACCCTCGCCGATGGCATCGCCTACGTCGAGGCGGCACTGAACCGCGGGCTGAGCATCGACGATTTCGCCGATCGCCTCAGCTTCTTCTTTGCCGCGTGGAGCGAGCTGTTCGAGGAGGTGGCCAAGTTCCGCGCCGCCCGTCGGATGTGGGCTCGCATCGTCAAGGAGCGATTTGGCGCGACCGACGCTCGCTCCATGGCCTGCCGCTTTCATGTCCAGACCGCGGGCTCGTCGCTGACCGCTCAATCGATCGACAACAACGTGGTGAGGACGACCGTGCAGGCCCTGGCGGCCATACTCGGCGGCGCTCAGAGCCTGCACACGAACTCTCGTGACGAGGCCCTGGCCCTGCCGACGGCGGAGGCGGCGCGCCTGGCCCTGCGGACGCAGCAGATCCTGGCCTACGAATCGGGGGTGACTGAGACGCCCGATCCGCTGGCCGGCAGCTACTACGTCGAGTCCCTCACGAACAGCCTCGAGAAGGCGGCGAACGACTACCTGGCCGAGATCGACGCCGTGGGCGGCACCCTGGCCGCGATAGAGGTCGGCTACCAGCAGCGCCAGATTCAGGAATCGTCATACCTCGTCCAGCGCGCGGTCGAGAGTGGGGCTAGGGTGGTTGTGGGGGTCAACATGTTCCGCGACGAGGAGGGTTCCACTCCGCCGCTGCAGCGGATCGATCCCGAAGGCGAACGCCGCCAGTGCGCCCGCGTCCAGAGGGTTCGGGCCGAACGCGACGCCGCTGCCTGGGAGGCTGCCCTGCGCCGACTCGAGGAGTGCGCCCGAGGCGATGAGAATCTGCTGCCTCCAATGATCGAGGCGGTGAAGGCCTATGCGACGGTCGGCGAGATCTGCGACCGGCTGCGGTCCGTCTGGGGTGAGCACCGCGAGCTGATCACCATATGAGGCGGCGAGGCGCGAGGCGGGGAGGCGTGAGCCTGCCGAATGGGATAGCTCCCAGCAGCTGCCGACCCCTGGAGAACCTGGCAGCTGCCAGCAGCTGCCAGGGCTGCGGTTAGCCGAAAGCGGCAGGCCCTCAGGTCTCCGCCAGAGCCTCCGCCGCGGGCGCGGCGCGAGCGTGAACCCGACAGCCGCCACGTGCCGCCGTTCATTTCGTACCATGAGCCGCGCAGCCGGCAGTGAAGCGGACCCGATCGCGTATCGAACGCCTGTCCGATCCCGCATCCGGTGCGAAGTCGCAGGAGAGTCATGGATCAGCTCGAGTCCGCCCTGCCCGATGGCCTTGGCATCGGCAAGATCCACCACGTGGCCGTCGTCGTCCGAGATCTCGACGCGGCGCTGAACCTGTACCGAGACGAGCTCGGCCTGGCGGTGGAGACCGTCATGCCGATGCCGTACGACCACGTGACGATCGGCTTCCTGTCGGTGGGCGAGGTCAAGATCGAGCTCGTTCGGCCCGATGACGACACCACGGGCGCAGCCAAGTTCCTCGAAGCGAAGGGCGAGGGGTTCCATCACGTTTGCTTCGAGGTCCCTGACATCCAGGCGGCGCTGGACAAGCTCGCGGCGGACGGGCTGCAGGTCATCGACAGGACCGCACGCAAAGGGGCTGAAGGGCCGGTGGCTTTCGTCCACCCCAAGAGCTGCCACGGCGTGCTGGTCGAGCTGATCGAGGCTCCGGGCGGCCCTGCCTGGGCGCGACTGGGCTACTGAGCGGGGATGGCGCCCTGCTCGGATCGAATGCGACCACCCGGGCATTGCGGCCGCAAGGGGCGCGCGCTTCGCCTTCGGCACGACGGCCTTGCCCTTTGAGGCCGCTCCTGCCCGCGCGCGCCGCCGCTGGTCGGCCGGCGGAGAGGGCGAGCACCCCGGTGCCCGCTCTAGATAGACCAGGCGAAGACGACGTCTTCGGCGCCCTGGGCACGGCGGCAGAAGTCGACGATCTCGCCGGCCAGTTCGCGCAGCATCGGCTTCTCATCCGGATCGACGGAGCACTCCTCGCAGTCGATCAGGTCGATCCAGCGCGCGGCGACGCGGTCCAGCTGGCCGTCCGGCAGAAGAGCCACATCGTCGACCCAGCCCGGGTCCAGGCACTCGACGGTTCGCTCGCACAGCCGGGCCAGCTGGCTCTCGAGCGGGTAGGTGCTGTCGCTGAAAGGGGCGGGGAAGTCGCCGCCGCTCGTTTCGCGGGCGGCCTGGCTGAACAGGTCGAGCCAGGTTTGGTCCAGCCCCCCGCCGAGTGAGATGCAGGCTGCGAAACGGGCCGGGTCGCGCAGGCCGGCCCAGTCGTCCATGCCGATGGCCAGCAGGATCTCGCGAGCGTCGCCCGCTACGAGATCCATCAGAACCCCCACTTGCCACTCCGTCAGGCAATGCCGGCCGCGGTCGGTCGTCGGGTCGAAGTATGGGTCGTGCGGATCCCTTTGGCGAGGTCCGAGGGGCCGCCTAGATGTTCTTCCCCGTCAACAACCTGACGGGGAAGAACACCTAGGTTTAGTTCCCAATCAGGTTGTTGACGGGCTGAGGGCCCGTATCTTTCGGCTGCTGGTGTCGAAGCCGCAGTCGAAGGAAGGGCCCTCATGTCCCATGCTAACGCCCGCCTGACGCCGAAGGGTC